>CASGDD010000090.1 GCA_949300115.1 uncultured Oscillospiraceae bacterium | reverse complement strand
CCCCGTATGAAGAAGTATCGCTGCAAGGTCTGCGGCCATCTGTTTGAGGTCCCCGATGGCACCACCCCCGTCTGTCCGGTCTGCAAGGCCACGGGGGACAAGCTCGAATTGCTCGAGGAGACGCCCGCCGCCTCCCGCTATGCCGGTACCCAGACCGAACGCAACCTCGAGGCCGCCTTCGCCGGTGAATCGCAGGCGCGGGGCAAATACACCTACTTCGCTTCGGTCGCCCAGGCGGAGGGCTATGAGCAGATTGCCGCCCTCTTCCTCAAGACGGCGGAGAATGAACGGGAGCATGCCAAGCTGTGGCTGCAGGAGCTGGGCGGCATCGGGAACACCGCCGAAAACCTGCTGCATGCCGCCGAGGGGGAGAACTACGAGTGGACCGACATGTATGAGGGCTTCGCGAAGACCGCCGAGGCGGAGGGCTTCCCCGAGCTGGCCGTCAAATTCCGGCTGGTCGGCGCCATCGAGAAGCACCATGAGGAGCGCTACCGCGCGCTGCTGCGCAATGTCGAGACCGCCGCCGTCTTCGAGAAGGGGGAGGTCAAGATGTGGGAGTGCCGCAACTGCGGCCATATCGTCATCGGGACGGCCGCGCCCGAGCGCTGCCCCACCTGCGGCTATCCGAAGAGCTATTTCGAGATCCTCAGCGAGGACTATTGATCGGTTTTCCGTTCGATGGGCCCGGTCCATTTCCAAGCGGCGCTGCCTCTCCGGCGGCGCCGTTTGCTTTGCGCCCGGCCGGCGATATCCGCCGACGGGCGGCGGTGCGGCGGGATTTTTTGCGGACGGGGTTTGTGCCGGGCGGGGAAATGTGGTAGGATAGAGGGGAAGATACACGCCCATCCGATGCCATCCGGGAAAGGAGCTGTACGATGATCCGGGAGATTCAAAACCGAAGAAGCATTCGCCGCTACAAGGACACCCCTGTCACCGATGCCGAGCTGTTCGATCTGCTCGAGGCGGCCCGGCTGGCGCCGTCGGCCGGCAACACCCAGCCCTGGCAGTTTGTCGTCGTGCGGGACGCCGAACGGCGCCGTCGGCTTGCCGAGGCGGCCCACAACCAGCCCTGGATGGCCGAAGCGCCGCTCTTTCTGGTCGCGGTCGCCGACAGCACCCCCCGCTTCCCCGACCGGGAGGGGCTGCGGCTGGACGAGGGGAGCGCCGAGGCGGGACTCAAGATGATCGTCCGGGATACCGCCATCGCGATTGAGCATATCCTGCTCGAGGCGGAGCATCTGGGGCTGGGCAGCTGCTGGATTGCCTGGTTTGTCCAGGACGATATCCGGCCCATCCTGGGAATCCCCGAGGACCAGTATGTCGTCGGCATCCTCACCATCGGGCACAAGGCGGAGGAGCCGCCCGCCCGTCCCCGCAAGCCGCTCGACGCCATCGTACACTATGAAACCTGGTAAATCATCGAGAGGGGGAGAGAGGATGAAAAAGTTTGCCTTCCTTCTGATGGGCGCCCATTACGATCCGGCGGCCGACCGGGCGGTGTTTGAGACCGCCCGGGGCCTTACCGCCATCCGTACCGTCCGTTCGCTCGACGAGGCGGCCGCGCTTGCCGTCTCGCTTGCCGACGAGGGCTATGGCGCCATCGAGCTCTGCGGCGCCTTCGGCGAGGCGGGCGCCCGCCGGCTGATCGAGGCCACCGGCGGCCGGGTCGCGGTCGGGTATGTGGTCCATCTGCCCGAGCAGGACGCGCTGTTTGACGCCTTTTTCGGCGGATAATCCCGCCATCCGCCGCCATGGATGGGGGAAATCCACCCCGGCGGCCGGGGCGGTGAAAAAAATTTGCTTCTCGGGCATCTTTTTTTGGAAAAGTAGTTGCAATTTCGTAAAAAGGATGCTAAGATTACTTGTACTGCGATTTCTAAGAAGGAGGTGCCAAAATGCCGAACTGCAAATCCGCGAAAAAGAGAGTGCTTGTCAACGCCAAGAAGGCAATGCGCAACAAAATGCTGCGTTCGAACTTAAAGACCACCATCAAGAAGGCCGATGTTGCGCTGGAGACTTCTGCCGGCGATAAGGAAGCGGCTGTCAAGCTCGCGATCAAGAAGATCGATCAGGCGGTTGCGAAGGGTATCCTTCATAAGAACACCGCAGCCCGGAAAAAATCCGCGCTGGCCGTCAAGCTCAACCGTGCGGGTTAAGTCAATCGATCGCAAAACCTCCGTACCGAATGGGCGGAGGTTTTTTGTTACCCATTAGAAAGGAGCGCTGCCCGATGTCCGACCCCGATCGTCCTCTCTCCGAACAACCGGAGACGCCGGACGAGATCTCCGAACCTTCCCCCGAGCCCGGCTATCGCTTCGGCCGGGTTGTCAGCTGGCTGCCCTTCATCGGGCTTGCCATCGGCTGCCTGGCCGCCCTCTTTTTCAAAACCCGGGGCGCGGCGCTGACCGGCGAGCTGCTCTTTCTCTGCCTCGCCTATCCGGTCACCTTCGCCGGCCTCGATCTGCTCGGCTGGCTGCTGCTGCGCCACCGGCTGGATTTCTCCCCCCGCTGGTTCCGGGGGCGGATGCGTCTCGTCACCCTCCTGCTGCTGGTGCTGTTGGTGGGATTGCTGGCGGGCATGGCGTAGACGCGGTATCCGATCATCCAAAGAACAGGGGGTGTATCCGATGGAAATTGAACATGTTGCGCTGTATGTGCAGGATCTCGAGGCGGCGCGGGCGTTTTTTGTCCGCTATCTGGGCGCCGTTTCGAATGAGGGCTATCACAACCCGAAGACCGATTTCCGCTCCTACTTTCTCACCTTTGAGGGCGGCGCCCGGCTGGAGATCATGCATCGTCCCCAGCTGGAGGGGGGCAATCCCGCCATCCCCCGGCTGGGTTACGCCCATATTGCCTTCCGGCTCGGCAGCCGCGAGCGGGTGGACACGCTGACCCGCCGGCTGCAGGCGGACGGCTACGAGCTCCTCAGCGGCCCCCGGGTCACCGGCGACGGCTACTACGAGAGCTGCATCGCGGGTGTGGAGGGCAACCTGATCGAACTGACCGCCTAAAAGACCGCGGGTTTTTTGAGTGAAGAGTGG
>CASGDD010000089.1 GCA_949300115.1 uncultured Oscillospiraceae bacterium | reverse complement strand
CAAGTGTAGGCTGGAAACAGGAAAAATCATGCAATCGCTATACGTCTAGTTGGGCGTATTGGGCGTTTTGTTCGATGAATTCGCGGCGGGGGCCGACCTTGTCGCCCATGAGAACGGTGAAGATCTCATCGGCACGGGCGGCGTCCTCCATCTCGACCTGCAGCAGGATGCGGCTTTCGGGGTTCATGGTGGTATCCCACAGCTGTTCGGGGTCCATCTCACCGAGACCCTTGTACCGCTGGACATCGATCTTCGCCTGGCTGCGGCTGTTCATCTCGGCGAGAATCTGATCCCGCTCGGCGTCGGTGTAGGCGTAATGCACCTCCTTGCCGCGGCGCAGCTGGTAGAGGGGCGGCTGGGCGATGCAGATATGCCCCTCCTCGACGAGCGGCCGCATGAAACGGAAGAAGAAGGTCAGCAGCAGGGTGCGGATATGGC
The DNA here is from genome assembly GCA_949300115.1 of uncultured Oscillospiraceae bacterium. GTDB lineage: Bacteria > Bacillota > Clostridia > Oscillospirales > Ruminococcaceae > CASGDD01. Next base: position 2,130 of record CASGDD010000089.1, on the reverse strand, counting down.
TGCCGTCGACATCCGCATCGGCCATGATGATGACCTTGTGATAGCGGAGTTTCGAGAGATCGAAATCCTCACCGATGCCGCAGCCGAGCGCGGTCACAACCGGCATCAGCTTGTCGTTGCCATAGACCCGGTCGAGCCGAGCCTTTTCGACGTTGAGCATCTTGCCCCAGAGGGGGAGGATCGCCTGGTATTTGCGGTCGCGGCCCTCCTTGGCCGAGCCGCCGGCCGAATCGCCCTCGACGATGTAGAGCTCGGTAAGGGCCGGGTCGCGTTCCTGACAATCGGCGAGTTTGCCGGGCAGCGACGCCGTCTCGAGCGCCGATTTGCGGCGGGTCAGTTCTCGGGCCTTGCGGGCGGCCTCCCTGGCCCGGGCGGCGCCGAGCGCCTTGTCGAAGATTGTCTTGGCGACCGCCGGATGTTCCTCGAAATAGGTCGACAGGCCGCTGTAGACCAGCCCCTCGACCAGCGGACGCACCTCGGTGTTGCCGAGCTTCGCTTTGGTCTGTCCCTCGAACTGAGCATCCGAGACCTTCACCGAGATGATGGCGGTGAGTCCCTCCCGGACATCCTCGCCGGCGAGATTCTGGTCGTTGTCCTTGAGCAGCCCCTTCTGCCGCGCGTAATCGTTGAAGGCGCGGGTCAGTCCCGATTTGAAGCCGACCTCATGGCTGCCGCCGTCCGAGGTGTGGATGTTGTTGGCGAAGCTTAAAAGCACCTCCGAATAGCCGTCGTTGTACTGCATGGCGACCTCGGCGAGTCCGGCATCGGTCTCATCCTGGAAATAGATGACATCGGGATGCAGCACCTCCTTGTGCCGCTGGAGATGCTCGACAAAACTGCGGATGCCGCCGTCATAGCGCATGACCGTCTCGGTCGGCTCCCCCTCCCGGCTGTCGGTGAGGGTGATCTCCACCCCGGCATTGAGAAACGCCTGTTCACGCAGCCGGGTCAGCAGCGTCTCATACTCGAACTGGGTGACCTCGAAGATTTCGCCGTCCGGCTTGAAGGTGACGGTGGTGCCGCGGTCGGTGGTGTCGCCGATGACCTTAAGATCGTACATGCTGTGGCCGCGTTCGAACCGCTGGCGGTAGATATGTTCGCCGTCCCGGACCTCGACCTCCAGCCATTCGCTGAGGGCGTTGACCACCGAGGCGCCGACGCCATGCAGGCCGCCCGACACCTTGTATCCGCCGCCGCCGAATTTGCCGCCCGCGTGCAGCACGGTGAAGACGACGGTCACCGCCGGAATGCCCAGCTTCGGCTGGATACCGACCGGAATGCCGCGGCCATCGTCCTGCACCCGGATGACATTGTCCGGCAGAATCTCGACGGTGATGCGGTCACAGAACCCGGCCAGCGCCTCATCGATGGCGTTGTCGACAATCTCATAGACGAGATGATGCAGCCCGCGCGGGCCGGTCGAGCCGATATACATGCCCGGACGCTTGCGCACCGCCTCGAGTCCCTCGAGCACCTGGATGTCGCTGGCGTCGTAGTTTTGCAGCTCCTGATCGACCGGATGCTGCGCTTCATATTGCTGCTTTTGTTGCTGATTATCCAAACTAAGGCCCTCCATTGGGTAAAGTCGCAAAATCCGAACGCCCGGGCGGATGGCCGCCGGACGGAAAAGACAACATCGATTATGGACCCGTTCTGCGCCAGCGCAGCGCCGTCCGCCGGAAGGCGGAGAAGGGCGCCAGCGCCCGGCGGCGCAGGGTACTCGAGGCGATGGGGGAGATATACACCCGCTGGCCCCGGCCCCGGGTCGTCTCGACGGTGCAGACGACAAAGGACTTCGGCAGCTCCCCGATCGAGACGTTGATGACCTCCCCCTTCCGCTGGGCATCGGCCAAAAAAGCCCGGGTACGTTTGGAGGTCGAGCTGTTGTCGAGGTCAAAGATGCCGACAACCTCCCCCTCCTCGATCACAACATCCGCACCAAGATGTAAAAGCATACGATCCATCTCCGTAACCATGTTCCGCGGCCGGGCAGTGCCCGGAGCCAATTGCGCTGCGCGCGCCTCATCTTTGGGTGGTCTTATCCGAATGTGAGCGCCCTGCGCTCACTCCAAAACTATTCACTCGCGCAGCGGCGGGGAGCCCCCGCTGGCAATTCGCGCAATCGGAAAG
>CASGDD010000088.1 GCA_949300115.1 uncultured Oscillospiraceae bacterium | reverse complement strand
AAAACCCTTCCGGGCCGGGCCCGGATGAAGTGAGGATGATCTATGGAACTGGCATCATGGACCCAGCTGTTGGAACAACTGCACTGCCCCTACCGGCGGGATGTGCCGATGGCGGATTATACCTCCTTCCGCATCGGCGGCCCTGCCGACCTGATGATCGAACCGGAGACGGAGGATCAGGTGGCCGCGGTGGTGCGCCATGCCGGTGAGACGGGGACGCCGCTGGTGGTGTTGGGCAACGGCTCCAACCTGTTGGTAGCCGACCGGGGCATCCGCGGGGCGGTGCTGCACTTCGGCAGGGGCTTCTCGGAGATTCTGCGGACGGGGGAAGTGAGCCTGCAATGTGAGGCGGGCGCCCAGCTGGCGTCGGTCTGCAAACGCGCGCTCGACCTCTCGCTCGGCGGGATGGAATTTGCCTGGGGTATCCCGGGGAGTGTGGGCGGCGCGGCGCTGATGAATGCGGGCGCTTATGGCGGTGAGATGAAGGATGTCCTGGTCCGCTGCCGCCATCTCCTGCCGGACGGCACGGTGGGCGAACGGGCGGGGGGCGATCTTGAGCTTGCCTACCGGCACAGCGCCTACAGCGATTCGGGAGAGATCATCCTGACGGTGGAGGTCCGGCTGGTTCCCCGGGAAGCGGAGCAGATCCGTGCCAGGATGGAGGAGCTGATGGGCCGGCGCCGGGAAAAGCAGCCGCTCGAATGGCCGAGTGCCGGCAGCACCTTTAAGCGCCCCGAGGGGGCTTATGCGGCTGCGCTGATCGAGCAGTGCGGGCTGAAGGGGGAACGGGTCGGCGGCGCGATGGTGAGCGACAAGCACAGCGGCTTTATCATCAACACCGGCGGCGCGACGGCCAGCGATGTGCTTGCGCTGATCGATCGGGTCAAGGAGCGGGTCTATACCCAGACGGGCTTTGAGCTGGAATGTGAGGTGAGGATGGTTGGCTTTTAACGGGCATCATCCGGGCGAACCGGCTGGACGGACCGGACAGCAGGATCTGCTGATCGTGACCGGACTGTCCGGCGCGGGCAAATCGAGCGCGATGAAGGCGCTCGAGGATATCGGATTCTACTGTGTGGATAACATCCCACCCGCCCTGCTCTCCACCTTTGTCGATATCTGCCGCCAGTCGGGAGGACGGCTGCGCCGGCTGGCGATCGTGACCGACCTGCGGGGCGGCGAGCTGTTCCGCGGCATCCCCGAGGCGCTCGACCGGCTGGGGCGGGAGTGCAGCTATCGCGTCCTCTTTCTCGACTGTGACGATGAGATCATCATCCGCCGGCAGAAGGAGAGCCGCCGCAAGCATCCGCTGCAGGACAGCTGCGGCGAGTCGATCCAGTCGGCCATCGAACGGGAACGGGAGCTGCTGGCCCCGATCTACGCGCGGGCGGATATCATCATCGACACCTCCAATCTCACGGCGGCCGAGTTGCGGGAACGGATGGTGGCCATCTTCGGCGGGGCGGGGGAGGACCCTTTCCTGGTGCGGGTGATCTCCTTCGGTTTTAAATACGGCCTGCCGTCCGAGGCCGACCTGGTCTTCGATGTGCGCTGCCTGCCCAACCCCTTCTATATTCCAGAGCTCAAGCCCAAAACCGGCTTGGATGCGCCGGTACGGGATTATGTGATGCAGTTTGCCCAATCGCAGGAGCTGCTGCAGCGGCTTTGTGATCTGCTCGATTTTCTGCTGCCCCACTACCGCAAGGAGGGCAAGCGGGAGCTGGTGATCGCTTTCGGCTGTACGGGCGGGCATCATCGTTCGGTGACCTTTGCCGAGCGGATGCGGTCCCATCTGGCCGAGAAGGATGTACGGGTGCTGATCCATCACCGGGATATTAAACGCTAACGATGGGGGAGGACGGCATGTCGTTTGGTGCGGAACTCAAAAGCGAGCTGTGTGAGGCTGCCTGGGCGGTTCGGGAGGAGCGGGAACGGTGGGCGCAGACCTACGGCCTGCTGCTCTTTGCCCGGTCCTTTTCCTCCGGACGAGCGGTTTTTACCAGTGAATGGGAGCCGGCGGCCGAACTCGCCGCCGCTGGAATGGCGGAACTCAGCGGCCGTGTGGTGCCCATCGAACGGCAGCAGCGTCAGGGCCGGGGAACGCGGTATCGGGTGTCCTTCCCCCGGGAGCTGGGCGCCGAGCTGCTGGCGGCCTTCGGCCATGTACCCGGGGAGATCACCCTGCGGCTGCGTCGCGAGAATATCGGCGAGGATCCCCGCGCAGTTTGGGCCTTTTTGCGGGGGGCTTTTCTCGCCTGTGGCTCGATGTCCGATCCGGCCGGACGGTATCACCTGGAATACCGGGTCCCCTTTAAGTGCCTGTCGGAGGATCTGGGGGAGGAGCTGCTGCGGGTGGGTATCCACATGGGCACGGTCACCCGCAGGGGAGCTTATCTGCTCTATCTCAAGGATTCGGCGCCGATCGAGGAGATGCTCACCGCGATGGGGGCCCTCCGCTCGGCCTTCCGGCTGATGGATGTCAAAATCTACAAGGATGTTCGCAACAAGGCCAACCGGGTACGCAACTGCGAGACCGCCAACATCGATAAAACCGTGACGGCCTCCCTCTCCCAGGTGGAGGCCATCGAGCTGATTGCGGCGAAACGGGGTTTGGATACGCTGCCCGAGGAACTGAGGGCCATTGCCGCGCTGCGGCTGGAAAACCCCGAGATGAGCCTGCGGGAGCTGGGACAGGCGCTGTCGCCCCCGCTTTCCCGTTCGGGTGTCAACCATCGGCTGCGCCGGTTGGGCGCACTGGCCGAAGAGCTGCGGGAGGATGGCCGGCGGGGATGACCGGCCGAAGAACCAGATTGGATGAAAAGGGGAGAGCGGATGAAGCCGTTTGTGCATCTGCATGTCCACAGTGAGTACAGCCTGCTCGACGGCGCCTGCCGGATCGGGGAGCTGGTGCAGCGCGCCCGAGAGCTGGAACAACCGGCTGTCGCTATCACCGACCATGGGGTGATGTATGGGGCGGTTGATTTCTATAAGGCGGCCAAAAAGGCGGGCATCAAGCCGATCATCGGCTGTGAGGTGTATGTCGCGCCGCGTACCCGCTTTGACAAGGTCTACGGCATGGATTCCTCCCCCCACCATCTGGTGCTGCTCTGCAAGGACAGCCGGGGGTATCAGAATCTGATTGCGCTGGTCTCCAGTGGATTTATCGACGGTTTTTACAACAAACCCCGGGTGGACCTCGAACTGCTGCGCACCCATGCCGAGGGGCTCATCTGCCTTTCCGCCTGCCTGGCGGGGGAGATCCCCCGGCTTCTTTGCGCCAACGACTATGAGGAGGCGCTGCGTACCGCGCAGACCTACCAGGCGATCTATGGGGAGGGCAACTACTACCTCGAGCTGCAGGACCACGGGATCCCCGAGCAGCAGAAGGTCAATGAGGGCATCCTGCGCATCCACCGGGAGACGGGAATCCCTGTGGTGCTGACCAACGATGCCCACTATCTGCGGCGGGAGGATCATCGGATGCAGAATGTGCTCATCTGTATCCAGACCAACCACACGGTGCATGAGGGTGGAACGCTGGAATTTCCGACCCAGGAGTTTTACCTCAAGAGCGGCGACGAGATGGCTGCCCTGCTGCCCGACTATCCCGAGGCGGTGGAGAATACCCTTCGGATCGCCGAGCGCTGCAACCTGGAGTTTGAGTTTGGCGTCACCAAGCTGCCCAATTTTACCGCGCCGGAGGGCTATGCGGACAATACCGCCTATTTCCGGGAGCGCTGTTATGAGGGGCTACACCGCCGCTATGGCGACCATCCAGACCGGGCGGTCGAAGACCGCCTGGCCTACGAGCTGTCGGTCATCGAATCGATGGGTTATGTCGACTACTATCTGATTGTGAATGACTTCATCGAATATGCCCGAAGCCAGGGCATTCCGGTGGGTCCGGGCCGGGGGTCGGGCGCGGGCAGCCTGGCGGCCTACTGTATTGGCATCACCGGCATCGATCCCATCCGGTACAACCTGCTGTTCGAGCGGTTTCTCAACCCCGAACGGGTGTCGATGCCCGACTTCGATATCGATTTCTGCTACGAGCGCCGGCAGGAGGTCATCGACTATGTCGTGCGCAAGTACGGCTCCGATCACGTGGCCCAGATCATCACCTTCGGGACCATGGCCGCCCGCGGCGCCATCCGGGATGTCGGCCGGGCACTCGCCATCCCCTACGGCACGGTGGATACCATCGCCAAGATGGTACCGATGGAGCTGGGGATTACCCTCGACCGGGCGCTTGAGAAGAACAGCGAGCTTAAAACGCTCTATGGGGAAAATCCCCAGGTCAAAGAGCTCATCGATATGGCGCGCCGGGTGGAGGGAATGCCCCGGCACGCCTCGACCCATGCGGCAGGGGTGGTGATCACCCGCGATCCGGTCGTGCATTATGTGCCGCTCGCAAAAAACGACGAATCGATCGTGACCCAGTATACGATGGGAACGCTGGAGGAGCTGGGGCTGCTCAAGATGGACTTTCTCGGCCTGCGCAACCTCACCGTCATCCGGGACGCCGAGGCGATGATCCGCCGGAAGCATCCCGACTTTTCGATCGACAGCATCCCCTTTGACGACCCGGCGGTCTATGAGATGCTTGCGCAGGGGCAGAGCGGCGGGGTGTTCCAGCTGGAATCGGCCGGCATGCGGCGGGTGCTCACCGAGCTCAAACCGACCGCCTTTGAGGACATCATCGCGGTCATCTCGCTCTACCGCCCGGGGCCGATGGAATCGATCCCCCAATATATCCGCAACCGGCACAACCCCGAGCAGGTGCAATACAAGCATGAAAAGCTGCGGCCGATTCTCGACGTCACCTACGGGTGCATCCTCTATCAGGAACAGGTCATGCAGATCTTCCGGGAGCTGGCCGGTTTCAGCTACGGCCGCGCCGATCTGGTGCGCCGTGCGATGAGCAAAAAGAAACACGATATCATGGAGGGGGAACGTCAGGCATTCATCTACGGCAGCCGGGCGGCCGATGGCCGGGTCGAATGTGCCGGCTGTGTGGCCAATGGGGTGGACGAGCGGACGGCGACCGAGATCTTCGACGAGATGAGTGCCTTCGCCTCCTACGCTTTCAACAAATCCCATGCGGCGGCGTATGCCTATGTGGCCTACCAGACCGCCTACCTCAAATGCCACTATCCCCGGGAATCGATGGCGGCGCTGCTGACCAGCGTGCTCGATTCGACCGGCAAGATCATCGAATACATCGAGGAATGCGGCCGCATCGGCATTTCCATCCTGCCGCCCGATGTCAACGAAAGCGGGGAGGGCTTCACCGTTTCGGGCGAAAGCATCCGCTTTGGTCTGTTGGCGGTCAAAAACCTCGGCCGCGGGCTTATCCGCCGTTTGATCGAGGAGCGCAAGCAGCACGGCCCCTACACCTCCTTTCACGATTTCTGTCGCAGGGTCTACGGCAATGAACTCAACCGGCGGGCGGTTGAAAGCCTCATCAAGTGCGGTGCTTTCGACTCCTTTGGCCTGCATCGGAGTGTGCTGCTGCAGGCGGCGCCCACCGTGCTGGAGGGGATCGAGGGGGAGCGCAAGCGCAACCTGTCAGGACAGGTCAGCATGTTTGAGATGGGGGAGAATCTGTCGATCAGCGCGGATGACGACAGTCTGCCCCGCCTGCCCGAGCTGCCGATGAAGGAGATGCTGCGGTACGAGAAGGAGACCACCGGCCTCTACCTCTCCGGCCACCCGATGGCGGCCTATCGGGAGATGGCACAGAAGGCCGGCTGCACCCCCATCAGCCGTCTGCTGCATGCCGAGGAGGAGGGAATCGAGGACAACAGCCGGGTCAAGGTGATGGCGACGGTGGCCCAGAAAAAACTGAAGACCACCAAATCCGATTCGATGATGGCCTTTGTGCAGCTGGAGGACACCGGCGGTTCGATCGAGATGATCGTCTTTCCCAAGATCCTCGAACGGGTTTCCCCCTTCCTGGTCGAAGGCAGCGTGCTGCTGGCCGAGGGGCGGCTGAGCCTGCGGGAAGAGGAGGATGCCAAGCTCGTCTGCGAGGAGATCCGTCTGCCCGACGGGGAAGCACTTCCCGATCTGCCGGCGGGGCAGCAGCCGGGTGGCCGGCCGCCGGCCGGCGGCCAGAGGGGACGGCCGGGCCTCTTTCTGCGGGTGCCGGATGAACAATCGGATGGCTACCGGAGGGCAAAGATCCTGATGGACGTCTTCGACGGTCAGTTTCCCGTCTATGTGACCTTCCGTTCAACCGGCAAAACCTTCCGCATGCCTTCCCGGCAGTGGGTGATGCTCAACGATGTCATGGTGGAGGAGCTTCGCCGGATCCTCGGCGTCGAGAATGTGGTGGTCCGTGCGGGCGACGGCGGAGGACGTTGAGAAAGATATACAAAATTTTCGGGAAACCGGGCCTTATCTTCTATATCAATCCACTTGTGGGCGGGACTCCCATGACGTATAATGATCATGGAATACTCTTGTGCGATTTTTCATGAAATGTTTTGAAATTCCGCCACAAAGGAGCGGTTGTAATGATGACAGAAATTCGGAAGATTGGCGTTTTGACCAGCGGTGGAGATGCACCGGGCATGAATGCGGCGATTCGCGCGGTGGTTCGTGCGGGTGTGCGCAAAGGCATCGAGGTGGTCGGTGTCAAGCGCGGCTACAACGGACTGATGGCGGGCAACGTCATCCCAATGACCCTCGAGACGGTTTCGGATATCGTTTCGCGAGGCGGGACCATCCTCCATTCGGCCCGCAGCGCGGAGTACAACAGCCCCGAGGGTGTCCAGCGGGCACATGACAAATGTGTCGAGCTGGGTATCGACGGCATTGTCGTCATCGGCGGCGACGGTTCCTACCGGGGCGCGCTCGATCTCTCCCGTACCGGCATCAAATGCATCGGGATCCCGGGGACAATCGACAACGACATCGGTTCGACCGACTATTCGATCGGCTTTGATACCGCCTCGAACACGGCGGTCGACTGCCTTGACAAGCTGATGGACACCATCAAAAGCCATGACCGGGTGATGGTCGCCGAGGTGATGGGCCGCAACGCCGGCTATCTTGCGCTCAATGTCGGCATCGGTTCGGGCGCGACGGCGGTGCTCATCCCCGAGGTCAAATATGATCTCAAGCGGGATATCCTCGACCGGCTGGACCAGGCCCAGGCGGTGGGCAAGCATCATGCGCTGATTGTGATGGCCGAAGGGGTCGGCAAGGCGGTCGATCTGGTTGAGCAGCTGAAACCGCGCGTCAGCCCCGACCTGCATGTCGCGTCGGTTGTGCTGGGACATATCCAGCGGGGCGGCACCCCCTCGGTGCAGGATCGCGTCACCGCTTCCCAGATGGGCTACCACGCGATCGAGCTGCTTACCCGCGGCATCTACAACCGGGTCATCGGGGTGCGCAGCGGTGAGATTGTCGATTATGATATCGAACTGGCGCTGCAGATGAAGAAATCGATCGATGTCCGTCTCTATGAGATGGCGACCGATGTCTCGCTGTAAATTTTTTGACAGGGGAGAGACGGCGGTACAGCTACGGCTGCACCGCCGTTTTTGTCTGCCAATGAAGGACAAAGGCGGGCAGAGGTTCAACATCTTGGACAGAGGGTATGGTATTTTCTGCCGCCTCATGCTATAATAGGGGCGCACCGGTGCCTGTCCCGGCGGGTGGGCGCTGCAAAATCGCCAAAGGAGGCATGTACATGTTAGGTCAGAAGGCGTTTGATAAGATCGAACAGGCGAAGGGCCGGCTGGTGGACATCTCGCTGAAGATGTGGCAGCATCCCGAAGGCCCCTACCGTGAATACAAGGCCTGCGAGTGGATTTCCGAGTATCTGAAGGAGGAAGGCTTTGAGGTCGAGGTCGGCGTGGCGGGTGTCCCCACCGCGATCAAGGCGACCTGGGGCTCCGGTTCCCCGGCCATCGGTCTGCTGGGCGAGCTGGATGCGCTGCCCGGCTTGAGCCAGAAGGTCGAAACCCACCAGGATCCGATCGATCCGAATGCCTATGGGCAGGGCTGCGGCCATAACATGCTGGGTGTCGGCGCGCTGGGCGGCGCCATCGGCCTCAAGGCGGAGATGGAAGCGAGCGGCCTCGCCGGACGGGTGGTCTATTTCGGCTGCCCGGCGGAGGAGGTTCTCACCGGCAAGAGCTATATGGCCCGCGGCGGCGCTTTTAACGACATCGATTACTGTGTGGAGTTCCACCCCGGCAGCGTCAATGTGGTGCATATGGGCCGCACGACGGCGCTCAATTCGGCCAACTTCCACTTCAAGGGCGTCACCGCGCATGCGGGCGGCGATCCCTACAACGGCCGTTCGGCCCTCGACGCGGTCGAATTGATGAACGTGGGCGCCAACTACCTGCGCGAGCATGTCACCAGCGATGTGCGCATCCATTACATCATCACCGACGGCGGCGTGGCCCCCAACATCGTACCCGACCGCGCCTCTTCCAAGTACTTTGTCCGGGCCTTTACCCGCGAGACCTGCAACGATGTCTACGAGAGGCTGGTCCGGATCGCCAAGGGTGCGGCGATGATGACCGACACCGAGGTCGAAATTGAGTATCTCGGCGGCTGCTATGAGCGGCTGCCCAACCTGGTGCTTTCCGAGGTGATGCAGCAGGCGCTGGAAGAGGCCCCGCGTGAGGCCTGGACGGCGGAGGAGCTGCAGTTTGCCCGTGAGCTCAACGCGACCCGGCCCGACCGCTACCAGAAGCAGCTGGAGGAGTATGAGCTGCCCGAGGGTACCGAGCTGTGCGACAGCGTCCTGCCGATCTCCTATATGGACACCTTCGGTTCGACCGACGTCGGGGATGTCCAGCACATCGTGCCGGGTGTCTCCTTCGGAACGGCGGCATGGAACCTGGGCGCCCCCGGTCACAGCTGGCAGGTGACCGCCTGTGCCGGCCATTCGATCGGCATGAAGGGGATGATCTATGCCTGTAAGACCATCGCGCTGTTCGGCCTCAAGGTGCTCGAGAATCCCGAGATCCTCCACAAGGCCCGTGCCGAGTTTGACAAGAAGATGGCGGGCAAGCAGTATGTCTGCCCGATCACACCCGAGATGCTGGTGCCCTGATCGGCGCAGACAGCCTACCGGGAATAGAAAAAGCAAATCCCACGGGGTACGCACTTCCCCGTGGGATTTCCCTTTTGCGCCGCATGGGATGGGCTGGCATGGGCAAAGAAGACAAATCCCCCTCGCACAGGAGGGGGATTCGCGAGCCGCGCTTATGCTTCGGTCGGTTGGGTGTTGTTTTTCGGTTCCTCCAGCTGCCGCATCGCCCGGCCAAACTGACGGTAGAAGAGGGTGGCGGTGGTGGCGACGGCGAGCAGGTCGGCGACCGGCTCGGCAAGGAAGACCGCGGTGGTTTTGGAGACAACCCCGCCCAGCAGATGGGGCAGCAGATAGATCAGCGGGATGAGCAGCAGGATCTTGCGCAGTACCGCCAGGAAGAGGGAGGTTTTGGCGTTGCCGATGGCGATGAAGGTCTGCTGGCAGGCGATCTGGATGCCGAAGATGCAGGTGCAGGCCATGTAGATGCGCAGCGACGTTTTGGTAAATTCGGTCAGTGCCGCGTCCTGGGTGAAGACGAGGATGAACAGTTGGGGTGCAAATTCGGCAACCGCCCACATGAGCAGCGAATAGCCGAGACAGAGCTTGACCAGATAGGAGAAAGCCTTCTTCACCCGATCGGGATTGCGGGCGCCGTAGTTGTAGCTGACAATCGGCTGGCTGCCCTGGGTCAGGCCCTGCAGCGGCAGCAGGACAAACTGCATGACGCTCGAGAGGATGGTCATCGAACCAACCGCCAGGTCGCCGCCGTACCGCTGGAGGGAGGAGTTGAAGCAGATGTTGAGAATCGATTCGGTCGACTGCATGATGAAGGGGGAGAGCCCCAGCGCGATGCAGGGAAGCATGACCTTAGGGGAGGGGAGAAGATTTTGAAGCCGAAGTTTGAGGGTCGTCTTTTTGCCGCAGAGGAAGAGAACCACCCAGGCGGCCGAGATGCCCTGTGAGATGATGGTTGCCAGCGCCGCGCCGCGGACCCCCATACCGAAGGTGAAGATAAAGATGGGATCGAGCACGATGTTGGTAACCGCGCCGATCAGCACGGTGAGCATGCTGGTGGTGGCGAAGCCCTGGGCGGTGATGAAGGCATTGAGCCCCAGCGCGAACTGGACAAAGATGGTGCCCAGTGTGTAGATGTTCATGTAGTCGAGTGCATAGCCGATGGTATCTTTACTGGCGCCAAAGAGCAGCAGCAGTGGTTCGCCGAAGGCGAGAAAGAAGGCGGTGAGGGCCAGTGAAACGACCAGCAGGGTGCCGGCCGATCCGCCAAGGATGCGTTCGGCGCGTTTGTTGTCCCCGGCGCCCATGGCGATCGAGGCGCGGGGGGCGCTGCCCATGCTGATCAGCGAGGCGAAGGCGGAGATGAGCAGGATCACCGGCATACAGACCCCCATGCCGGTGAGCGCCAGCGCACCGTCCCCCGGCATATGGCCGATGTACATCCGGTCGACCAGATTATAGAGCATATTGACAAATTGCGCGGTGACCGATGGGATGGAGAGCCGGAGAATCAGCTTGCCAATGCTGCTGGTCCCCAAACCCGGATCGACAGTTTTCATGCGTTGGGTTCCCCTTTCAGATAGCGGTTGATGTTGTGGTCCGCTTGGTCAAGCAGACGGTAGAGCTCCTGGTATTCGGTGTCGGAAAAGCATTCCCGGAAAACCTGGCGGCAGCGATCCTGCGCGGCATGCAGTGCCTGCACAATCGGAAGCGCTTTTTCGGTGATGGCAAGCCGGATCTGGCGACGGTCGGCGGGATCCGGTGCGGTTTTCAGATAGCCGATCGCACCCAGCCGTTCAACCGAGCGGCTGACCAGCGATTTGGAGATCGAGCGGTAGCGCACGATGGCGCTGGCGGTATCATGTTCGGGATGGTTGTAGAGAAAAAGCAGGATATCCCGTTCGCAGGGGGAGAGGTCATACTGGCGAAGCAGCTCGGTAAACATCCGGTCATACAGCCGCCGAAAGCGCCAGGAGACCTGCAGATAGAGAAGAAGAACGTCCGGCGTGCTTCCCATCGGCTTGCCTCCATTTTGTAGTTCACTAATGAACCATTATAGCGGTTTTCTCCGGCTTGTCAAGGGTGGCGTGGCGCCAGACTTGCATTGCAGATGCGGTTGGGTATAATAAAGAGAGAGTGAAGAGACAGGGGGCGGGGCCGGTGGAGACAGCCCATTACGCAAAATTGATTCAGACCGATGCGGGCCGTTCGGCCGATCAGCTGGCCGAGGGCATCCGGCAGATGATTCTGGCGGGGGAGCTGCCGCCCGGGCACCGTTTTCCGAACGAGCCGCAATTCTGTGCCCTGCTGGGGGTGGGGCGCAGCACCCTGCGGGAGGCCTACCGTTCTCTCGAGGCGATGGGCTGCATCACCCGAAGCCGGCGGGGGACCGAGGTGGCCGATGCGGGCAGGATCGAGGCTGCGCTGCCCTTTCCGACGGCGGTCGCGATGGCCGATTTTCAGGATGTGATGGAGTTTCGGCTGATTGTGGAGACCGAGATTGCCGCATTGGCGGCTATGCGGGCTACGGCCGCGGACCTCGAACGGCTGCGGGATTGTCTGCAGGAGATGGCAACACAGGTGGGCCACCCCTGGCCCTTCTCGCTGGCCGATACCCGTTTCCATCTGGAGGCGGCCGCCGCCTCGCACAACCGGTTCCTCCTCCAACTGCTCCGCAGTGTGCAGGACTGGTACAACATGCTGATCCTCCATGCGGTCGAGAAGGAGCCGGAGAGTGCCTATCAGGCGGCGCTCGACGCCCATCGGGAGGTCTATACGCAGATCCTGTCCCGGGATGCCGATGCCGCCCGTGCCTGCATGCATGCCCGGCTGCTCGAACGCTACCGCCATCGGATGGCGGTGGAAGGTCCGCAAGCGGGAGAGCGATAGGCGGGGCTGGCGGGCTCGACCGCGCCTGCGGCAGGGCCTTGGAGAACCGGCAGGGATGTGGGGGGCGGCTCCGGTGGAGGCTGTTCCATCGCCCGTTCGCGGAAGATCGAGAACATGTGGTTTGCCATGCCGCGAAGGGGTTCGGCAGCCGCTTGACAAAAGGGGGCTGACATGCTAAAATCACATTGTCAGACATCATACATGATTCCGCCGTCACGGCGGGAAAGGGTTTTTTGCAATGACAGAGAGTCTGATTCAGGGCAATCACCACGTCTCGCTCAAACCGGCCGGGAAAGCTGCGTTTGACCGGACGGTGGCCTTCTACCATGAGACGCTGGGCCTCCCCATCCTGCGCGCCTGGGGTGAAGGGGACAGCAGCGGCGCCATGCTGGACACCGGCAGCGGGATCATTGAGATCAACGCGGACGGCAAGGGGGAGCAGACAGGCGGCGCCATCCATCACTTTGCGTTGGCAACCCGTCAGGTGGATACGGTGGTGGCGGCAGTCCGTGCGGCCGGCTATCCGATCACGGTGGAACCGGCGGACGGTGCGCTGCCGACCGAGCCTCCCTACCGGGTTCGGATGGCCTTCTGCAAAGGCCCCTGCGGCGAAGTGATCGAGCTGTTCGACGAAAAATAGCCAATAAACATCCTCCTGACCGGACACAAGCTGCAAAATGGGACGATATCCCGCCGATATCGTCCCATTTTGCCCATCTTGGAGAAAATCCGGGAAAAACTTGAACCGGGGTCCTTCGATATAGTATAATACAGACAAGATCCGAAGCACACAGGTATGTAGGAAGGAAGGGGAAGAGCGCTTATGGCAATTTCGATGGAAGATATCACCCGTGTCAAAGGTTGGGGTTTTCTGCTCAACCGGGGGACCGAGTCCTTTTCCGCCCGCGTGGTTTCGCCCGGCGGCGTCTATACCGCCGAGCAGCTGGTTGCGCTGGGTGAATGTGCGAAGCAGTTTGGCAATGGCAAGGTGGTTATGACCAGCCGTCTGGCCGCCGAAATCGTAGGGATCCCCTATGAGAAGATCGACGAGGTGCGGGCCTTTCTGGCCAAGTCGGATCTCTATGTCGGCGGAACGGGCGCCAAGGTACGGCCGGTGACCGCCTGCAAGGGTACCACCTGCGTCTACGGCACCTATGACACCCAGGCGCTGGCCAAGGAGATCCACGACCGCTACTATGTCGGCTGGGCGAAGGTCGCACTGCCCCACAAGTTCAAGATTGCGGTCGGCGGCTGCCCCAACAGCTGCATGAAGCCGAGCCTCAACGATTTCGGCATCGAGGGTCACCGCATCCACGTTAACGAGCGCGCCGAGTTCGGCAGCGATGTCGGCTATCAGATCTATGTCGGCGGCACCTGGGGCAAGAAGACCCGCATGGGCACCCCGCTCTCCCGTCTGGTGACCCGGGAGGAGATCTTCCCGCTGATCGAGA
>CASGDD010000087.1 GCA_949300115.1 uncultured Oscillospiraceae bacterium | reverse complement strand
TTCGAGGATGCGGGCGGGGACCTTCACCCGGTGGTAGTTTTCGTAGTATTCCTTGATGCCCGAAAGCACCTCGACCGTCTCGGCAATCGACGGCTCCTCGACGGTGACCGGCTGGAAGCGCCGCTCGAGCGCCGAATCCTTCTCGATATACTTGCGGTACTCGTTGAAGGTGGTCGCGCCGATCACCTGGATCTCCCCGCGGGAGAGCGCCGGTTTGAGGATGTTGGCGGCGTTCATCGAACCCTCGGCGTCGCCGGTGCCGACAAGGTTGTGGACCTCGTCGATAAAGAGGATGACATTGCCGCACTGCCGAACCTCATCGATCAGCCCCTTGACCCGGCTCTCAAACTGGCCGCGGAACTGGGTGCCGGCGACCAGCGCGGTGAGATCCAGCCGGTAGATCTCCTTCTCGAGCAGCTTGGGAGGCGCGTCCCCCTTCGCGATTTTGAGGGCAATCCCCTCGGCGATGGCCGTCTTGCCGACGCCCGGTTCGCCGATGAGGCAGGGGTTGTTTTTGGTGCGCCGGTTGAGAATCTGTTCGACCCGGTAGATCTCCTTGTCCCGGCCGACAATCCGGTCGAGCACCCCCTCGCGGGCCTTGCGGGTGAGATTTTCGCAGTAGCCCTCGAGGTATTTGAGCTTGGGCCGGCGCTCCTCCTTCGGTCGGGAGGCCTTCTTCTGGGAGCCGGTTTCCCCGCCGGCCGGCCGGTGTTCGGCGGGCAGGGCGTTGTTCGGCCCCTCCCGCTTGCTGAAGAGATTCTGCAGGAAGGGGAAGGTGGCGGCGCCGCCGAGGTCGAAGCCCGACTCGCCGTCCTCACCCTCGTTCTCCATCATCTCCATCAGCTGGTTGCTCATGTTTTCCACCTGATCGTCCGACAGGCCCATCTTTTCGACAAGATCGTTGACCGGCTTGATGCCAAGCTCCTTGGCGCAGGTCAGACAGAGCCCCTCTTCGTAGGTTTTATCGCCTTCGAGCCGGGTGATAAACACCACCGCGACCCTTTTTTTACATCTGGAACACATCATCATGTATGACCGCCTATCTTCGCGGATGCCTCAAAATCGAAAGAAGGCCGCACCGCCGCCGCGACCGGCAGGGGCCCCTATCACCTCGCTCTTACGACTCGGAGCGGTGTTTTTGATCCCGCAGGACCCGCAGATAGGTCACAAAGCGGGGGATATACATACAGAGGGAGAAGAGCATCAACACCAGGACCAGCACGACCAGGCCCATCTGGAGACGAAGATCCATGTCGGGGAAAAGGATCAGCGAAAAGACCACCAGATAGAAGGCCACCGTGCTGAGTTTGCCGAACCAGCGCGCCCCTTCGATGGTGTATTTGTGGCGCCACATCGAGAAACCGACCAGCAGCATGGCCGCCTCCTTGGCGATGAAGATGACCGCCAACGGCAGGAAGACGGGCGCCCGGACGGCCAGACAGACGAAGACGGTGATCTGGGTGAGCTTGTCTGCGAGCGGGTCGAGAATTTTGCCGAGCTTGGTCACCATGTTGTAATGCCGGGCAATCCAACCGTCGAGCACATCGGTGCAGCCTGACAGCAGCAGAATACCCGCCGACAGCAGGTATTCCCCCCGCGATTCGGCGCCCAGATAGACGCCGGAAAAGGCGGGGACCAGCAGCAGACGGAAGATCGACAGACAATTGGGTAGATTCATGGTTGCCTCCAACATTGTGATGAACAGGTTGTGACCGGCGCCCGGCTAGCCGCCGATCAACGGATTGAGCAGGAAAGCGTAACGGAAAAGGTAGGTCCGGTCGATCAGCCCCTCGTTCAGCCAATCGAGCGTATTGTGGGTAAAGGCGATGACAAGCTGGGCGAGAAAGGCGAGCAGCATCAGGATGACCACCCCTTCGACCAGGCCGACCGCGCCGCCGGCCAGCGCGTTGAGCGGGCCGACCACCGGCACCCAGTGGACCTGCCGCAGCGCCCGGACGACGAGCCCGAGGACGACAAGCAGGAGAAGAAAGAGAAGGAGGAAGATGACGAGCGTCAGCGCCCCCTCGATGGGCGGGCGCAGGACATCCGAGGCGAGAAAATCGATGCCGGAAGAGAGCGACTGGGACATGGCCGCCTCCAGCTCGGCCGCGAAGCGGTCGCTGTCGATGCCGTCGATACCGAGCATCGCCCGCATCGCCGGGGAGAGCTCCTCCAGCGCCAGCGTCACCGTCTCAGCCAGCGTTTCGGTGTCGGTGATCGCGTCGGCATGAGCGGCAAGATAGTCCCGTACCGGTGCCTCGACCAGCGTGCGGAAGAGCAGCGAAGCGCCCGCCCGCGCGATCACCGCCGACAGGGCGATGATGACAAAGATACCGACCAGGCGGATGACGGTGGCGAGAAAACCCGAGCGATAGGCCTTGACCGCGGCGGCGACCAGAATCAGAATGACAGCAAGATCGTAGAGGATGGACATAACCGAGCTCCTTATGGGGGAAATGCGGCCGGTGCAGCCATCGCCGGCACAGGCAGGGTAGCCGGGGACAGCCCGTCGGGCCCTCCCCTCCAACGCTATTGTATCATGAGAATGTGAACATTTCAAATCAAGCTGCCCCGCCGGCAGGACTTATCCGAAGGAAAGACTGGATTCCTGGGTGATCGGTTCGGGTTTATCATCCGTGCGTTCGACGCTTTCCTCCCCGGTATCGCTCGACTCGTGTGATTCGCTGGTGCTGTCCGGACGGGCGGGGGCTGGCAGATCGACCGATTCGGTCATAAAGTGGGAATCGGTCTCCGAGCTGCTGCCGGCGAGCGCCTCGGGGGACTGGCGGACATAGTCGAGCTGCCGCAGATAATCGAGATCGAGCAGATAGAGGCTGTTCTCCAGCTTGACCGCCCCCACCGACTGCATCGAGACCTCCTCCCGGAAGAGCAGCTCCCCCTCGGCGGAGAGGACGTAGAGCATCCCGCTGTCGAGCAGGGTGACCGTGCCGTCGCTGCCGTAATGGACATCCCGGATGCCGGCGGTGGCCTGGAATTCGGCGCGCAGCACCCCGGTGGCGTCGAAGATCAGCGTATGGGAGGTGTTGTAGTGGGTGTAGTCCTCGAGCACGACCACCGCGCCGGCGGCGGATTCGTTGGAGAAATCGAGAAGGCTGCTGCCGGCGTAGTCGGTGAGCTGCAGGATGCTGCCGTTCTGTCCGATCATCGCGCAGTAGGTGGCCCCGATGACAAAGACGCCGTCCGCCTTGTAGGTGGTCGAGATGGGCAGCATATCCGCCAGCTGGGCCACCGCGACCGGTTCGGCCTGGTCGAAGCGGAAGAAATAGACGGTGGTCAGCAGCGAGGTTTTGTCGCTCTCGACACAGGTGACCGCAATGCCGTTCCCGTCGGGCGAGAAGGCGACATCGGTGATGTGGGCGGCGGCCGACAGCCACTGAAAGATCATCGTCTGCCCGCTGGCGTCGTAGACCGACACCTGCCCGATATGCTGCAGTGCGCCGGTGACGACGGCGATGAGTCCGTTTTCATGGATGGCCGCGGTGGTGATGGCATATTCGGTGGTGAGTTTTGCCGTCTCGCTCTCCCGCAGATAGGCGGTCAGCGAGCGCCCCGCCTGGTCGAACAGCAGCAGCCGCTCCCCCGCCGATACCAGGATGGGACTTGTGAGCAGATGCTGAACATTGAGCAGCTGGCGGCCACCGGTGCGGTAGACCGAAAGGTTGGTGTCGGTCAGCACGGCCAGCTGGCGGTTCGACGCCTGCAGGGTCAGCGGCGTCCCGCCGGCCAACGCCACCGGAAAGCTGGCGGTGGGATTGGCGAGGCTTTCAAACCAATCCTCGAGCGTCCCCGTCTGCAGGAGGTATTCGCCCACAAAGTAGAGGGTGAGGAGGGCGCCGCAGAGCAGGAAGAGCAGCACCAGCCGGCGCACCAGCTGCCGCTGGGCCTTGCGTTTGCGCAGCCGTTCGAGTTCGTCCTGTGCCATGCCGTCACCTCCCGGTGCGATAGTGGATGGCCGTCTGGCGGCCGTGATCGATATCGGTGTGTGGGATCTCAGCCGATCGCCAGCGCCTCGGGGGGATAGCGCACCTCGATGAGGCAGAGACCGGCGGCCGGCGCGCAGAAGCCCGCCCGTTTCCGGTCGCGGGCCGCGAGGATCGCCGGCAGCGCCTCCGGCTCGAGCCGTCCGTCGGAGACCTCAATCAGCGTCCCGACGATGGTGCGCACCATCTTGTAGAGAAAGCCGTCGGCCGAAACGGTGATCTCGACCAGCGGCCCCGACCGCTCGATCGAGAGCCGGGTGATGGTACGCTCGGTCGATTCCATCACCTTGCCGCCGCTGGCGGCGAAGGAGGCGAAATCATGCCGGCCGAGGAGCTTGTCCGCTGCCGCCTGCATCCGCGTAAGATCGAGCGGCCGGCGGATGTGATAGCTGCGGTCGGCGAGAAAGGGGTCGCGCGTTTCCCCGTTTAGAAGGGTATAGCGGTAGGTTTTGCCGATACAACTGTACCGGGCGTGGAAGTCGCCCGGTACGAGCTGGACGCCGGTCACCGCGATATCCTGGGGCAGCGCGGCGTTGAGCGCGCGCTGCAGCCCCACCGGCGGGATGGCCGAGGCGGTCCGGAGGCTGACCGCATAGCACAGGGCGTGGACCCCCGCGTCGGTGCGGGAACAGCCCTTGATGTCCTCCCTGGTGCCGAGAACCTGTTCGATGGCGTCCTGCAGCGCCTCGGCGACGCTGGGGGCGTTCTGCTGCACCTGGAACCCGTGGTAGCGGGTGCCGAGATAGCGCAGCCAGAGCAGAAGATTGCGTTTTTCCATCAGATCACCGAAGGGACAAAGAGGTTGATGAGGAGGATGGCCGCGAGTCCCGCCGCCATGACGGCCGCCGAGATCCAGTCGACCGGGCCGAGATGCAGCTGTTTCATCCGGGTGCGACCCTCACCGCCGCGGTAGCAGCGGCACTCCATCGCGAGCGCAAGCTCCTCCGCACGGCGGAAGGCGGAGACAAAGAGGGGGATGAGGATGGGGATGAGCGCCTTGGCCCGTTCGATCAGCCCGCCCGATTCGAGGTCGGCGCCGCGCGCCTTCTGGGCGGACATGATCTTGTCGGTCTCCTCGATGAGGGTGGGGATGAAGCGCAGCGCGATGGTCATCATCATCGCGAGCTCGTGGGCGGGAAAATGGATCCTCTTCAGCGGGCTGAGCAGCCGTTCGATGCCGTCGGTCAGCGAGATGGGGGAGGTGGTGTAGGTGAGCAACGCGGTACCCAGCACGAGCAGCAGGATACGGGTTGCCATCATACCGGCAAAGTAGAGCCCATCAACGGTGATGCGGAAAAAGCTCCACTGCCAGAGTACCACCCCGTCGACGAAAAACATGTTGAGAACGGCGGTGAACAGCACGATGGGAATCATCGGCTTGAGGGTTTTCAGCGCCATGCCGAGCGGGATGCGGGCGATGAGAAAGGCGGCAAGCGGCACCGCGAAGGCGACCGGCAGGCCGAGGGGATTGGAGACGGCGAAGAGCATCGCGATATAGACAAGGGTCAGGATGATCTTCATCCGGGGATCCATCCGGTGGATGGCACTGTTTCCGGGGAAATACTGCCCCAATGTGATGTCCTTAAGCACCGGCGGCACCTCCCTTTGCGCGGTAGGCCTTGAGGAAGGCCTCCCTGCCCTGTTCGACGGTGTAGACGTTCGCGGGCACGTCCAGCCCGCGGGCGCGCAGGCCCATAAAGACCCGGGTAATCTGGGGGATACTCAGCCCCATCGCCTCGATCTCGTCGGCCCGGGAGAAGATGCGGTCGACGGTGTCGTAATCGAAGACATGCGCCCCGTTCATGACGAGCACCTTGTGGGCAAATTTGGCGATATCCTCCATCGAATGGGAGACGATCAGCACGGTGCTGCCCCGCTCCTCGTGGTACTCCCGGATCTGGCCGAGAATCTGGTCGCGGCCGCGGGGATCGAGTCCGGCGCAGGGCTCGTCGAGGATGAGCACCTCCGGCTCCATTGCGATGACACCGGCGATGGCCACCCGCCGCTTCTGTCCGCCCGACAGCTCGAAGGGGGATTTCTGCAGCGTATCGGGCGAGAGACCGACAAACTGGACCGCGTCGTGTACCCGCCGTTCGATCTCCTCGGGTGCGAGCCCCATGTTGCCGGGGCCGAAGGCGATATCCTTGAAGACGGTCTCCTCAAAGAGCTGATATTCGGGGTATTGGAAGACCAGCCCCACCTTGAAGCGGAACCGGCGGATCTGCTTGGGGTCGGCCCAGATGTCCTCCCCGTCGATGAAAACCCGGCCGGAGGTGGGCTTTAACAGGCCGTTGAGATGCTGGATGAGGGTGGATTTGCCCGATCCGGTGTGGCCGATGACGCCGACCATCTCGCCGCGTTCAATCTCGAGGTTGATGTCCTCGATGCCGGCCGAGCGGAACGGGGTTCCTTCGCTGTAGACATGGGTCAGATGTTCGGTGCGGATGATCGACAAAGCTTATTCCTCCATCAGTGACAGCAGTGCGTCGATGCACTCCTGTTCGGACAGGATGTCGTCGGGCAGCTCGAGCCCTGCGGCAACGAGCTGATGGACGAGATCGGTGGTCTGCGGGACATCCAGCCCGATGCGCTTGAGCAGGCCGACATGCCGGAAGACCTCCTTGGGGGTACCGTCGAGCGCGATGCGGCCGTCGTCCATGACAACCACCCGATCGGCACGGGCCGCCTCGTCCATATAGTGGGTGATGAGGACGATGGTGATGCCGAATTCCTCCTGCAGCTGGCGGATGGTGCGCATGACCTCCTCCCGCCCGCGGGGATCGAGCATGGCGGTGGGTTCGTCGAGCACGATGCAGTCGGGCATCATCGCGATGATACCGGCGATGGCGACCCGCTGCTTCTGTCCGCCCGACAGCTGATGGGGGGAGCGGTCGCGCAGCTCGTACATGCCGACCGCCTTGAGCGCCTCGTCCACCCGCCGGCGGATTTCGTCGGGAGGGACGCCCAGATTTTCGCAGGCGAAGGCGACATCCTCCTCGACGATGGTGGCGACCAGCTGGTTGTCGGGATTCTGGAAGACCATCCCGACCCGTTGGCGGATATCGTAGATCCGCTCCTCCTCGCGGGTGTCGATCCCTTCCACCTCGACCGTACCCTCGGTGGGGAGAAGGATGGCGTTGAAATGCTTGGCCAAGGTCGATTTGCCCGACCCGTTGTGTCCGAGAACCGCCACAAAGCTGCCCCGCTCGATCTCGAGCGAGACCCCCTTGAGGGCAAGCAGCTGCCGGTTGTCCGCCTCCTCAAAATAATAGAAGGTGACATCCCGGGCGGTGATGATCGGCTGTGTTGACAAAGAGGAACCCTCCTTTGCGGAACGCCCCGGCATTCCGCTCTAGAAAATCGGTCGACAGCGACGGCGAATGCGGCAGGCAGGGAAACGATGGGATGCGTTAGTCGGTACAGCGCCAGATGGCGGTGGCACCGGCGGGCAGCACCCCGCCCGACGCGGTCACCGGCAGGCCGATCTCATCGGCGAGGACCTCGCCGCCGAACCGGCGCCCGACCGTCTCGCGCAGCAGATACCCCATGACCGACGGGGCGAGCCCGGTGGTATAGGAGTTGAGCAGCACGAGCAGCGGATGCTCGGACAGCACCTCGGTACAGAGGCGGATGAGATCGTAGATGGCGTCCTCCAGCTTCCACAGCTCACCGCCCGGCCCTCTGCCGTAGGAGGGGGGATCGAGAATGAGCAGGTCGTAGAAGCTCTCCCTCCGGATCTCCCGGGCGACAAACTTCTGGCAGTCGTCGACGATCCAGCGGATGGGACGGTCGGCCAGCCCGGAAAGGGCGGCGTTTTCCCTTGCCCACTGCACCATCCCCTTGCTCGCGTCGACATGGCAGACCGACGCGCCGGCGGCGGCACAGGCGAGTGTCGCCCCACCGGTATAGGCAAAGAGGTTGAGCGCCCGGATGGGCCGGCCCGCCCCACGGATCTGTTCGGCCAGGTAGTCCCAGTTGACCGCCTGCTCGGGGAAGAGGCCGGTGTGTTTAAACCCGGTCGGATGCACCCGGAAGCGCAGCTCCCGATAGCCGATCTCCCAGCTGTCGGGCAGCCGGGTGCGCATCTCCCACCGTCCGCCCCCCTTCTGGGAGCGATGGTAGTGGGCGTGGGCGGTCTGCCAGCGGCGATCGGCCGGCGGCGTCTTCCAGATGATCTGGGGATCGGGCCGAATGAGGAGAAAGTCCCCCCATCGCTCCAGCCGTTCGCCGCCGGTGGTGTCGATCAGCTCGTAGTCGGTCCAGCCGTTTGCGGTTCTCATAGCCTGTCCTTTCTGCATGGCGGGAGGGGAGAAGCGCCCACAGCCGCCGGGTATGACCTAATCATGTTTGACCGCCTGCCGGATCACCTCAGCGACCGACAGGGCGAGTGCGTTGATCTTCTCAAAATTGCGTCCCTCGAGCATCACCCGGATGAGCGGTTCGGTACCCGAGGCACGGACGAGAATCCGTCCGTCCTCCCCGAGCGCGCGGCTGCAGTCGTCGATGGCCGCCCGCACGGTGGGATCCTCGTCGATGCAGCGCTTGGCCGCTCCCTCCGCCCGGATGCCGAGCAGTACCTGGGGATACCGCTCCATCACGGCCGCGAGCTTGGAGAGCTTGGTGCGGCGGTCGGCCAGCACCTCGAGCAGCCGCAGGGCGGTCAGCTGGCCATCGCCGGTGGTCGAATCCTCCCCGAAGATGATGTGGCCCGACTGCTCGCCGCCCAGGTTGTAGCCATGGGCGCGCATCTCCTCGAGGACATAGCGGTCGCCCACCTTGGTGATGGCCGTCCGGATGCCCTCCCGCTCGGCAAATTTAAAAAATCCCAGGTTGCTCATCACCGTGACAACGGCGGTATCCGACCGGAGGGTGCCCGCCGCCCGCATCGCCTGGGCGAAGATGGCAATCAGCTTGTCGCCGTCGACCAGATTGCCGTTTTCATCGACCGCGAGGCAGCGGTCGGCATCCCCATCGAAGGCAAGCCCCAGCTGGCAGCGCTGGCTGCGCACCGCCTCGGCCACCGCCTCGATGTGGGTTGAGCCGCAGTTTTCGTTGATATTGAGCCCATCGGGGGTGTTGTGCAGCATGACCACCGAGGCGCCCAGCGAGGTAAACAGCCGCTCGGCGGTCACCGAAGCGCTGCCGTTGGCGCAGTCGATGGCGACCCGGATGCCCTGGAAGGAGGCGTGGGTCAGCGAGATGAGATAGCGGATGTAGTCGTCGGCCGCGTTTTCGGCCACCGAGACCGAGCCGATCCCATCGCCGCTTTGCAGCGTATAGGGTTGGACATGGTCGAGTACCAGCGCCTCAATTTCCGCTTCCAGCGCGTCCGACAGCTTGTAGCCGTCGTGGGAGAACAGCTTGATGCCGTTGTATTTGGCGGGGTTGTGGGAGGCGGAGATCATCACGCCGGCGTCCGCCTGATAGGCGCGCACCAGATAGGCGACCGCCGGGGTGGGCAGGACGCCCAGCATGCGGACATGGGCGCCGACCGAGGTGATACCGGCGGCCAGCGCCGCCTCGAGCATGCCGCCCGACCGGCGGGTGTCCCGGCCGATCAGAAGGGTGGGGGTGTGTGTACAGTGCTGGGTCAGCACCATTGCCGCCGCCCGGCCGATCTCCATCGCCAGCTCGGCGCTCAGTTCACTGCCGGCGACGCCGCGTGCGCCGTCGGTGCCAAAAAGTCTTCCCATAACAGCGATCACCTTACCCATGAAAATAACGGGAGGCCGCGCAGCGCGACGCCCCAATAGACAGACTATGCCGTCGGCTCGTCGAGCCGCAGCTGGGCGGCCGGCGGGCCAGCCTCGGCGGGGGGTACAAGCCCGAGATGCCGGTAGCCGGCTGCCGTCACGCAGCGGCCGCGCAGGGTCCGCTGCAGAAAGCCGATCTGCATGAGATAGGGCTCATAGACATCCTCCAGCGTAACCGCCTCCTCGCCGATCGAGGCGGCGATTGTCTCCAGGCCGACCGGCCCGCCGCCGTAATGCTGGATGATGGCGCGGAGCATCCGCCGGTCGATGGCGTCAAGCCCCAGCTCGTCGATCTCCAAGCGGTCGAGTGTCTTGCGGGCGATCTCCTGGGTGATGCGCCCGTCCCCCATCACCTGGGCGAAATCCCGTACCCGCCGGATGAACCGGTTGGCGATACGGGGGGTACCGCGCGACCGCCTTGCGAGCTCGAGCGCCCCCTCCCGATCACAGGCAACCCCCAGAATACCGGCCGACCGCAGAATGATGGTGGCGAGTTCCTCGGGGGTATAGAGCTCGAGGCGGAGCATCATGCCGAACCGGTCGCGCAGCGGGCTGGAAAGCTGTCCCGCCCGGGTGGTTGCCCCAATCAGGGTGAAATGGGGCAGATCGATGCGGATGCTGCGGGCACTGGGCCCCTTGCCGATGATGATGTCGAGCGCGTAGTCCTCCATCGCCGGATAGAGAACCTCCTCCACCGCGCGGGAAAGCCGGTGGATCTCATCTATAAACAGTATATCATGGGGGGAAAGATTGGTGAGCAGTGCCGCTAAGTCCCCCGGCTTTTCGATGGCTGGACCGCTGGTGACCCGCAGGTTTACCCCCATCTCGTTGGCGATGATGCCGGCGAGGGTGGTCTTGCCGAGTCCGGGCGGGCCGTAGAGCAGCACGTGGTCGAGTGCCTCCCCGCGGCCGCGGGCCGCCTCGATGTACACCCGCATGTTCTCCTTAACCTTGGTCTGGCCGATGTATTCGTCCAGCGTGCGCGGACGCAGCGAACCCTCGACATCGCTGTCGGCGACCGTCTCCTCGGGCGCGACCAATCGGTTTTCAAAATCCATGCTGTCAAAGCCGTCCATCCCCACACCTCCCGGTTTTAGGATTCTATCGCAGGATCGCGATCCGATACGATGAGCTGTTCTTAAAAGGTTAAAGCGGCCTCATGCCCGTCTCAGTTGACCGCCAATGCGCGCAGCGCCTGCCGGATGAGCTCCTCGACCGGCAGATTTTCGTCCTTGCCGGCGAGGGCGGCCGCAGCCTCCACCCGGGAGTAGCCGAGCACCATCAGCGCGTTGATGGCCTCGTTGAGATGTTCATTCTGGCTGAGGGTGAGCATCCCGCTGTCCTGTCTGACCGCGCCCGACAGATCCTCGTTTGTGATCTTGTCCCGCAGTTCGAGCAGGATGCGCTCGGCCGTCTTTTTGCCGACACCCGGACAGCTGGTGAACACCTTGGCGTCCCCCGCCGCGATGGCCAGCGCCACCTTGTCGGGCGAGAGGGTCGAGAGGATCGAAAGGCCCATCTTCGGTCCAATGCCCGACACGGTGATGAGCATCTTAAAACAGGCCAGTTCCCGCCCGTCGCCGAAGCCGAACAGGTCGAGATCGTTGTCCCGGATGGCGAGATGGGTGTAGAGGATGGCCTCCTCCCCGACAGCCGGCAGGCCGGCAAGGGTGGTGGAGGTGGTCAGACACCGGTAGCCCACCCCGCCGCATTCGACGACGGCGGCGCCCGGTTCCTTGAGCAGCAGCGGGCCGCGCAGACGATAGAGCATCGGTTGACCTCCTTCCGATTACCAAACGGCCGGTGGGCCGGATTTACGAACGGTAGTGTTTGATAAGCTCGCTGCGGATGCGGGGGTCGAGCGAGCAGCCGCCGGTATGGGCGTGGCAGATGGCGATCGCCAGCGCGTCGGCGGTATCGTCCGGCTTCGGGATTTCGGGCAGATGGAGAATCATCCGGGTCATCTCCATCACCTGACTCTTCACCGCCTTGCCGTAACCGACCACCGCCGATTTGACCTGCAGGGGGGTGTATTCGGCCACCTCGACCCCATGCTGCCGGGCGGCCAGCAGGATGACCCCCCGCGCCTGCGCGACATCGATGGCCGTCTTCTGGTTGGTGGTGAAAAAGAGCTTCTCCACCGCCATCCAGTCGGGACGGGCGCGGTCGAGGATGAGGTTCATCCGTTCATAGATCCGCATCAGTCGGTCCTCGAAGGGCATTTCAGCCTCGGTGGTGATGGCGCCATAGCCGGACGCGGCCATCCGGCCGCCCTCCGCGTCGATCACCCCGTACCCGACAATCGCGTATCCCGGGTCGATTCCCAATATCCGCATGTCAAGCCCCCGCTTCTGCGTACAATCCATCCGAGGTTTGGAAACATCCTCGCCCCCTGCGTCCCGGATAAGCGCCCGGCATGCACCGGCCATCGCCGCAGGACGGGGCACTGGAATCCAAGATACAAACCACCTGATGAATCGTACAAATCAAGC
Organism: uncultured Oscillospiraceae bacterium; assembly: GCA_949300115.1. Classification (GTDB taxonomy): domain Bacteria; phylum Bacillota; class Clostridia; order Oscillospirales; family Ruminococcaceae; genus CASGDD01. Next base: position 3,832 of record CASGDD010000087.1, on the reverse strand, counting down.
ATCATAGCCATTTTGCTATTATACCACAAGAGCGGAGGGGGGGCAACCGCTATCCGCAGAAGATGGGGAAAGATTCTTACGGAAAATTGGATGAATCGTCCAAAAAGGATGAAATATAGCAGGATCAAGATGACATTTCCACCAAAAAGCAGGAAAAATGAAAATTGGGGCTTGCCTTCCGGGGGAATTTCGTCTATAATAAGCACGTTCCACTTCACAGAAGAACAACGAGATGGACGCTTAGCTCAGCTGGTAGAGCATGCGCTTGACGTGCGCAGGGTCAGCGGTTCGATTCCGTTAGCGTCCACCACACCGGCAAATCCAACAGGGTTTGCCGGTTTTTGCGTTTACCCCGCACCGAAAAGCCGCCTTCCTTTGTACCGGGCAGAAGCCGGAGCCGATTTTTCGGGCCTTTTCCTTATGTGCGTGCCCCGGCAGATCCGAGGCGGCCATCTTTGCCACAACCGGCGAAACCGAACACCGCGACGGGTTCGGTTTTTCTTTTTTACATCGCAGAGGACCCAGCCGAAGCCGGCGGCGAAAGCACAGGCAGGAAGATCTGTGGGCGGGACGGTGCGGATCAGCGGCGTCATCCCGCCTGATTCTTAAAAGGGATCAAGGCTTGTAATTCAAGGATATTACTGCTATGATAATAAAAATAACAATATTATTGTGACAACGCGAGGAGGGAAAGCGGGTGGAGAGGGAGAAAAGAGCGGCCTCCCTTCCTTTGGGAGCGGGAGATGGATATGAGGACCTTACCCTGCACCTTCCCGAGACGCACCCGGTTTCCTGGCTGTGGGAACTGCATCGGGCGGAGCATGGCGCGGTCGCGCCCTGCCACATCTCGCTGGACAAAGGGGCGGAGGGTGTACTGGCTCCCGGTACCGAGACGGAGGAGCTCGAGAGACTGTCCCGCCTGCTTGCCGACGCCGGCCGGGCGCGGATGCTGCGGGCGATGAGTCCGCGCGGCACGTTGGCCGATCTGCCCGCCGGGTTGATCTTCTTTCTGCCCCGGGACGGCATGTCCGCCTGGATGCTGGCCTTCCCACCCACCGGTAGGGGGCAGGAGCTGACGGCGTCGATGCTGCTGCGGGCATTGGCGGAGGAGAAGATCGTATTCGGGCTGGACCGGGAGCTGTTAAACCGCCTGCTCAGCCGGCCGGACCGGTATTTCCATCTGTGGCTGATCGCGCGGGGCCGGCCGCCGGCGGCGGGGGAGGATGGATGGGTGGAGGAATGTTTTCCCCGGGAGGTCCCGCTCGATTTCCCCGACGGCAGGGGAGCGCGGGTGGACTACACCGCCCTGCGCCGGATCTGCCCGGTGAAGGCGGGGGAGGTTATCTGCCGCCTGATCCCACCGGGAACGGGTACGCAGGGGCGTACCGTACGGGGGGAGCCGCTCCCGTCGGAGCCGGGGAAGCCCGCCGGACTGCTCAAAGGACGCAACACCCTGCTGTCGGAGGATGGCAGCAGGTTGATAGCCGCCCGGGAGGGCCATGTGATCTTCACCGGCCGTTTTTTCGAGGTGCGCACGACGCTGGAGATCGACGGGGATGTGGGCAGCGCCACCGGCAATCTCAACTATCTGGGGGATATCCACATCCGGGGCGATGTGCGCAGCGGCTATACCGTACGGGCGACCGGTTCGGTGATGGTGGACGGCGCCATCGAAGGCACCTCGGTGGAGGCGGGGAACGACCTCATGGTGGGACAGGGCGTCCAGGGAAATGGCAAGGCGGAAATCCGCGCCCACCGGCATGTCTATGCCCGCTATCTGGAAAACTGTACCGTCTACACCGGCGGGGACCTCTACAGCGACTGTGTCATCGGCTGTGAGCTCTACTGCGACGGCCATATCCAGGTGACAACCGGCCGGGGCGCCGTCATCGGCGGGGTCCTCCGGGCGGGCAGGGGCATGCGGGCGGGCAGCATCGGCGCCCGCAACGAGCTGCGTACCGAGGTGGAATTGGGCGGACAGCCCTATGAGGACTGGCAGCGCAAACAGGTGCTGCGGGAGCTGGATGAGATGGAGCGGGCGGAGGCGGAAGCTGCCCGGCAGCCGGACAGTCCGCAGGTGCAGCAGCAGCGGGCCGATCTTCGGCTGAGGAGGGCGGTGAGCCGGATGCGGCTGGATCGGATGGACAGGCGTTCGGCCCAGGATCGTCCGGCGGACAAAACCTCGCCGGTCACGCTTACGGCGGAGCGGCTGTATCCCGGGACCGTCCTCTCGATCGACGGGATTTCTCGAGCGGTGGAACGGACAATGGACGCCTGCCGTGTGACGCTGGAGCATGGCCGGGTGCGGTTTTCAAAGGAGGAGGGCGGAAAAGATGGCGTCGGTGCTAACCCGTGAGATCTTTCAGGATGTGGTGGATCGTGCGGTACGGGACGTGATTCCTCAGATATCGGGGATCACGCTGCTGCCCGGGGGACCGCCGCCCAGCGGAGAGGTGTACACGATACATACCCAGTTTGACAGTGCACCGGCGGTTCTGGCGCTGTGTGCCGAGGGATCCTTCCTCAACCGGATGACCCGCTATGTGACCCGGCAGGAGCAGGTCACCCCGGAGGAACGGGCGGACGCGGCCACCGAGCTGTTCAATGTGCTGTGCGGCCATGTGGTGGTGGAACTCTATCGAATGACCCAGATTAAGATCCGCTTCCGGCTGCCGCAGTTCAGCCCGGGCCTTCAAATCCCGGCGGGACATACCCGTCTGTTTGTCGCCACCTATCACAGTGGCAGCCAGGAGAGCATCCAGATGATCCAACTCAAACGCCCCGCGCCGGAGGAGACCGGCCCAGTGGGTATGGCGGAAAGGAGCAAGTGGAAATGACGGCAAAGAAAGTGATGGTGGTGGACGACTCCCGGATGGTTCACCTGCAGATCGCGCGGCTGCTGGCGGACAGCGGCTATGAGGCGGCCTTTTTCTGCCAGGATGGGGAGAGCGCCATTGAGACCTATCGCCAGGAACATCCCGATCTGGTGACCATGGACATCCTCATGCCCGGTATGGATGGGTTGGAGGCGGCCCGCGCCATCTTGGAGGAGGATCCCGCGGCGCGGATTGTCATCGTGTCCTCGCTGGCCTACGACGACACGATGGAGGAGGCCGGGCAGATCGGCGCCCGGGGTTTCCTCTATAAGCCTTTTGACCGGGAGACGCTGCTGGCGGCGCTGGATAAGGCGATGGAAGATTGAGCCCGACCCCCGCCGCAACCGTCGGTTGCGGCGCCGCCAACCCCACTTGGTTGACCGGATGCGTCCGTTTGGGTAGTATGAAAGAAAACGGAAAGCGAGGAAGATGGTATGACGGTGGGGGAAAACATTGTCAGGCTGCGCACCGCCCGTCGGTGGTCGCAGGAGGAGCTGGCCAACCGGCTGGGGGTCTCCCGGCAGTCGGTGTCCAAATGGGAAACCGGTACGAGCATCCCCGAGCTCGACCGGCTGATTGAGCTGGGCGATCTCTTTGGGATTCCGCTGGATGCGCTGGTTGGACGGCAAGCGGAGGAGGATGCGCCCGCCGGTGGGACCGCCCGGCCGGCGGAGGAACAGCCGAAACAGGTGTTGCCGTCCCCCGTTACAACGGAGGCACCGACGCTCCCCATCCGCCGCGTCGTCGGCTGCATCCTGTTGGGGGTGGGACTTCTCGGCTGTCTGCTGGCGGCGGTAGCGGGAAGCGGCCTGCTCATCCCCGGCGGATATCTGCTTGGCTGTGGGATCTTGTGCCTGCTGTTTCGGCATGCGGGACTGGTGATCGGCTGGATCACCCTGCTGCTTCTGTTGCTGCTCCTGCCCCTTTTCACCGGTATCCAGCCGCTGGCGGTCTGG
>CASGDD010000086.1 GCA_949300115.1 uncultured Oscillospiraceae bacterium | reverse complement strand
GGCATTGTAGCCTGCGTGTCCCCCGGTGGATGCGGACGGCTGGCTCTGGGAGGCGGCAGGGGTATTCGTCTGGAGATCGGCCGCAAGCTGGAGGGCCTGGAGGGTATTCTGGACATCCCCGGCGATGTCATCGAGGAAGTGATCGTTCGGCAGGAAGGAGTCCGGCTCGATCTCGAGGGTGATGCTGCGGCGCTCGCCGTCGATTTCCGAGACAAAGTAGCCCTGGTCGTGGATGCGGGTGACCAGCTCCTGCACGACCGCCCGGCAGTCCCGGCCGAGGTAGTCGGTGTAGCCGGCGAGGACGGTGTCGCCGTCGGTATTGAGGCCGCGCAGTTCGGTGACCCGGCCGTCCCGGTCGTATGCCACCAGAATTTCGGGGTTGACCTTGAGAATCAGGCTGCCGGTTTCGGCGGCCATGCCGGTGCTCGAAAGGGAAGTGGGGGGTGTGGACAGGGCGGCGGTGCTCGCGTCGGTGGGCGCCGCGCCGCATCCGGCCAGCAGACAGGCGATTGCCATCAGGAGGGAGAGAAGGGCGATCATCGTATTCTTCTTTTTCATCATGCATACCTCGCTTTCGTCGTTGGAGAAGGTGGTTTTGTTGGCCTTGTGTTGATAGGATACGAAAGGGCCGGGACGAAAACGGGGTCGCCGGCGATTTTTTAAAAGATTTTTTTCCATCTAATTGTAACCGCTGTCCCCATAGCCACTGTCCGCGTACCCACTGTTGCCGTAGGCGCTGTCCGCATAGCCGTTGTCCGCATACCCATTGTCCGCATAGGCGCTGTCTCCGTATCCGCTGCTGCCGTATGCGCTGTCCCCGTAGCCGCTGTCGCCATACTCATCCGTCTCCGGCGGGAGCGGGGCGGTGCTTGAGGCGGGGGGTTCCGGCTCGGGGAGCGGGATGACAACCGGCGCCACCGAGGATTCGCTGGAGGCGGGCGGCCGTTCGGAGAAGCCGTCCGCAACCTCGATGGTCACCGAGATCCGGCCGGCAAGGTGATCGGCAAGGGCATGCTCCAGCCGGTCGCCCGTCTCGATGGCCCAGCCGCTGTCGGTTGCTTCGATGGTGACCCGGATATCGCCGCCGTCCGCGAGAAAGCCCAGCTCGATTGCCCGGTCACTGAGCTCGGCGGAGACGGTTTCCATCCCCTTATGCTGCCAGTGGTAGCCGGCGGTCAGCTGTTCACCGTCGGGATTGAGCGGAACGAGCGCCACAACCTCGCCCCCCTCGCGGACATCCATGCGGACATCGGGGTTGATCGAGAGAAAGATCGAAGCATAGGGGACCAGTGCCATCCGCAGATAGAGGGCGAAGGCAAGCAGCAGGCAGGCTGCGGCGGCGGAGGCGGCAAAGGCGATCCGCAGCAGCTGGCCGCGGGGACGCCGGGTGCGCATCGGGATGACCGAACCGACCGTCTGGCCGACCTCGTAGTGCAGGTTGGCCACCTTGAGAAACCGTCCCGCCTCGTCGAGGACGATGCTGTAGCCCGGGTGGTTTTCCATGACCAGATATCTCATGCCGGACCCCCTCCCTTCGGTGGCGTGAGCAGCTGCGCGAGATGCCCGCGGATGATTTCATAGCCGTTTGAGTAGATGAGCAGCAGCGCCATGAGATAGCGGCGATGCCGTTCGAGCGTCTTGCGCTCGACCCCGCTGCCGGCGGCGAGCTTGGCCATCGGCAGCCGGTGGGTACGCAGCAGCTCGGGGATGATCACCGGGTCCTCCTTGGCGTACCGCAGCGCCCGCTGGCAGGCGGTGAGTGTCCGCGCCTGCCGGGGGCAGTTGTCGGCAATATCCCCGAGCGAGAGGCCGAAACCGGCGAGCTGGCGGCTGAGTTCGGCAATCTCCTGCCGGGTTGCCTCCCGCAGCTGGGACTGGGTATAGGGATCGTCCGGTGTTTCCAGCCGGTCGGCCAGCGGCGGCGCATCCTCCCCACCGTCCGGCTGGTCGAGGGAAAGCTGGCCTTGATGCCGCTTCTCCTTGCGGTAGAAGTCGATCAACCGGCGGCGGATGACCACCGAAGCGTAGGGCAGAAAGGCGCCCCGCAGCGCCCGATAGGATACAATCGCCTCGTGAAAACCGATCATGGCGATGCTGTAGGCATCGTCCTGTTCGGTGACGATGCGTCCGGTTGCTTTGCTGGCCTCCGCGCGGATGAAGGGCAGATAGTCCCGAATCAGCGCGTCGGCCGCGTCGGCGTCGCCCTGTGCGACGGCCACCCGTCTTGCGAGCTCAGCAGCCATGGCGTCCCTCCTCTCCTCCTTGTAGATATACGCAGCGGCGGGCGGCGAAATGGGGTCGCCCGCCGTCAGAACCACCGTTTCTTTTTAAAAAACCACACGCAGCCGAGCAGAATGACGAGACAGAGGACGATCACCACCGGATAGCTGTAGGCCCACTGGTATTCGGGCATCACAAAGTTCATGCCGTACCAGCCGGTGACCAACGTCAGCGGCAGAAAGATGGTGGTGATGACGGTGAAAATCTTCATCAGCTGGTTGAGCTCGATATCGGTCTGCGACTGGTAGGCCTCGCGGACCTGAGAGAGATAATCCCGCAGGCGGACGGCGGCCGACTGCAGCCGGTCCACCCGTTTTTCCAGATTGTGAAAATGGTTGTGCTTGTGTCCGACGAACTGGTTGTCCTCCGCCTCCAGCTCGTCAAAGAGGTCGCAGAGCTGGCCGTAGTAGAAGCAGATGGCAAGCAGCCGTTTGCGCAGATCGATGATGCGGCCGATATAGTCCAGCCGCCTCGACTGCAGCAGCGCGTCCTCCAACTCGGCAATCTCCCGCTCGATGCCGCCCAGCTGTTCGGCATCCTGCCGGCTGAGCGCCTCCAGCAGAAGCAGCAGGACGGATGCGGGGGATGGGTTGCCGGGCAGATGGTCGGGCAGCAGGGACGGCGGATCGCCTGACCCGCAGGGGCGGTAGGCCGCGATCAGCTGGGTGGGGGTGAGATAGATGCTCAGCGCTGCCAGACCGCTCCCGCAGGCCAGCGGATCGGGCGGCTGGAGGTCGAGGCGGTCGAAGCGGTCGTAGCTTTCCAGCCGGACGGCGGCCGACCGGCTGGAAAGCGGGCGCAGATGGGTGCCGATCGACGCGGGCAGCGGGGCATCCGCCAGCTCGTCGAGTGAGAGCAGACAGATGCGGGTGATGGGAAGGGCGGGATCGGCGAGCCGGTCGAAATCGATGGGCCGGAGGTGGCCCTCTTCATAGTAACGCAACAACATCAATCCTTTGAAAGGCGGGATACGGCCGGGCGGAGCACCGGTCCGCTGGACGGAACCGGGTGGATGTGGTATGCTGGGCGAAAGAGACCAGAAAGGGGGGAAGGGGATGCGCATTGCCATTCTCGGCTACTCCGGCGCGGGCAAATCGACCCTGGCGGCCCGGCTGGGGGAGCGGCTGTCGCTGCCGGTGCTCCACCTCGACAGCGTTCATTTTGCGCCGGGCTGGGTGGAACGGCCGGACGCGGAAGCGGCGGCGGAGGTGCGCGGCTGGATGGCCCGCCCCGATTGGATCATCGAGGGCAATTATACCGCCCTGCTGCGGGCGGAGAGGCTGGCGCTGGCCGATCGCATCCTGCTGCTCGAGCTGCCCCGCTTTTCCTGCCTCGGGGCCGCGCTGCGGCGGTATCGCCGCTATCGCGGGCACACCCGGCCGGACATGGCGCCCGGCTGTCCGGAAAAATTCGACGCGGAATTTTTCTGGTGGCTGCTTTACGCGGGGCGGACCGCAGCGCGCCGGGCGGATTTCGATGCCATTGCCCGGCGCTATCCCGACAAGGTGATCCGGCTGCGCAGCCGGCGGGCGGTCAACCGGCTGCTGGCAGAGACGGCCGGCCGCCTGACATGAAGGGGAGGAGACACCCGGCTGGATGTCTCCTCTCTTTTCTTTTGCAGAGCGGCGCCTTACGCTTTCGGGGCGGGACGCAGCTCGCTCTGGCCGCCCATATAGGGACGCAGCACCTCGGGGATGGCGACCGAGCCGTCCGCCCGGAGGTTGTTTTCGAGGAAGGCGATGAGCATCCGCGGCGGGGCGACAACGGTGTTGTTGAGGGTGTGGGCGAAGTGGTTCTGCTTTTCCCCCTTGATGCGGATCCCCAGCCGGCGAGCCTGGGCGTCGCCCAGGTTGGAGCAGCTGCCCACCTCGAAATACTTCTGCTGGCGGGGGCTCCACGCCTCGACATCGACACTCTTGACCTTGAGGTCGGCGAGGTCGCCCGAGCAGCATTCGAGGGTGCGCACCGGGATATCCAGCGTGCGGAAGAGCTCGACGGTGTAGGCCCACATCTTGTTGTACCAGTCCATGCTCTCCTCCGGCTCGCAGATGACGACCATCTCCTGTTTCTCGAACTGGTGGATGCGATAGACGCCCCGCTCCTCGATGCCGTGGGCACCGACCTCCTTGCGGAAGCAGGGGGAGTAGCTGGTGAGGGTCAGCGGCAGCTGTTCGGGCTTTAGGATGGTATCGATGAACCGGCCGATCATCGAATGCTCACTGGTACCGATCAGGTAGAGGTCCTCCCCCTCGATCTTGTACATCATGTTCTCCATCTCGGCGAAGCTCATGACGCCGGTGACGACATTGCTGCGGATCATGAAGGGCGGGATGCAGTAGGTAAAGCCCTTGCCGATCATAAAGTCGCGCGCGTAGCTTAAGATGGAGGAGTGCAGCCGGGCGATGTCGCCGGTGAGGTAGTAAAAGCCGTTGCCGCTCGTCTTGCGGGCGCTGTCGAGATCGATGCCCTGGAAGCTTTCCATGATGTCGACATGGTAGGGAATCTCAAAGCCGGGCACAACCGGCTCGCCGAACCGCTCGACCTCGACGTTCTCGCTGTCATCCCTGCCGATCGGCACCGACGGATCGATGATGTTGGGGATTTTGAGCATCCGCTCGCGCACCGCCTGGGCAAGCTCGGTTTCCTGCGCCTCAATCGCCTCCAGCCGCGGCCCGATAGTCGAGACCTCCGCCTTGGCGGCCTCCGCCTCCTCCCGCTTGCCCTGCGCCATCAGGGCGCCGATGGCCTTGCTCTTCTGGTTGCGCTCGGCGCGCAGCCGGTCGGCCTCGGCGATGGCTTCGCGGTATTTCCGGTCGAGATCGAGCACCTCGTCGACCAGAGAGACCCGGTCGTGCTGGAACTTTTTGCGCATATTCTCCTTGACCATCTCGGGGTCGGTGCGGATGAGTTTGATGTCGATCATAAAACGGTCCTCCTTCAGCATTCGTTTCGGTCTTGAAACGGGATTATCCAAATCAAAACGCGGACCCTCCTCCCATTATGGGACGGACGGATCCGCGTTGCCACCCAACTTGCGCCCTCCCGAAGGAGGCCGCCGCTCGTCGGCAGGATAGAGACTGCCACCCTCCCGGCTCGTCGCCGGGCGCCATACCCATGGGCGGAAAGGCCGGGATTCCCCGCCGGTTCCCACCTGCCACCGGCTCTCTGAACGGGCATCCCCGGTTGTTTCCCCGGGCCTGTGCGTCGCACAGGGCGTCTTTTTTGGATTTGTCCCCATTATAGCATGCCCCGGCCGCCATTGCAACCACCGGAAAACATCTCTGGAGGGATTTTCCTGCCGTGCTGTTCGTGCGGGGCGCGCGGGCAATCGGCTGCCCCTGTGGACGGCGGCGCCGTCACCCGCATCCGCCGGGCGTTTGGATGCTAGCCGAGAGGGGTGGTTTCCTCGGATGAGCCGGCCGCAATCAGTCGGAGCTTGTCGGCACGGGACATCCGCTTGATGGCATATTCCCGGCGGCTGGCCGCAGCCCGGTCGGGGCAGGCTTCCCGGTAGAGGAGCGCGACCGGTCCGCGGCCGCGGGTGTAGCGGGCCCCTCTGCCATCGTTGTGCAGGGCAATCCGCCTGGCAAGATCGTTGGTGATGCCGGTATAGAGGGTGCCATCGGCGCACCGCAGGATGTAAACCCAATAGGCCATCGGAATCCTCCCTGCGAAAAACAAACGGCCGGAGGATGGGCGCATCGTCCGGCCGTTTGGAGGTTGTGCGGTTTAGAGCAGGTAGCCGAAGTAGGGGCCGTAGTCGATGCCGCGGTCGTTGCAGATCATGATAAGCTCATCGATCGTGCGGTCCTGAACGGGGAAACCGTTCTTCTTTTTGTCGTCCTCCGACTCGAACTCCTTTTCCCCGTGGATGTAGATCCGGTCATGTCCGTCCGCCTTGGGGGTATCCCGCAGCTGCTGCAGGAAGGTCGAGAAGCGTTTGCGGATGGCCGCTTTGTCGTCGAAGATGCCGTAATCGACCACCAGGAAGGCGTGGGAGGTTTCGATGGGGATACCCGAGCGGTTGAGGTTGGAGGTGTTGCCGCCCGCGAAGACACCGGTGAACAGCTCGACCAGAATGCCGTAACCGTAGCCCTTGTAGCCGCTCGTCTCGTCGGTACCGCCGAGCGGCATGATGCCGCCGGTGCCGTCGAGGATCGCCTTGAGCACGACTGCCGGATCGGTGCATTCGTTGCCGTTGCCGTCGACCGCCCAGCCGTGGGGCAGCGGCAGGCCCTTTTTGTCCTTGACCTCGATCTTGCCGCGGGCAACCACCGTGGTGGCCGCGTCAAAGAGGAAGGGGGTCGGGTCGGCCGGCATGCCGATGGCGATCGGGTTGGTGCCGAGCATCGGGCGCTTGCCGTAGGTGGGGACCATGTTTTTGGCCGAGTTGGTCATCGAGATGGCAAAGAGGTCCTCGTCGATCGCCATCTTGGCGTAGTAGCCGGCAATGCCGTAGTGGTTGGAATTTTTGATGGTCACAAAGCCGATACCGCTCTTTTTCGCCTTTTCGATGGCAAGCTTCATGCCGTAGTGACCGGCGAGCTGACCCATCATCCGGTGGGCGTCGATGGTGGCCGACACGGGGGTCTCCCGAAGGATCTCCGGCTTGGCGTGAACGTCGATGCCGCCCGCCTTGAGGTCGTTGAAGTAGCGGATCATCCGCTGCAGTCCATGCGACTCGATGCCGTACAGGTCGCTTTTGAGCAGGATATCGGTGGTCTGTTCGGCTTCCGGCTTTTCATAGCCAAAGCTCATGAAGATCTTCTCGCAGAGCTCCTTGGTCTTGGGATAATCAAAGATTTTTGCCATCTCGGGCAGCCTCCTTCAGAATGGGTCGGTTGTGCATATGCCATAGATTACTATAGCACAGGTCGAACGGTCGGCGCAACGTCAATCTGGACAAATCGGGCGGCGGACTTTGCAAGCTATCCCCAAATTTCCCGTCGCCCTGCCCGGGTGCCCCGCCGGCAAACGGACGCCCCCGGCGCTTTCGCCGAGGGCGTTCATAGGGGCTGCGGTCACAAGCCGTTTTAGAATGTCTCGCCGATGTAGGGCCGGTAATCGATGCCCCGCTCTCTGCAGACGAACTGGATTTCGGCAAAGGTCTTTTCGTTGACCGGGATGCCGCTCTGCCGGCGGGCAGCGCAGTTTTCCAGCTCCTTCTCGCCGTGGATGTAGATGCGGCTCTGGCCCTTGGCCTTGGGCGACTGGCGGATCTTCTCGAGATAATCGGAGAAGTAGGCTTTGATCTTCGCCTTGTCGCCGAACATACCGTAATCGAAGGCGGCAAAGAAGTGGGAGATGTGGCTGTGGTTGTCCCCCTTGGTGACAATCAGATCAGAGGTTTCCCCCATCGCGAGGATGCTGGTGCAGATCTCGACGATCATGCCGAGGCCGTACCCCTTGTAGCCGGCATGCTGCTCGCCCGGGCCGCCGAGCGGCATGATGCCGCCGTCGTTTTCCTCGTTGAGGTTGCGGATGACCCGCGCGGGGTCGGTGCAGTCGACACCCTCCTCGTCGATCGCCCAGCCGAGCGGCACCGGCAGGCCCTTTTTGTCGTAGACCTCAAATTTGCCGCGGGCGACCACCGTGGTGGCGGCGTCATAGAGGAAGGGGGTGGGATCGGCCGGCATAGCCAGCGCGATCGGGTTGGTACCGATCATCGGGCGCTTGCCGAAGGTGGGCACCATGATGGCCGAGGTGTTGGTCATACACAGGCCGATGAGGTCGTTGTCGCAGGCCATTTTGGAGTAGTAGCCGGCGATGCCGTAGTGGTTGGAGCCCCGCATGGCCACCAGGCCGACACCGTTCCGCTTCGCCTTCTCGATCGCCATCGCCATCCCGTGGTAGGCGGCGACCTGTCCCATCATGCTGTGGGCGTCGATCATCGCCGAGACGGGGGTCTCTTTGACGATTTCCCATTCGGCATGGGCGTCCACCAACCCCCAGCTCAGCTCGTTGTAATAACGGATGAGCCGCTGGATGCCGTGGGATTCGATGCCGAAGAGGTCGGCGGTCAGCAGAATGTCGGTGATTCGTTCGCAGTCGGCCTCCGAAAAGCCGTAGCTGGCGAATACCTTGCGGCAGAGTTGGGTGGTTTTTTCGAGATCGAGATTTTTATACGCCATCGCAAAATCCTCCTTGCCCGTAGGGCAAATAAAATGGGATCAACCTGCTTGAAAGGGATGGATCGGCCCGGCTTCGGAAGACTCAGGCGGCATGGCGGTCGTGACGCCATTCGTCGAGCAGCAGCCGGATCGCCTTGAGTGTCTCGATGATGACCAGCGGCAGACAGGAGAGGATGATGGCCACCGTCCACTGGATGGCGCCCAGCGGGGCGATGACAAAGAGGCTGTTCATCGGCGGCAGGAAGAGCACGCAGAGCATGAGCGCCAGGCTGACGCTGAGGGAGACCCAGAGGGTGCCGCTCGAGCGAACCCCCATCCGGATGATCGATTTTGGGGTGCGGACGTTGAGCAGATGGACCAGCTGGGAGATGGCCAGCGTGATAAAGGCCATCGTCTGCCCCTGGGCGACGGTGCCGTCCTTCAGCACAAAGCGGCCGATGCCGTAGGCGGCAAGGGTGAGCAGCCCCACCATGGCCCCCTGCAACGCGATGATCCCGCCAAGGCCGCCCGAAAAGAGACGGCTGTCGGCGGCCGGCGGACGGGAGAGGCAGTCGCGGCTGGGCGGATCGAAGCCGAGGGCCAGCGCGGGCAGCCCATCGGTTACAAAGTTGATGAGCAGCAGCTGGATGGCGAGCAGCGGCGAGCCCCAGCCCAGCAGGATGGCGGACAGGATGCAGAGCACCTCGCCCAGATTGCAGCCGAGCAGAAACTGGATGGCCTTGCGGATGTTGTCGCGCATCCCCCGGCCCACCCGCAGCAGGGTGGTCAGATGGGAGAGGCTGAGCTCGTCAAAGAGGAAATCGCTCGCCGAGCGGGCAAACGCCGTGGCACGACCGCCGGTACAGCCGATATTGGCCGCGAGCAGGTCGCCCGCTTCCGGCCGGCTGCCGTCCTGGATGCGCAGCACGGTGGCGCCCGTCCGCTGCCAGGCACGGATGACCCGGATCTTGTCGGCACAGGAAAGTTCGGTATAGACGGGATATTCGGTCAGATGCCGGTCCAGCCGGCTGTCGGGCATCTCGGAGACGTCCGCGCCGGTGATCGCCTCGCCGTCGGCATCCAGCAGGCCGAGCGCCCGTCCGGTGGCCGACGCAACCGAGGCATATTCATCGCAAAACAACACCAGGTGGATGCCCGCGTGCCGGCAGACGGCGAGAAAATGTTCGACATCCGCCGAGGGCGGGTCCATCAGCCCGAAGAGGCCGACAAAGCCCATACCGGTCTCGAGCGCCTCCTGGTTCCAGCCCTCCTCCGAAGTGCCGGCAGGCTTGAGTGCGAGGCCGAAGACCTCCATGCCCTCGTTGCCGAAGCTGTCTCCCGCCTCGACGGCGGCGCCGGTATCGCCCGCGCAGCAGGGCAGCAGCAGATCGAGCGGCCCCACCGTGATGGCCAGCTGTTGGCCGCCAATCCGGCTGACCACCGTTGTGAGCGGATGGTCGGGGGTGGCGGGAAAGTGGGCGAGCAGCGGATATTCCGCCCGCAGTGTTTCGCCCACTAGTCCATGCTCACGGGCGCCGGCGAGGATGGCGGCGTGGGCGGAACGGAGGAAGGGATCCTTTTCATCGAGCGCGATGGCGGCCAGCCGGAGCATGGCGAGCGCGGTATCGGGAACGGCGCCCAGAGCGGGGACCGTTTTGCCGCCGATCCACATCCGCCGCAGGGTGTAGTTATCCTCGGTCATAAGTCCCGTCTTGTCGGCACAGATGACCGCGACATCCGCGAGCCGCTCGAGCGCGCCGGCGTTCTGAATGGTGATGCCCGACCGGCTGAGCTGCCCGACGCTGTTGGCCTGGGCGATGGTGAAGATGGCATGCAGCCCTTCGGGTACCGCCGCCACCGCGACGCAGACGGCAAGCAGCATCATGTCCAGCGGACGCTGGCCGTAGAGGAAACCGACGGCGAAGATGATCAGTGCGACTGCCAGCGCCAGCGCGGCCAGGATGCGTTCGAGGCGGCGCAGGGCCTGCTGCAGCGGCGTACCGGCGGATTTTCTGGCCCGGTGGCCATCCGCCGCCTGGGCGCGGCGGGTGTCGCCGCCCGTCGCGACCACAATGGCCTGCGCCTTACCGCCGACGATACCGCTGCCGGCGTAGACCATGTTGAGCCGGTCATCGAACGCGGCCATCTCATGGATGGTCTGGCTGGCAAACTTGGCGACCGGCTCGGAACTGCCGGTGAAGGAGGATTCGTCGCAGAGAAGCTCTGCCGACCGGAAGAGCCGGGCGTCGGCGGGTACCATCTCGCCCGCGCGCAGCAGCAGGATATCCCCCGGCACCAGGTCGGCACTGTCGATGGAGGTTTCGGTGCCGTCCCGGATGACCCGGGCACCGGCGGGAGCGGCATGCCCCTGCCGGTGCAGGATGGAAAGGGCCCGATTTTCCTGTACCGTGCCGAAAACGGCGTTGAGAACGACAATCGCCAGGATGATGAGCGGCTGGATGATGCCCGACCAGCCCTCCCCCAGGACGGTGAAGACGCCGGTCACGAGTGCCGCCGCCAGCAGCATCAGGGTCGAAAGATCGCAGAAATGTGTGAAAAAGAGGCGCAGCGGGGTGGGGGGCTCCGGCTCGGGCGGGGTGTTGGGACCGTAGGCGACCCGTTTGCCGGCCGCCGCGGTCGAGGAGAGCCCCTGCTCGAGGTCGCTGGCCTGCTGTTTGACAATATATTCAATCTCAAGGCTGTGCCACTCCATGGCCCGGCCCCCTTCCCATCATCTCAAGGCATCCCCCGCCGGTGGCGGAAGGACCCCTCTAATAGTAAACTTTTTTGTCCCTTATTGCAAGCCGTCTGGAACAGGATAGGGGGAAATTGCCGCAAAAAGGCAGATTTTCTCCCCCATCTGCAGACCGCGCCGTCTATACTTTTGGGCCGGTATGCGGTATAATACCCATAGGAAACAGCGACGATGTTTTCTAAGCTTCAAGCGGGGCCGGCCGCGCCTGCGGCTGGAGGGCCCCATCCGGCAACCCAGAATGACAGTCGAGGTGATGCTGCAATGAATGAGATGCAACTGTACGAGCTTTGGAAGAATCAAAAGATGGAAGACCCCGACCTGGCCGAGGAACTGCGGCAGATCGAGGGGGACACCGATGCGATTGTCGACCGCTTCTACAAGGAGATGGAGTTCGGTACCGCCGGCATGCGCGGGGTGCTCGGCGCGGGCAACAACCGGATGAATATCTACACCGTCCGGCGGGCCACCCAGGGTTTCGCCAACTACCTGCGGACGCAGTACGAAAAGCCGTCGGTCGCCATCGGCTACGACTCGCGCATCAAGAGCGACCTCTTTGCCAAAGAGGCGGCGCTGGTGATGGCGAAAAACGGGGTGCATGCCTACCTCTTCCCCCAGCTGACCCCGACGCCGACCGTCTCCTACGCGGTGCGCCATCTCGGCTGCTCGGCCGGTATCATGATTACCGCCAGCCACAACCCCGCCAAATACAACGGCTACAAGGCCTATGGCCCGGACGGCTGCCAGATCAGCCTGGAGGTGGGCGACGCCGTCTTTGCCGAGATCCAGAAGGTGGGCTTGTTTGAGGTCGCGCTCGCCGACGAGGCGGAGGCGCTGGCCGCGGGGACGCTGACGATGATCGGCCCCGATCTGATGGACAGCTATATCGCCCGGGTGCGGGAACAGTCGGTCAATCCCGGCATCTGCGAGGGGGCGGGGCTCAAGGTCGTCTACACCCCTTTAAACGGCACCGGCAACCTGCCGGTCCGGCGGATCCTCGCGGAGACGGGGGTTTCGGATGTGACGGTGGTGCCCGAGCAGGAGCACCCCGACGGCACCTTCAGGACCTGCCCCTTCCCCAATCCCGAGATCCGCGAGGCGCTCGATGTGGGGCTGGCGCTCGCGAAGAAGGAGGATGCCGACCTGCTGGTCGCGACCGATCCCGACGCCGACCGCATCGGCATCGCGGTGAAGGATGGGGAGGACTACACCCTCTTTACCGGCAATGAGGTCGGCGTGATGCTGCTTTACTATCTCGCCCGGGTTCGCACCGAGAAGGGCACCATGCCGAAGGACCCGATCGCCGTCCGCACGGTGGTCACCAGCCGGCTGACCGACGCCATCGCGAAGGACTTCGGGGTGGAGATCCGTGAATGTCTGACCGGCTTTAAATTCATCGGCGGCATCATCCTGGCGCTCGAGGAGAAGGGGGAGGACGACCGCTTCATCTTCGGCTTTGAGGAGAGCTACGGCTACCTGGCCGGCAGCTATGTCCGCGACAAGGACGCCGTGGTGGCGGCCATGCTGATCTGCGAAATGGCGGCCTGGTACAAACGGCAGGGCATCTCGCTGGTCGAGGCGCTGGAAGCGCTCTACCGCCGCTATGGCTACTACCTCCACCGCCAGAACAGCATCTACTGCGAGGGGCAGGAGGGGATGGCCGAGATGGCGGCCATTATGAACCGGCTGCGCGCCGAGCCGCCCGTCGAAATCGCCGGTCTGCGCGTCGTGGGCTATGCCGACTATGCGACCTCGGCCGGCCGCCGGCTGGAGCGGGACGGTTGGACCTCCTATACGATCGACCAGCCCAAATCGAATGTGCTCGCCTTCGAGCTGGAGGGGGGCGCCGGGGTGGTCATCCGCCCGTCCGGCACCGAGCCGAAGATCAAATCCTACCTCACCGGCGTTTCGGACACCCGCGAGGGGGCGACCGCCCTGCTCGACGCGCTCGATCCCGCCGTCAAAAAGCTGATGGGATTCTAATGGCCGTTTTTGACATCATCACCGCAGGAGGCGAATATCGATGACCTACCAGCAACTTATCCGCGCGCGTTTTTCCGCCCGAAAATTTGCCGACCGTCCGGTCGAGCCGGAAAAGCTCGAACGGATTCTCGAGGCGGGCCGGCTGGCGCCGACCGCCAAGGATCTGCAGCCGCTGCGGATCTATCTGCTCCAGAGCGAGGAGGCCCGGCAGAAGGCAAAGGAGGTCACCCAATGTACCTTTGACGCGCCGGTGATCCTCATGATCTGCGGCCTGCCCGGCGAGGCGTGGGTCAATCCCTTCACCGGCCACAACGGCGCCGATATCGACGTCGCAATCGCCACCACCCATATGATGCTGGCGGCAACCGACGAGGGGCTGGGATCGACCTGGGTCGGCTGGTTCGATACCGAGCGGGCGAAGGCGATCTTTTCGCTGCCCGAGGGGGTCGAGCCGCGCGCGATGCTGCCGCTGGGCTACATAGCCGACGACTGCAAGCCGGCGCCCAAGCATGAGATCCGCAAGCCGCTGGATACGCTTGTGACCGAGCTGTAGCCGATGGCGGAGCGTTTTCTGGCCCGTTCCTCCGCACTGCTCCTGCTCTTTCGCGAGGGGGCGGACGGCAGGGAAATCCTGCTGCAGCGCCGGCAGCACACCGGCTATGCCGACGGGCACTGGGAGTGCGCCGCGTCGGGACACGTCGAAGCGGGGGAGACGATGGCGGAGGCGGCCATCCGGGAGGCGCAGGAGGAGCTCGGCATCGCGATCGAGCGGTCGGAGCTGCGGCTGCTGACCCTGATGCACAAGTACACCCCCGAGACCGGCCATGTCTACTACAGCGGCTATTTCACCGCCCTTCGCTACCGGGGAACGCCCCATCGCCGCGAACCGGAGAAGTGTGCCGAGTTGCGCTGGTTTCCCTTGGATGGGCTGCCCGAGGGCCTTCTCGAGGACCGGCGGCTGGCGATTGCGCACGCGCTGGCCGGTATCCCCTACGGCGAATGGGGATGGGAGCGGTGCCCCGGGCGATAGGCGGCCGAACGAACGGAGGGCCGTCCTCCCGCGGGGAGGGCGGCCCTTTACAGTCTGTTGGGAGGGAAGATGATGCAAGCGGTTTTTGAGGCGATGCTCGCCTTTTTTGAGGGGGATGCCCACCAGATTCAGCATGCGGTCAAGGTTCACGCCTTCGCGCGGATGATCGGCATCGCCGAGGGGCTGGACGCGGAGACCCAGCGGATTCTCGAGATGGCGGCGATACTGCACGATGTCGGCATCAAGCCGGCCCGGGCGCGGTATGGCCGGAGCGACGGCAGCCTGCAGGAGCGGGAGGGGCCGCCGGTGGCCGAGGCGATCCTCCGCCGGCTGGGGATCCCCGAGGCGCAGATCCGGCGGGTCTGCTATCTGGTCGGCCATCACCACACCTACACCGGCATCGATGGGGCGGATTACCAGATCCTCGTCGAGGCCGATTTCCTCGTCAACATCGAGGAGGAGGGGATGGGCCGGGCGGCGGTCGAGAAAATCCTCGCGGAGATCTTCAAAACCCCGACCGGCCTCCGGTATGCCCGGTGGATGTTCCCACCCGATGAGGCCTGAACCGCACGGACGGCTGTGGAGAAACAGCCGTCCATTTGATCTTCGCAGGGCGCCTATGCCTCCGTCTCCTCCGCCTCCTGCAGGAGGGCCGCCAGCCGTTCATACAGTTCGGGACAGTGCTTTTTGAGCGAGAGGGGTCGGCCGTTCGGGCCGGAAAAACAGTGGCGGGTTTCGCCGGTGGTGCGCAGCAGGCCGGTTTCGGCGTCCTCCACCCGGTAGCGGAGGGTCAGCCGGCTGGCGGTGAGCGCGGCGACGGTCACGGTGATACGCAGCCGGTCGTCAAACCGCACCATCGACTTGTAGTCGGCGGTGATGCCGAGCAGCGGACTGGCAATGCCCTCCGCTTCCAGCCGCCGGTAGGGAAAGCCCAGCTGGTCCATCATATCGACCCGGGCTTCCTCGAACCAGTGGATATCGTTGGCGTGGTGGACAATGCCCATCTGGTCGGTCTCGTAGTAGTGGACCCGGCGGAGATAGGGGGTGAGGGCGGGCATGGCAATCGACTCCTCTCAAAGGGATGTTTTCCCCAGTATACCACAGATCGGGGCGGACGGCCAGCCGCCGGTGCCCCCCTGTAAGCCGCAGTCCGATGGACTATCACCGAGAAGCGGAGCGAAGGATGGGGGATGGAGGTGGACGGAAGATGAAGAGACCCTCGATGCGCCTGCTCAATGTATTCGTGACGGCGGCCGCGGCCCTCGTTTGGACGGTCTACTGCGCGGTGCTGCTGGATTATGCCGCGGATAATCCGCTGCCGGAGGGGATGCGGCTGCTGACCGTCCTCTGTGCGGCCATCTGGTGGGTCAGCTTTGCGGCGGCATGGATTCGCTACCGCAGCAGGTGAGGCCCCTGGGGCGAACAGGTCAAAAGGGTATGTCCCGCGCTGGGACATACCCTTTTGCGTACCGGCCGGTGGGGATGTTTCATCGGTCGGGCGGCGTCTCGATGCCGGCAGCCTCGGGATAGAGGGCGAGAAGGCGGTCGTTTGCCGCCTGCAGCCGTTCGGTATACTGCCGGTAGGCGGGGCTCAGCCTCTTGAGATTTTCGAGAAAGACCGTCCGATAGCCGCTCTCCTTTTGAAAGTCGAGCATCAGCCGGTAGAGCTTGCCCTCCTCCGACTGCCAGAAGGCATCGGAGGTGCGGTAGGCGAGATAGGCGTCGAGATCCGCCCGATTTTCCGCGAGATAGCGGTCGGGATCCTCGAGCATTCGGTCGATGGCCTGTCGAGAGGCCTCCTCCATCGCCGGGATATCGAGTATCTGCAGGTTGGCCTGCAGCCGCTCCTCCAGCTCGGGCGGAATCTGGGCGGGTAGACGGTCGAGATAATCGACGATCGCCCGGTAGGCCGTCTGCTGTTCGCCGGTCTCGAGGGGAATGTCGAGAAAGCGCCCGAAATGCAGCGCGAGCAGCAGTCCATAGCCGCCGGGGAAGGCAAACAGCAGCTTTTCCCGAAGGGTGTCCCCGTCCATCCCCTCGGTCTGGACGGCCTCAAAGGCGGCGGGGATGTCGTAG
>CASGDD010000085.1 GCA_949300115.1 uncultured Oscillospiraceae bacterium | reverse complement strand
CTCGGGCGAGCAGCATGAGGTGGAGGGCTGTCTCTCGGTGCCGGGCGTCTGGGGCAGAGTCCGCCGTCCCTACGCGGTGACCGTCCGGGCGCAGGACCGGAACGGCGGTTGGTTTACCCTCGACGCCGAGGGGATTGCCGCCGTCTGCTGCTGCCATGAGACCGACCATCTCGACGGGGTGCTGTTTGTCGACAAGGTGGACGAGTTCCTCGATCCGGAGGAGCTCGGCGACGCGGACGAATAGGGAGAAAAGCCGATGCGGATTGTCTTTATGGGAACGCCCGATTTCGCCGAAGCCAGCCTGCGGGCGCTGCTCGAGGCCGGTAGAGAGATTGTCGGCGTCTTTACCCAGCCCGACCGCCCGAAGGGCCGGGGCCATCAGCTGCTGCCGCCGCCGGTCAAGACGCTGGCGCTGGCACATGGGCTGCCGGTCTTCCAGCCGGCTGGGATGCGCGATCCCGGGGCGCTCGAAGCGCTGCGGGCGCTTGCCCCCGATCTGATTGTTGTCGTCGCCTACGGGCAGATCCTGCCGAAGGCGGTGCTCGCGCTGCCGGAGAAGGGCTGCATCAACCTCCATGCCTCGCTGCTGCCCGCCTATCGGGGCGCCGGTCCCATCCAGTGGAGCGTGCTCAACGGGGAGAAGAAGACGGGCGTCACGACGATGTATATGGCGGAGGGGCTGGATACGGGGGATAAGATCCTCTGGGAGGAGACCCCCATCGGACCGGATGAGACGGCGGGCGAGCTGTTCGACCGGCTTGCGGTGCTGGGTGCCGCGCTGCTGGTGCGGACGATCGACCGGATTGAGGCGGGTACCGCCCCCCGCATCCCCCAGGGGGAGGAGGGGGTCAGCTGGGCGCCCATGCTCGACAAAAGCCTCTCCCGGGTCGATTTTACCTGGACAGCCGAGGCGGTTCACAACCGGGTGCGGGGACTCTCCCCCTGGCCGGCGGCGGTCACCCGCGACGGCGGGCAGGATCTCAAGATCTACCGTACCCGGCTGGCCGACGGAAAGGGAGAGCCGGGCGAGGTGCTCGATGACGCACGGCTGATTGTCGCCTGTGGCGAGGGCGCGGTCGAGCTGCTCGAGGTCCAGCGGGCCGGCAAAAAGCGGGTGAGCGGCGCGGAATATCTGCGGGGCTACCACCCGACCCATCTCGGATAGGAGGGGTTTTGATGCCCTTTTACTACTATATGGACTGGAGCTATATCATCTACGTGCTGCCGGCGCTGGTGATCGCCCTCATCGCCCAGATGATGGTCTCGAGCGCCTATTCGAAGTATTCGAAGGTGCACAGCCGCAGGGGAATCACCGGCGTGGAAGCCGCCCGGATGATCCTCGACCGCAACGGGCTTACCGGCGTCCGCATCGAGCATGTCGCCGGCAAGCTGACCGACCACTACGATCCCCGTGACCGGGTGCTCCGGCTGTCGGACGGGGTCTACCGGAGCGATTCGATCGCGGCCATCGGCATTGCCGCCCACGAGGTGGGCCACGCAATCCAGGATGCCCGCAACTACCTGCCGATGAAGGTGCGCGGGGCGATTGTCCCGGTCACCCAGCTCGGCTCCAATCTCGCCTGGCCGCTCTTTCTCATCGGACTGATCGCGAGCTGGGAACCGCTGATGTTTGCCGGCATCGTCCTGTTCGGGCTGGTTGTCCTCTTCCAGCTGGTCACCCTGCCGGTCGAATTCAATGCCTCCGGCCGGGCGATGCGGACGATCGACGGGATGGGCCTTCTGTCGGACGAGGAACAGCGGGGCGCCCGCAAGGTGCTGCGCGCGGCGGCGATGACCTATGTGGCGGCGCTGCTTTCGGCGATCGGCAACCTGCTGCGGCTGCTGGCCCTCGCGGGCGGAAGGCGGCGCGACTGATGGCGGGCTCGGCACGGCTGGCGGCGGCCAGGGCGCTGCTGCGGGTGATGGAAGGCGGCTACAGCAACCTGGTGCTCGAGGGGACACTCGGCGCGGCGGGGCTTTCTTTCCAGGACCGCGCCTTTGCCGGTACGCTGGTCTTCGGTACCCTCGAGCGGCAGATCACCCTCGACTACCAGCTCGATCGTTTTCTCAAGCGGCCGGTGGCCCGGCTGGATGCCGAGGTGGCCGTCTGCCTGCGGCTGGCGGCCTACCAGATCTTCTATCTCGACGGCGTACCCGCCCGGGCGGCGGTCGACGAGAGTGTCAAGCTCTGCCGGCGGCTGGGCAAGCATTCGGCGGCCGGTTTGGTCAATGGGGTGCTGCGCAGTCTGCTGCGGGAGGGGGCAGTCCTCCGCTACCCCGACCGGCAGACCGATCCCGATGGCTACGACGCGGTACGCCTCTCCTGCGATCGATCGATCGTCGCGCTGCTGCGGCAGGCGTATGATGGACGCGGCATGGGCATGCTCGAGCGGGCGTTCGACAAACCGCCCCGCTATCTGCGGGTCAATACCCTGCGGACGACGGCCGACCGGCTTGTGGCGCGGCTGGCGGAGGAGGGGGTGGAAGCGGCCTGCCATCCCCGGGTGCCCGACTGCCTGATTGCCCGGGGCGGCGATCTGCGGCAGACGGCCTCCTTCCGGGAGGGCCTCTTCCACGCGCAGGATGTCTCCGCCCAGCTGGCGGCCGATGCGCTCGACCCGCAGCCGGGCGAACGGATTGTCGATGTCTGTGCGGCGCCGGGCGGCAAAAGCTTTACCCTCGCCGAACGGATGGGGGACCGGGGCCGGATCGATGCGTTCGACCGCTCTCCCTCCCGGCTGGAGGCGGTTGCCGGGGGCGCCGCCCGGCTGGGAATTGCCGCGGTGGTTCCCGCGGCCGTCGATGGGACGGTGGGGGAGCCTTCCCTCCTGGGACAGGCCGACCGGGTGCTCTGCGACGTCCCCTGCTCGGGGCTCGGCACCCTCCGGCGCAAACCGGATATTCGTTTTAAGAACGTTCACGATTTTGCGGGACTTCTTCCGCTGCAATATGGTATACTGGAGACGGCCGCCCGCTATCTGAAACCCGGCGGGACGCTGCTCTACAGCACCTGTACCCTCCATCCCGAGGAGAATGAGGCGATTGTCGACCGGTTTTTGCGGGAGCATGCCGGTTTTCAGCCCCGTCCGCTCGGCGGTATTGTGGGCAGGGCGCTGCCCCAGGCGGGATGGCGGACGATTTTGACCGATGAGGATTTCGGCGGCGACGGTTTTTTCCTCGCCGCGATGATGCGAACCGCATAAAGGACCAACGGAGGATCGTAGGATGCGATATGATCTGGCGTCGATGACCCGTCCCGAACTGGCGCAGCTCTGCGAGCGGTGGGGGGAACGCCCCTTCCGCGCCAAACAGCTCTTCGGGTGGATTCAGCAGAAGGGGGCGCGGTCGATCGACGAGATGACCGACCTGCCCAAGACGCTGCGCGCCCGCCTGGCGGAGGAGGCTGCGCTGACCGTGCTGACCCCGAGGCGCCGGCAGGCTTCCCGGACGGACGGCACCATCAAGTATCTCTTCGAGCTGCCCGACGGCGAGACGATCGAGACGGTGCGGATGGTCTATCGCCATGGCGTCAGCCTCTGTCTGTCGACCCAGGTCGGCTGCCGGATGGGCTGCGCCTTCTGTGCCTCGGGCATCGGCGGGCTGCGCCGCCATCTAACGCCGGGGGAGATTCTCGGACAGATTCGGGCGGTGATGGCCGATACCGGGGAACGGCCGGACAGCCTGGTGCTCATGGGGATCGGCGAGCCGCTCGACAACTACGACAACGTCCTGCGGTTCCTCGAGCTGCTGGCCGATCCGGAGGGATTCGGCATGAGCCACCGCCACCTCTCCCTCTCGACCTGTGGGGTGGTGCCCCGCATCTACGACCTCGCCCGGCTGCATCTCCAGCTGACTCTGTCGGTCTCGCTGCATGCGCCGAACGACCGGATCCGCGGCGGGATTATGCCGGTCAACCACCGCTGGGGGATCGATGAGCTGCTCGAGGCCTGCCGGTATTATGCCGATGAGACCCACCGGCGGATCTCCTTTGAATACGCGGTGATCGAGGGGGTCAACGATTCGAAGGCCTGTGCCGACGAGCTGCGCCGCCGGCTCTCCGGCATGCTCTGCCACGTCAACCTCATCCCGCTCAACCGGGTGGAGGAGCGGCAGTTTGTCAGCGGCCGGGCTGTGGCCGAGCGTTTTGCGGCGCTGTTGGGCGACAGCCTGTCGGTGACCATCCGACGGACGCTGGGGGCGGATATCGACGCCGCCTGCGGCCAGCTCAGACGGGCGGACGCCAGGGAAAAGGCGGAAGGATAGCCGGATGGAAAGCCATATTGCGGACGGTACCGCGGGGGATATGCGGTGTATAGGCGCGCGGGAAGCGGCGATGCGGCCTGCGTACATAAGGAGGGGGACGGCATGCAGTTGCCAGTCGGAAAAACAGATCCCGGCAGGGTTCGTGAGATGAATCAGGATGAATTCGGCATCCGCGAACTGCCTGGCGGCGCCGTGCTGATGGTGGTCTGCGACGGTATGGGCGGTGCGAGCGGCGGACAGATTGCCAGCGCAAAGGGTGTGGAGCTGATCCTTGCGTCCATCACCGGCCGTTACACCTCCGCGTGCGACAACGATGAGCTACGCAGCCTGCTCTGCCGGTCGATCACCGAGGCGAACGAACAGATCCACGCGATGGCGATGGAGGATACCGCCCTTCGCGGCATGGGCACCACCGTGGTGGCCGCCCTTGTTCGGGACCGGGTGGCCCATCTGGCCAGCGCGGGCGATTCCCGTGCCTACCGGATTACGGCGGGGCGAGGGATCGAACAGCTCACCCGCGACCATTCGATGGTGCAGTACCTCGTCGATTCGGGACAGCTTTCCCAGAGCGAGGCCCGCAACCATCCCCGCAAGAATCTCATCACCCGCGCGCTCGGCGTTGAGGCGGGCATCGAGGTCGACTACCTCTGTGTAGCCCTCGAGGCGGGCAGCCGGCTGCTGCTGTGTACCGACGGGCTGACCAACTGCGTCGAGGACGAAGAGATGGAAAAGATGGTGCTGGACAGAGAGCCGCAGGCGGCGGTCGAAGGGCTGATCGAGCTCGCCAACGCCCGCGGGGGGCCGGATAACATCACGGCCGTTCTGATGACCCTCTAAGTGAGTCCCGCCCCGACGCGGGGCAGGCTTCCCAGGCGGCAGTTTTGCCGCGACCGAAGAGTCTGGAGTGATCTGTATGGACAACTACATCGGCAAGAAGATCGAGGGACGCTATGAGATCCTCGAATTGATCGGATCGGGCGGGATGGCCAACGTCTACCGCGCCTTCGACCACATCGAGGGGCGAGTTGTCGCGGTCAAGATTCTGCGGGACGAGTTCCTCTCGAACGAGGATTTCATCCGGCGGTTTAAAAATGAATCCAAGGCGATTGCCGTCCTTTCCCACCCCAACATCGTCAAGGTGTACGACGTCTGCTTCACCGACAAGATCCAGTGTATCGTGATGGAGTACATCGACGGCATCACCCTCAAGGAA
>CASGDD010000084.1 GCA_949300115.1 uncultured Oscillospiraceae bacterium | reverse complement strand
CGGTTGGCCCTGCTGTCTCGACATGCCGCCACCTCGATTCAAAAATCACTTGATTGTTAAGTTATGATAGCATCTCCCTCCCGCTTTGTCAACCGCCCCCACCGGGATCCTCCCGCAAACCCGGACGGCCATCCGACGTTGTCCGAAATCGGCTTCGGCATGGCGGGGCTCTCCTTTCCGCCGGCAGGCATGGAAAAAGGGCCGCCCCAATGGGCTGCCCTTTTGGAAAGTATGGAACAATCGGTGTGTGGTGTAACTTTAGATGAACAATTCCAGCTATAAACAGCCACCATTTTTTCTCCTTAAAGCCCCATGTAGCGGCAAGGCTCACGATCAAGGTGAAGAAAATATTCAGATTGAAAATGTTTCCGACAATATCATCCGAATTAAAAGCTAAAATCCAAAACGGTTGTGAGATTAAAGCAAATACGCCTAAACGAAGCAGATATTTTTTATATCGTGCGTGTATAACATCCCCACGGTTAAACAGTAGCAAAAAAGGGGGAAGGCAATTCTTCCTATCCAACGAAAAACTGGATATTCCGGAAAGAAAGCGCCGCCGATATGGTCTACTGTCATAGCAACAATCGCTATCAGTTTGATTAGATTTGTATCAAGATTTGTCTTTAACCGTTGTTCTTGCATACGTAAAGCTCCTTACTGGATATAACATATTGAAGTCAGCACACACCAGCCAAACATTCTATCATTTCGATATGGAAATGTCAAAAAGTTCTTTAAGTTCTTTCGGCCTACCGGCAGACAACAAACGGCCGCCTCTCCCAGGGGACAGGCGGCCGTAAAACGCTGTGAAGATGGGAGGGTGCTACCGCTTGCGGGCCGCTTCGGCGACCGCGGCACAGGCGTCGATCGCGCGGGCAACATCCGCGTCGGTGATGTGGCGGTGGGTGACAAAACGCACCCGGTTGATGGCGGGGGTGGTACCGGCGAGGATGCCGTAGGCGGCGATGCCGTCGACAAACTGCTGGCCGGTCATCCCCAGCGCGTCCACCTCAATGCGCACCATATTGCTCTGCACCGAATGAAGATCGATGCGGATGCCGTCGATCTTCGCAAGGCCCTCGGCCAACGCGCGGGCATGGGCATGATCCTCCGCCAGCCGGTCGGTCATCCTCTCGAGCGCCACCAGCCCGGCCGCCGCGATGATCCCCGCCTGACGCAGGCCGCCGCCCAGCATCTTACGCATATGCCGCGCCTCGTCGATGACCGCCTTGGGGCCGACCACCACCGAACCCATCGGGGCGGAGAGGCCCTTGGAGAGACAGATCTGGGCGGTGGTGAACTCGTCGGTGATCGCCCGGACGGGCACCCCCAGCGCGATGGCGGCATTGAACACCCGGGCGCCGTCGAGATGCATCGGGATGCCGTGCCGGTCGGCGACCGCGCGCACCGCCTTGATCTGATCGACCGTCACCACCGTGCCGCCCGACCAGTTGTGGGTGTTCTCCATACAGATGAGGCAGGTGCGGGGGTAGTGCAGGTTGCTGTCATCCCGGATGGCCGCCTCGACCTTGTCGGGATCGAGCACGCCGGTCTCCTGTTCACCGGTGATCGTGCGGGTGGCAACGCCGCCGAAGTGGGAATAGCTGCCGCCCTCCCAGACGATGATGTGGCTGTGCTCCTCGGCGATGATCTCGGGGCGGCGGCAGCCGGTCTGGGCCAGCACCGCCACCAGGTTGCCCATCGTGCCGGAGGAGACGAGCAGCGCCGCCTCCTTGCCGAAGTAGTCGGCCGCGTAGGCCTCCAGCCGGTTGACGGTGGGATCGTCCTGGGTGACGTCGTCCCCCAGCTCGGCATGCAGGATGGCGTCCATCATCTCGGGGGTGGGCAGGGTCACCGTGTCGCTTCGCAGATTGACCTTTTGCATGGGAATCCTCCTTCTACACCTCGTGGGAAGACACCTCCCCACGGGAACCATTTCGCTTCAAAACCGGGGCCTGTCCGCCGTCGGAACCGTCAGGTCTTTTTGATGAATTCGACGCCGCATCGCGGGCAGGTGATGATAATCCTGCCGCGGCCCTTGGGCACCCGTACCTTCTGTTTGCACTGGGGGCAGCGGAAATAGCGGTGGGTCCCCCAGGTGCGCAGCCGGGGGCCGAGATTCCGGCACCAGTCGAAGGCCGGACGGGCCACCCGCAGAAACTTCTGGTTCTCGACCGCCCGCTTCTGGATGTTGCGGCTGAGCATCCGATAAACGGCGAGAATCAGCGGGATATAGCTGATGAGGTAGATGAGGGTATAGGGCTGGAAGCGCAGAAAGAGGGACAGCAGAAAGGCAAAGACGGCGAGGGCAATGCCCAGCGGATCAAGGCCATACCGCCCGTACATAAAGCGCTGAAAACGGTAAAACAACAGCGATCGCTCCTTTTTCCCGGCCGCCGGCCACAGATCAACCGGCCGATGGGGTCATACCGGTATCATACCGGCTTTCCACGCCGACTTCAAGGGATTTTTGTGAACAATGACAGCAAAAGGGCCCGGAGAGATCCTCTCCAGGCCCCGGATCATCCAAACCGCCGCTTACACTTAGAAAAGGAACGCCGCAAGCTGCGACCAGACGACATAGTAGATGACCGCCACCGCACAGTAGATGAGGTTGACCGGCACCGCCTTTTTGATGAGATCGCCCAGCGAGATGCCGTAGTACTCGGACACGACCGACAGGCAGACGTGGGTGGGCGAAAGCTGGTTGCCCGC
>CASGDD010000083.1 GCA_949300115.1 uncultured Oscillospiraceae bacterium | reverse complement strand
ATTTTGTCCGGCGGCTCGTCCACCCGGTACCGGGCGAGAATCGCGCTGCCGATCGCTTCGGTCACATATTCCGCATTTTGCATCAGCGGCAGCAGGTAGTCGCTGCCATCTTTGAGTCTCAGGATGCCGTCGCCGCTCTTGCGCTCCCCGAAGAAACTCAAGAGCCCGACGGTGCGCTGCAGCTGGATGTTGTCGATCGCATGGAGCGGGATGCTTGTAAACTTCCCCTCCCCACCGTACCAGCTCGGCCGGTGGATCACCACCCGGCGGTCGGTCACGCAGACATAGCCGCGGCGGCAGAGGTAGAGGAGCCGGATGCCGAGGTAGGTAAGCAGCACCCCCAGCGGCAGCATGAGCAGCGTCCACAGCCCCGGCCGGCGGATGCTGTCGGCCGCGATGGCCAATCCGCAGAGCAGTGCCACCGTACCGGCCACCCAATGGGGCCGGAAGGCGGACCATTCGCGGACGGTCTCCTCCGCATCCAGCCGCGCCCGGATCGCTTCGATGCCGTTTGTCATCGCACGCTAGGCCTTTTTGCGGTGGTTGGCCAGCCGGATGGCGTAGTCGATCGCGTTGACCAGGCTCAGCTCGTTGGCATGGCCGTCGCCGGCGTGGCCGAAGCCGGTGCCATGGTCGACCGACGCCCGGATGATCGGAAGCCCGAGGGTGATATTGACGCCGGCCACCGCCTCCCAGTGCTTCTCCTCCTTGTTGTAGACAAAGCCTTTGACCTTGAGGGGGATGTGGCCCTGGTCGTGGTACATGACGACGACGATATCATACCAGCCGCCCAGCGCCTTGGAGAAGACGGTATCGGGCGGGGTGGGCTTCTTCTCGGGGATGTCGATCCCCTCGGCCAGCGCCTCATCGATGGCCGGCTGGATCTCCTCGATCTCCTCGCGGCCGAACATGCCGTTCTCGCCGCAGTGGGGGTTGAGCCCCGCCACGCCGATCTTCGGATGCTCGATGCCGAGCGCCTTGCAGCCGTCGTTCGCGATGCGGATGCACTCGAGCACCCGCGCCTTTTTGACCCGGTCGCAGGCCTCCCGGAGGGAGACGTGGGTGGAGACGTGGACCACCCGCAGATTCTCATGCGCCAGCATCATCGTGTACCTGTCGGTGCCGGTGAAATCGGCGTAGATCTCGGTGTGGCCGGAGTAGTGATGGCCGGCCATGTTGATGGCTTCCTTGCTGATCGCGTTGGTGACCGTCGCGTCGATCTCGTCCGCCATCGCAAGGTCGATGACCTTTTTGACATACTGGAAGGACGCCTCGCCGCCGATCTCGGACGGTCCAATGTGGAAGGGCTGGGGATCGCCGTCGGCGGTATCGGGGATTTTGTCGGCCGGGACAAGGCCCAGGTCGAGCACATCGACGGTACCGTAGGTGAATTTGGCCTCGGAAACCGCGTGGATCGGGTGCAGCTCGAGCGCCGGGCCGCCCCGCTTGCGGGCCACCTTCAGCGCGTAGGCCATGCTGCTGGCATCTCCCACCACCAGCGGGCGGCAACGGTCATACAGGCTGGCGTCGGCCAGCGTCTTGACGGTGATCTCGGGGCCGTTGCCGAAGGGGTCCCCCATCGAGATCCCAATGATTGGTTTTTGTTCCATGCCACATTCCTCCTATCTTCCGGCTAACAGGCGCCGGCACGCTGTGCCAAAACCCGGCCGCTGTTTTTCCGTAGCGTTTGGTGCAGTTCGATAAACAGGTTTTCATCCCCGAATCCACCCGATTTGGAGATCATCCCGATCTCCCTGCCGCGGTAGCTGATCTTGGAGAGCGCCACCCCCGGCAGAATCTCACAGCTGTCGGCCAGCTCGGAGACGTGGATCTGCTGCATGAAGGCAAGCAGGGTATCCCCGCCGGTGATCATCACCGTGCTTTCGGCGCCCATATCCAGCAGCCGCTTGAGGATGCTGCCCATCGTGTCGGCAATCCGGGCCCGCATGTCCTCCCGCGGGATGTGGTAGCGCGCCTCGTACTGCGCAACCTC
>CASGDD010000082.1 GCA_949300115.1 uncultured Oscillospiraceae bacterium | reverse complement strand
GGAATGTCGAGAAAGCGCCCGAAATGCAGCGCGAGCAGCAGTCCATAGCCGCCGGGGAAGGCAAACAGCAGCTTTTCCCGAAGGGTGTCCCCGTCCATCCCCTCGGTCTGGACGGCCTCAAAGGCGGCGGGGATGTCGTAGTGTTCGAGCAGCCGGTCGAGCAGCCGGTCCGCCTGCCGGATCCGCGCGGCCTCGAGCTGGTGCAGCTGCCGGTACTGCCGCAGCAGGGCGCTTCGATGGGGCGCGGGAGCGGAGAGGATCTCCCCGATGGCCGCGACGGGGATCCGGCAGGCCCGCAGGACGGCGATCTCCCGCAGCCGGGCAAGCTCGGCCTCACCGTAGTCGCGGTACCCGCTTGCCAGCCGGACGGGGGCGATGAGCCCCTGACGTTCGTAGTATTCGACCGCCTTGCGGGTCAGGCCGGTTTGCCGGCAGATCTCCTGGATGCGCATGATAAACCCTCCTTGATCGCTGATTGCATCCAGTATAAACCCGGCCCCAAGGGGGGAGTCAAGCGGAACCTGGGGAAAAATCCGCTAGCCGGGCAGCCGGGCCAGCAGGGCGGCGAGATAGCGCTGAGGACGGTGGTCATCCAGGGAGGGGAAAAAGGGCAGGCGGGGCGGCCCGAGATGGAGGCGGGCGCCCACATGCCGAAATCCCATCCAGGCGAAGGGGAGCCGGGTGACGATGTCGTTGCCATATTCCACCCGCACGGTTTTAAAGACCCGCCTGTCGTAGGATGCCCGGAAGGCGCGGTTGCCCACCCGGGGACAGCCGAAGAGAGCCACGGTGTAATCGAGGGTGGGAAAGTGGTACTGCAGGTCGACCGCACAGAGCAGCGCCAGCGCCGCTCCGTAGGAATGACCGGTCAGATCGACCTGCCGGATGTCGGCGGTGACCGCCCGTCGGATGGCGAGGCGGATCTGGGGCGCCTTGTAGGCGTCGAGAAAGCCGCCATGCACCCGGATGGGGGAGGCGGTGTTGCCGTAGGGGATCACCTTCTTGCAGAAGCGGAGGTTGTGCGCCCAGTCGATGGGGGCGTCGCTGCCCCGAAAGACGACCGACAGCCGTGTGCCCCACCGCCGGAGGACGCACTGCACCCCCGTCGGCCCGTCGTCGATGACCTGTATGACGCCGCCCAACGGAGGATGGGAGGCGCTGTAGGACATGCCGGCAAGCTCCATCATCCGAACAAGCATGGCTTTCTCCACGGCGATCACCTCATCCATAGCTATGCCGCGGGAAAGCCGGTCATGCGGCAGGAAGCCTTGCGGGAAACGGCAAAAGGATGTATACTGAAGTTTAACGATCAAACGAACAGGGAGGCAGAGGATCGATGCAGCAGCGGTATCGCAGGACGACCCTCAAGGATGTCGCGCGGGAGGCGGGGGTTTCGAGCATGACCGTCTCGAAGGCGCTCAATGGCAAGCCGGGCGTATCCGAGGAAACCCGGCGGCGGATTGAGACGATCGCCCGCAGACTGCGCTATTCCCCCAACCGGGTGGCCCAGAGCCTCCGGCAGTCGAAGACCGATACCATCGGGGTGGTGATGTCGGACAGCTCGCAGAATGTCTTTGCCAATCTGATCCTCGGGCTCTCCCAGGCGGCCGCGGCCGCGGGCTATGGGGTGCTGCTCACCAGCACCGGGCAGGACGCCGGCAGGGAGACGGAGGCGATCGATCTGCTGGTCAGCAAGCGGGTGGATGGCATCGTGCTGGCCGCCGCGTCGGGGATCGGCCGGGCGGAGGTCGAAGCGCTGGGAGCGCAGGGGATTCCGCTGGTCTTTCTCATGCGCGCGCCCCGGTCGGTCGAGGTGGATCAGGTGATCAACGACAACCATCTCGGCGGCCATCTCAGCGCCGACTACCTCTATCGCCGCGGCTACCGGGATTTTTACTTTATCGGTCTGGATTCCTCCCCCGGCCGCGAGCGGGTGCGGGGCTATCGGGACTGCCTTACGGGACATGGGATGGACGCCGGCCGGCTGCCGGTCCAGTACACCGGTCCCACCATCGCCGACGGACAGGCGGCGATGCGCCGTCTGCTGCGGGAGGGGCTGCGGTCGGGCACCATCTGCTGCGGCTGCGATATGATCGCCATCGGGGCGATGGATGCCATCCTGGAGGCGGGTTTTGCCATCCCCGGCGATTTTCGGGTCATCGGTTACGACGATTTTGATCTCGCCGGCTATCTGCGGGTGCCGCTGACAACCATCTGCCAGCCGATCGGCGAGATGGGGGCGGAGGGTTTTCGGCTGCTTAAAAGCCGCATCGACGAGCCGGAACGCCCCTGCCGGTCGATTATCCTGCCGCCCCGGCTGGTGGTCCGGGAATCGGCCTGATGGGGCGAAATTTGTCGTCACGGGGCGGACATTTGTGCAAAGTGGACGAAAAATCCGCGATTGTTTTTCTGTTTTAAAGCCTTGACAAAGGGCAGCCGGATCGTTTACCATACTACAAAACCGCAGTGTGCGGAGAAAGGACGGAGCGCTGGATGGCTATTCGAGTCGTATCGTACAGCATGATGATGCTTATGCGTGGGATGCAGATGCGTTCCGCGCTTTTCCGCGTGTTGCGAATGCCGGGATAACCGGCCGATGGGTGGACATTTGAGGGTCCGCTTCGCGATGCGCGAGG
Source organism: uncultured Oscillospiraceae bacterium (assembly GCA_949300115.1). GTDB lineage: Bacteria > Bacillota > Clostridia > Oscillospirales > Ruminococcaceae > CASGDD01. The sequence continues at coordinate 19,423 of CASGDD010000082.1, read as the reverse complement.
CGGGCCCTTTCTCCATGCGCCCACCCCCTTGCCCCGCCATCTACCCAATCAGGAGGAATCTGCGATGAACCATCCCTACCATTTCGATACCCTGCAGCTGCATGCGGGCTTTGTTTCCGACCCGGCGACCGGTGCCCGCGCGGTGCCGATTTACCAGACCTCTGCCTACCATTTCGAGGATGTCGCCGACGCGGCGGCTCAGCTCGCGCTCGACAAACCGGGGCATATCTACGGCCGGTTGGGCAACCCGACGACCGCCGTGTTGGAGGAGCGGATCACCGCCCTCGAGGATGGGGTGGGCACCGTCTGTTTCGCCTCGGGCATGGCCGCCATCCTTGCCGCGGTGGAGACGTTGGCGGAACGCGGCAGCGAGATTCTGGCCCCCCAGACGATCTACGGCGGCACCCACACCCTCTTCTTCAGCCGGCTGGAGGAGCGCTACGGCGTGCGGACGGTCGAGATCGATCCCGAGGATCTTATGGGCATCTGCGCGGCGATCACCGACAAAACCCGGCTTCTCTACCTCGAAACGATCAGCAATCCCAGCATCGATCTGCCCGACTTTGAGGCGATTGCCAAGGTTGCCCACGCCCATGGCATTCCGGTGGTGCTCGACAACACCTTCGGCACCCCCTATCTCTTCCGGGCTAAGGAACACGGTGTCGATTTTGTCATCCACTCGCTGACCAAATATCTGGGCGGACATGGCAACAGCCTGGGTGGCTCGGTGACCGACCTCGGCACCTTTTGCTTTAAGGACAATCCCCGCTTTCCCGCCTTCAACCGGCCGGATACGAGCTACCACGGCCTTGTCTACGCCGACCTGGGGCAGGCGGGATTTACCACCCGGCTGCGGGCGGGGGTGCTGCGGGATACCGGCGCCTGCCTTGCGCCGATGAATGCCTTTCTCATCCTGATGGGCATCGAGACGCTCAGCCTGCGGATGGAGCGCTGCTCACAGAACGCCCTCGCGCTTGCCCGCCATCTCGCCGCCCATCCGGCGGTGAGCTGGGTACACTACCCCGCCCTCGAGGGCGACCGGTGGTATCAGCGGGCGCAGAAGTACCTGCCGCGCGGGGCGGGCGGCATCTTTGCCTTTGGCATCAGGGGCGGCGCGGCGGCGGGCGCCCGATTCATCGACGCGCTCCGGCTCATTGGGCTGGTGGTCAACGTGGCCGACACCCGTTCGATGGTCGTCCATCCGGCCAGCACCACCCATGCGCAGCTGTCGGAGGCGGAGCAGATTGCCGCCGGATCGCCGCCCGATCTCATCCGCTTTTCGGCCGGCATCGAGGATGTGGCAGATCTGATCGCCGATCTCGATCAGGCGCTGGCCGTTTCCCAGAACTAGTCCCGCCGGGCCCTTTCCGGCCAACATACACCAGGAGGAAATCCGCCATGCCCATCAATCTTCCCTATGAGGGGCTGCCCGCCGTCGAGGCGCTGCAGCAGGAGAATATCTTTGTCATGACCCCCAGCCGTGCCCGCACGCAGGATATCCGGCCGCTGCGGATTGCGCTTGTCAATCTCATGCCCCACAAATCGGTCACCGAGACCCAGCTCATCCGCATGCTGGGCAGCACCCCGCTCCAGATCGAGCTGACCCTGCTTGCCACCGCGAGCTACCGCCCGACCCATACCGACCGTGCCTATCTGCACGCCTTTTACCGCACCCTCGAGTCGGTCCGGTCGGAGTACTTCGACGGGCTGATTGTCACCGGTGCGCCGATCGAGACGATGCCCTTCGAATCGGTCGCCTACTGGCAGGAGCTCTGCGCCCTGTTCGATTGGGCCAAACAGCATGTCTTCTCCGCCTTCTTCATCTGCTGGGGGGCACAGGCGGCCCTCTACCACTACTACGGCATCGACAAGCTGCCGCTCGGGCGGAAGATGTTTGGCGTCTTTCCCCACCGGGTGCTCGATCCCCGCCATGAGCTGGTGCGCGGCTTTGATGAGGTGTTCTATGCGCCGCACAGCCGGCATACCGCCGTACCGGTCGAGGCGGTGGCATGCCATCCCGCGCTGGAGGTGCTGGCGGTGAGCGAGGAGGCGGGGCTCTATCTGGCGGCCAGCCGGGATGGGCGGCAGGTGTTTGTCACCGGGCACAGCGAATATGACCGGGATACCCTCGATGACGAGTACCGCCGGGATCTGGCGGCGGGGCGGGCGATCGAGCGGCCGGCCCACTACTATCCGAACGACGATCCCGCGGGGGTCCCCGCCGTCTGCTGGCGGGCCCATGGCCAGCTGCTCTACCAGAACTGGCTCAACTACTGCGTCTATCAGCGCACCCCCTACGATCTGCGGGAGCTTGCGCAGAAAACCCGCCGGGATGCGACCGCCTGATCCTTCTTTTGCTTTACAAAACCGGGCCTATCCGTGGGTGGATAGGCCCGGTTTGCGCTGTTTGGAGCCGTTGGGATTAGAGCGGCGGATCGGCAGGGGTGGAGACGGGATACCAGCGGCCGTCGATCACCAGATAGCAATCGCCAAAGTCCCGATAGGAGAGGTCGCGGTCGAGTCCCTCCCAATCGATCGTATAGACCGAGCCGCCCTCCGACTGGGCGCCGGGATCGCTGCCGGTGGGAAAGTGTACCTCCTCCCCCAGGGTGAGGGAGCGAAGCCAGTCCCGCCAGCGGTCGAGCCCCTCCCCCGAGACGTTGAGGACATGGCTTTCCCCGCCCACATAGGCATACACCGTCAGCAGGGAGACCGTCTCGGATGGGACGGGCAGCTGGATGGCCGGTGGGAGCGCCGCCTCCTCTCCGCAGCCGGCGAGCGCCAGCAACAGCAAAAGCAGTACGCCGCCGATCGATTTGCGCAGGATGATCGCCCCCTTTTTTCTGGGTCCTACTCTGTCTATATGGTGAACAAAATGGGGGGATTTTCTTGCATGAAGGCAAAAAAAGACCGCCGCGGCAGGCAGTTTGACCGGGCGGGGGAGGGGATCAATCGTCGGCGGATGGGGGCAGAATCTCCCGCATCAGCGTGGTCAGCGTGCCGGCGATCTCGTCGGCGGTGTAGGGCAGCTCATTGGCGATCCATCGGAGGATGACGCTCGAAATGCCGGCTGCGTAGAAGGTCGAAACCAGCTCGGAGGGACCGATCGGCTCGGTGCCGCGCAGCAGCGACTGCCGCTGCAGACGGCTGAAATCCGCCTCAAAGGAGGCCTGCACCATCTCGAGCAGCTCGGTGTCCAGTTCGGCCAGCAGCAGGTTGCGCAAGAGCCGCCGGTTCTGCTGGATATTCTCGAGGATGCCGCGTAGTCTGGCCCGGCTGTCGCCCTCGGGGCAGCGTTCGAACAGGCGATCCCGGATGTCGTCCATGCAGAAGGCGAGCAGCCGGTATTTGTCCTCAAAATGAAGATAGAAGGTGGAACGGCTGACCATCGCCGCTTCACAAAGATCGTTGACGGTGATTTTGGAGAAGGGCTCCCGTTCGAGCAGAGCCATCATCGCGGCGGCGAGCGCGCGTTTGGTTTTGCCGGTCCGCTGTGCCTTGTGGTTGTCCATCGGCCTGTTCGCCCCTTCCTGAGATGGGTCTATTGTACCGTAAAGCGGGAAAAACTGCAAGCGGATGGGGCAGAATATGACGGGAAGATGAACAGACCGGAAGGTTTGTGACCGAAAAATGGATGAAATCCGGACAGTTTGCGCCGCCTGTCCAGATTTGGACAGATCGCACGAATTGTCGCTTGTACTCCGGCTGCCGGCGGCGTATGCTGGGATCAGGCGCACAGAGGAGAGGAGGCCAGACGATGCAGAAGCAGGAAACTTCGTCCGATCTGCGGACGGCGCTCGAGGCCCAGCTTGCGCGTACCGAGCTGGAGATGCAGGAGCATTACCGCCAGTTCGGCCGGGAGATGCTCGAGCTGGCCGACCGGGAACAGCGGTCGATCGACCGGTTGCTCGAACAGATGGCTCGGCTGCGCGCCCGGCTTACCCAGGAAAACCGACAAATTTCCTGCCCGTACTGCGGCTGCTGCGGGGACGCCGACAGCATCTACTGCAAGCGGTGCGGGCATAAGATGAAAGGAGAGAACGCATGAATCCCAACCAGATGCCCGCGTCCAAGCCCGGCGGGAACGGCACGCAGGATCCAAACGGCGGGATGAGCCGGGGTCCCAGTATCTTTCACATTCTGCTCATCACCTTTTTGATCACCTTCGGCATCAATTTTGTCGCCTCCCTTTTGATGGGCAACGATCAGATGCAGGTGGGGTACAGCCAGTTCATCACGCTGGTCGAGGACGGTTATGTCGATACCGCGCTGATGGACGACAGCCAGATCGAATTCAGCCTCAAGCCGGATGCCGACCTCGAGGCGGTTACCGCCATCCTCTACCCGGACGGGCTGCCGCTCTATCAGCGGCCGCTGCAGGCGGGGGAGACCTACTACACCGGCCGGATTGAGGATCCCAATCTCTCCAGTTGGCTGTATGACAACGGGGTGGAGTTTGCCCAGCCCTACACCCCCACCTCGCCGCTTTTGAGCTTCATCGGCTCCTGGATTCTGCCGATCGGCCTGCTCTACGGCTTCTATTACCTGATGAACCGGAGCCTGGCCAAGCGGATGGGCTCGGCGGGCGGCGGAATCTTTGGCGCCGGACGCAGCAAGGCGAAGGAATTTGGCGCCGAGAAATCGACCGGAGTTACCTTCCAGGATGTCGCCGGCCAGGATGAGGCGAAGGAGAGCCTGATGGAGATGGTCGATTTCCTCCGGCATCCCGAACGCTATCAGGCGATCGGCGCCAAGCAGCCGCGGGGCGCTCTGCTGGTCGGCCCGCCGGGCACCGGCAAGACACTGCTCGCCAAGGCGGTGGCGGGGGAAGCGGGTGTGCCCTTCTACTCGATCTCGGGCAGCGAGTTTGTCGAGATGTTCGTCGGCGTCGGCGCCTCGCGGGTGCGCGACCTCTTCGAACAGGCGCAGAAAAATGCCCCCTGCATCATCTTTCTCGACGAGATCGACGCCATCGGCAAGAGCAGGGACAACCAGCTCGGCTCGAACGACGAGCGGGAGCAGACGCTCAACCAGCTGCTCGCCGAGATGGACGGCTTCGATTCGGGCAAAGGGATCATCGTGCTGGCCGCGACCAACCGCCCCGAGGTGCTCGACAAGGCGCTGCTGCGTCCCGGCCGGTTTGATCGCCGGATTGTGGTCGAGCGTCCGGATCTGCCCGGCAGAGAGGCCATCCTCCGGGTACACGCCCGGAAGGTCAAGCTCGGCGCCAGTGTCGATCTGCACGCGATTGCGCTGGCAACCTCGGGCGCGACCGGCGCGGATCTTGCCAACATGATCAACGAGGGTGCGCTGCTCGCCGTCAAGGAGGGCCGCACACAGGTGGAACAGCAGGATCTGATGGAGGCGGTCGAGGTGGTCATCGCCGGCAAGGAGAAGCGCGACCGGGTGATGAATGCCAAAGAGCGGAAGATCGTCGCCTATCACGAGGTGGGCCACGCGCTCGCGAGCGCGCTGCAGAAGCACGCCCAGCCGGTTCAGAAGATAACCATCGTCCCCCGCACCATGGGCTCGCTCGGCTATACGATGAATATGCCGGAGGAGGAGCGCTACCTGTTGACCCGGGATGAGCTCTATGCCCAGATTGTCACCCTGCTGGGCGGCCGGGCGGCCGAGATGGTCACCTTCGGGGTGGCTTCGACCGGCGCCGCCAATGACATCGAGCGGGCCACCGGCCTTGCCCGCAGCATGGTCACCCAGTACGGAATGAGCGACCGTTTCGGCCCGATGAGCCTCGAAAGCGAAGGCAACTCCTATCTTGACGGGCGCAAGGTGCTCAACTGTTCGGAGGAGACGGGTGCTGGTATCGACGAGGAGGTCCGGAAAATCCTCGAGGGATGCCTCGAAAAGGCGGTTGCGCTGCTCAAGAGCAACCGGGAGGCGCTCGACAAGCTCAGCGCCTATCTGCTCGAGCGGGAGAACATCACCGGCGAGGAGTTCATGACCCTGCTTGGCGAGTCCCATCCGCAGTATCCCGAGGGCGGACCGGAGCGCGAAGACAACAGGTGACAGGATAGACCATCCGATGCCCGGCGTCCCTCTGCGTCAGGGGATGCCGGGCATCCGTTTGCCCTTACGGCCCTGTTTTTATGAAGTACCCCCTTTCCATCGCTGCAAAAGGAGTGATCCCCCGATGTCCGAAAGCTTTTCCCATCTATTTGGCTACTTTTTTCTCTACAGTGTCATCGGCTGGCTGTGCGAAACCGTTTGGTGCTCGGTCGGTTCGAGACGGTACATCAACCGCGGCTTTTTAAGCGGCCCCTACTGCCCGATTTACGGCTTTGCGGCGCTGACGATTCTGGCGGTGACCCTGCCGGTGCGCGACTGGCCGCCACTCGTCTTTCTGATCGCGGTGCTGGTCTCCACCCTGCTCGAGTATCTCACCGGCTGGCTGCTGGAGACGATCTTTCAGATGCGTTGGTGGGATTACAGTGGGCGGCGGTTTCAGCTGCATGGGCGGATCTGCCTGCGCAACGCGCTGCTCTTCGGCCTGCTGGGCCTCGCCATGACCTATCTGATCCATCCGCTCTGTCAGCAGCTGCTCGGCGGGATTGCGACCGAGACGCTGCGGGTGATCACCTCGCTGCTTTTTGCGGTGATGGTGCTCGACCTCATCCATACCCTCTCGACGCTGGCCAATCTCCGCGAGCGGATCGAGACGGTCAATCGGACGATGGCCGAGCTGCATCGGATGCAGGAGACCTACCGCTGGTTTGATCCCGCCGATCTCGCCGGCAGTGCCGAACGGCTGCGGGCGATCTGCCGGGAGGAGCCGGAGAACGGGGAGGCGGCCCATCTGCTCGCGCGGCTGGAACAGGTGTTGAAACGGCAGGGCAGCGTGCTGCGCATCCTGCGTGCCTTCCCGAAGATCCGTCCGGTCGGCCTGCCGGTCGATGTCGAGGCGATCGGCAGACAGTGGCAGACCGGCTGGCAGCGCCGCCGGGAGACCCGGCGGGACCTCTCGGGACGGATCGGCGGCTGGTGGCAGGAGAAGCGGGAGGCCATCCGGACGGCCTATCGGGGGATTTCCTTTCAAAAGCTGGTCTGGGTTTTCATCGTCGGCTGTCTGGCGGGCTATATCGTCGAGACGATCTACTGTCTGGTGACCCGCGGGGTGATCGAGAGCCGGCAGGGGATGGTCTACGGCCCCTTCAACCAGGTCTACGGCTTCGGCGCGGTGCTGATGGTGCTGCTGCTCATCCCCTTCCAGGTGCTGGGGGACGGTTTTCTCTTTGTCGCCGGCGCCTGGGTGGGCGGGCTGTTCGAGGCGGCCTGCAGCCTCTTCCAGGAGGTCGCCTTCGGCACCGTATCCTGGGAGTATTCCCACCACCAGTTTTCCCTCTTCGGTGGGCGCACCAGCCTGACCTACATGTTCTTCTGGGGCATTCTGGCGGTTTTCTTCATGAAGTTTCTCTATCCGCCCGTTTCCCGGCTGATCGACCGGATTCCCAAACGTCCCGGCCGTTTTTTTACCACCCTGCTCTCACTGGCGCTCCTGCTGGATATGGCGCTCTCGGCGATGGCGGTGGCCCGCTGGAGCGAGCGGCAGGCGGGGGAGGCACCCAGCAATGGGGTGGAAATCTTCCTCGATGCGCACTATCCCGACGCGATGCTCGAGGAGATCTACCCCAATATGATGCCCTCCGATAAGCTCCCCTGGGATACCGGGGAGGCCGATTGAGCGGCGGGATTCCATATCACAACGCAACAAAGGCCGCCCTTTCCCCGGCCGGGGGAGGGGCGGCCTGCTCTGCCGGTACAGACAAAACAGGGACGGCTGTGGGATAGCCGTCCCTGTCGCGATCGAACGTGGAGATGCGGTTTAGGCGCCCTGCCGCTCCTTGTAGTGGTGGGCCTCTTCGAGCATCATATCCTTGACCTTCATCAACCGGATCTGGGTCGAGCGTTCATTCTCGTCCAGCTTCATGGTGATGTATTTGATCTGCTCCTGCATGCGGGGAATCATGACATGTTCGAGCGCATTGACCCGCCGGCGGGTCTTTTCGATCTCGGCCGCCATCAGCTGGCAGGATTTTTCCACCTCGGCCAGGCGGAGCAGCTCGGGCAGCACCGCCGCCAGCGCCCCGACCGAATCGTCGAGGTCGCTCGAGGTGAAGGCGAAACCGTAGGAATAGATGCCCTGTGCGTCGGCGACACGGGTGTGGATGTCAAATTTGGGGACATCGACGCTCATGATGTTCTGGTAGCTTGCCTCGAGCGAGATCCGCTGGGTGGGGGCAAGCAGCGCGACATTGAGTACCTCGTCGAGCATCCCGGCGCGGGCAAGGACAAAGTTCTGGTTGGCCGCTTTGATGGCCGCCTCGACCTCCTCGCGCAGTGTCTTGTTGATCCGCACGAGATCGAGGAATTGCCGCATGAGTTCGTCCCGCTTGTCCTTGAGCAGCTTGTGACCGCGCAGGGCGGTGGTCAGCTTGCGTTTGAGGCGGGTGAGCTCCATACGGGTCGGGTTGACTTGGGTGGTGGACATCAAAACCCCCCTTTCGGATTTGGCGCCGCCTGTTCCATGGGGGATCAGACCTTGCCGTAGTACTCGTCGAGATACTCGTCCTTGATACGCTTCAGCTCGGTGCGGGGCAGCAGGCTTAGCAGCCGCCAGCCGATGGTCAGCGTCTCCTCGATGCTGCGGTCGGTATCGAAGCCCTGCGAAACATACTGCTTCTCAAACTCGTCGGCGAAGTTGGCGTAGAGCTTGTCGATATCGGTCAGCGCTGCCTCACCGAGGATAACCATCAGTTCCTTCGCCTCCTTGCCGCGGGCATAGGCGGAGAAGAGCTGGTTCATCGTGTTCGAATGGTCGGCGCGGGTCTTGCCCTTGCCGATGCCCTTGTCCTTGAGTCGGGAAAGGGAGGGCAGTACATCGATCGGCGGGGTGATGCCCTTGCGGCTGAGCTCACGCGAGAGGATAATCTGGCCCTCGGTGATATAGCCGGTGAGGTCGGGGATCGGGTGGGTTTTGTCGTCCTCCGGCATGGTCAGGATGGGGATCATCGTGATCGAACCCGCCTTGCCCTTCTGTCGGCCGGCCCGCTCATAGATCGAAGCGAGGTCGGTATACATATAGCCGGGGTAGCCGCGGCGGGAGGGAACCTCCTTGCGGGCGGCCGAAACCTCACGCAGCGCGTCGGCGTAGTTGGTGATGTCGGTGAGGATGACGAGCACGTGCATATCCTTCTGGAAAGCGAGGTACTCGGCGGCGGTCAGCGCCATACGCGGGGTGGAGATACGCTCGACCGCCGGGTCATTGGCCAGGTTGATGAAGAGAACGGTGCGGTCGATGGCGCCCGTCTCCCGGAAGCTCTCGATGAAGAAGTTGGCCTCCTCGAAGGTGATGCCCATCGCCGCGAAGACGACGGCGAACGGTTCGGTGGTGCCGCGCACCTTCGCCTGGCGGGCAATCTGCGCCGCGAGGTTGGCGTGGGGCATACCGGACATCGAGAAGATCGGCAGCTTCTGGCCGCGGACGAGGGTGTTGAGCCCGTCGATGGCCGAGACGCCCGTCTGGATGAACTCCTGCGGATAGTTGCGGGCGGCCGGATTCATCGGCAAACCGTTGATATCCATCCGCATCTCGGGCAGGATTTCGGGACCGCCGTCGATCGGGCGGCCAAGGCCGTCAAAGACGCGGGAAAGCATGTCCTCCGACACGCCCAGCTCCATCGTGCGGCCGAGGAAGCGGACCTTCGAGTTGGAGAGGTTGATACCGGTCGAGCTTTCGAACAGCTGGACCAGCGCGGTCGAACCGTTGACCTCGAGCACCTTGCAGCGCCGGATCTCGCCCGACGCGAGCTCGATCTCACCGAGCTCGTCGTAGGTGACCCCGTCGACATGCTCGACCAGCATCAGAGGACCGGCAACCTCTTTGATGGTGCGATATTCCTTTGGCATCAGCTAGTCCTCCTTCTTTTCGAGCGCATCGAGCTCGGTATGCATCTCGGCCAGGATGGCGTCATACTCCGCCTGGATGGCGTCGGGCGCGGTGAATTTAAACCGGCCAATCCGCTCACGAACCGGCAGCGAGACCATCGCGTCGACCGGCACGCCCTTGCCGAGCGAAACCTGTGCCGCGTCGTAGAAGCCGAGCACCAGCCGCATGATCAGCACGATCTTGTCGGTCGAAGCGTAGGTATCGGCGGGATCGAGCGCGTCCTGCTGGAGGAAGTCCTCCCGGATCGAACGGGCCGCTTCCAACTTGAGGCGGTCGCCGGGGGAGAGGGCATCCATACCGACCAGCTGGACGATCTCGTTGAGCTCGTCCTCCTCCTGCAGGATCGAAAAGATCCGCGCCCGCATCTTCGACCAGTCGGGGGTGACGTTCTGGTCAAACCAGGGCAGGATGTTGTCGGTGTAGAGCGAGTAGCTGGTCAGCCAGTTGATGGCGGGGAAGTGGCGGCGGTAGGCGAGCGCCGAGTCGAGGCTCCAAAATACCTTGACAATGCGCAGGGTCGCCTGCGAAACCGGTTCGGAGATGTCGCCGCCCGGCGGGGAGACGGCGCCGATGATTGAAAGGGCGCCCTCCCGTTCGTCCGAGCCGAGGGTGATCACCCGGCCGGCGCGCTCATAGAACTGCGCGAGACGGGAAGCGAGGTAGGCGGGGTAGCCCTCCTCACCGGGCATCTCCTCCAGACGGCCGGACATCTCGCGGAGCGCTTCCGCCCAGCGGGAGGTCGAGTCGGCCATCAGCGCGACCGAATAGCCCATATCCCGGAAGTATTCGGCGATGGTGACGCCGGTATAGATCGAAGCCTCACGCGCCGCAACCGGCATATCCGAGGTGTTCGCGATGAGAACGGTGCGCTCCATCAGCGAATGGCCGGTCTTGGCGTCCTTGAGCTCGGGGAATTCGTTGAGTACGTCGGTCATCTCGTTGCCGCGCTCGCCGCAGCCGATGTAGACGACGATATCGGCGGCCGCCCATTTGGCCAGCTGATGCTGCACGACCGTTTTGCCCGAACCGAACGGCCCGGGGATGGCGGCGACACCGCCCTTGGCGATCGGGAACATGCAGTCGACGTTGCGCTGTCCGGTCAGCAGCGGAACATTGGGGGGCTGCTTGACCTTGTAGGGACGGCCGACACGGACCGGCCATTTCTGCATGAGGGTGACCGGATGCTCCTCGCCCTTGTCGGTGCGGACGACCGCGACCGTCTCCTCGACGGTGTAGTCGCCCGACTGGATCGAAAGGAGGGTACCTTCGACGCCCACCGGCACCATGATTTTGTGCAGGACGATGGGGGTCTCCTGGACGGTGCCGAGCACATCGCCGCCGGTGACCCTGTCGCCCGCCTTGGCGGTGGCTTCAAAGGCCCATTTGCGGGTGCGGTCGAGTGCAGGCACCTCGACGCCGCGGGTCAGATTGTTGCCGACCTGCTCAAGGATCTTCTCGAGCGGACGCTGGATGCCGTCGTAGATGCTGCTGATCAGGCCGGGGCCCAGTTCGACGCTCAACGGAGCGCCGGTCGATTCGACCGGTTCGCCGGGGCCGAGGCCGGAGGTTTCTTCATATACCTGTACCGATGCCTGGTCGCCGTGCATCTCGATGATCTCGCCGATCAGACGCTCGCGGCTGACACGGACGACGTCAAACATGTTGGCGTCCCGCATGCCTTCGGCGATGACCAGCGGGCCGGCGACCTTGAGGATCGTACCTTTGCTCATGCTCATCTGCTTTCACCTGCTTTACTCATATTCACTGCCGAAGATAATATCGGAGCCAACGGCCTGCTCCACCGATTTTTTTACGTTGCGAAGACCCATCCCGGTGTTGCCCATGACCCCCGGAATCGGGATGATTGCCGGCAGCTGGGCGGCACGGTAGCGGTCGATCTCCCCCTCGAGCTCGGCGGCAAGCGCTTCGGTGATGTAGACCACCGCGTAGTCCGACTCGGCAAGCTGCCGGAGGGTTTCCGACGCCTTCTCGCGGTCGGTGACCGGGTAGGTGTCGAGTCCCAGTACGGCAAACCCATAGATGCTGTCGCGGTCGCCCATGACTCCCACTTTATACATACATCTCACGCAGCCTTTCCCGGATGGCGTTCTCGCTGAGGTGGTTGAGCTTGCCCGACAGCAGAATCCGCACCGATTTGATCTCCGCCTCCCGTGCCAGGATATAGGCGGCAAGCGGCCCTAAGGTAAACGGATGGTACTTTTCCGGCCGGATCATCTCCATAATGACGTTGTCGCACCAGCGTTCGAACGCCGAAGGGGATTCCTGCAGCGCCCCCGATGCGTCGGCATAGGGGGTGGATGCGAGATAGCCGATGATGGCGTCCACCCCAAGCAGGGTGGCCTCCGCCAGCTGTTCGAGGTCGAGGGTGGCGCAGGGAGCCAGCGCCCGCAGGATAAACTCGCGGTTTTTCCCCGTCTTGGCACAGCGGACAGCGGTCTTGAGATCGGCGGCCACCACCGTCAGTTCGGCGTACCGCTCGATGATGGGGTTCTTCGAAGCCTTGCCCGCTTCGGCGATGGCAACCAGCGCGGCCCGGTCGATGATGATGTCGCACAGCTGGCCGTTGCCAGTCTGAAAGAGGGTGGTATAGGCTTCCTCTGCCGCCCCGCGCATCGCCTCGGGCAGCAGCTCATAGTTGCGCTCGGATACCGCCTGGCGGATGGTTTCCACCGGGACCGAGCCGTGATGGATATACATGCGGTCGGGATCGTCGCCGGTGTAGGCGAGCTTGATCGCCGCTTTGAGGTTGTGGTAATCGTTCGCGTAGAGGAAGACGTCAAAGACCGATACATCTTCGACGAGTTCCGCCATGAGGTCCCACGTCTTGTTGCGTTCAGCCGTGAGGATATCCTCCGCATTCTGGCCGCTCTCCCCGCTGCCCCAGCCCCGGTCATGCAGCAGGCGAAGACATTCGTCGTAGCTTGCCGCCGACAGCAGGGTATCGAGCGTCTGTTTGGAGAAGAGGGACAGCTCCTTCGAGCGGATGCGCGCGACCGCGTACAGATACTGCTGGCTGCTCTTATCGGCCATGCGTATGCCTCCTTCCCGGCGCCGCCGGCCCGCACCGGCAGCGTCGAAGCACTAAAAGCAGCTGGCGCCCCGCGGGATGGGCAGGGTGGGCGTCAGCGGAAGATCGATGCGGCTGCCCATCCGCAGAAGGGCGGAGGAACAGGGCCCCTCCCCTAGAAGAGGAGGGCCTGCACCCCGTCCTGCATGCGGTCGCGCAGCGAGTAGAAGATGGCGCCGAGCGAGCAGTTTTCCTCCACCCCGCCGTAGATGAGCACCGCGCCGCCGTCGATGGCAGCGGGGGTCTCCGAAAGGGTGAGGGAGGCGCCCGGGCGGGCAGCGAGTGCCGCCTGCAGCTGGGCGGTGAAATCGGCGGGCAGCCGCTCGAGATCCCGTTTGCCGAGGCGAAGCTCGCCCGCTTCGGGCAGGGCATTGCTTGCGATGATCTTGACGAGCAGCGCGAAATAGTCACAGTCCTTCATCCGGCCGATCGAGGCCTGCGCCTTTTCGATGATCGACGAGATGATCTCCTGTTTGGCGGCGAGCAGCGCACGCCGGCGGGCCAGCTGGGCGGACGATTTGGCCAGCTCGAGGGCGCTGTCGCAGGCAAGCTGGGTTTCAGCCTGGCCTTCGCTGGCAAGGGCGTCCGCCTGCCGGCGGGCCTCTTCGAGGATCGCGTCCGCCTCGGCGCGCGCCTGGCCGAGCAGCTGGTTTGCCTGGCTGTCGGCGTCGGCCGCGATTTGGGCAATAATCTTATCGAGTCCTGTCATGATGCACGCTCCCCCGGTTATTCGTTCGGATCTGGGCCGGTTAGATGTTGACCGCGCTGACACCGAAAACAGCCAGGATGGAGATGAGCAGGGCGAAGATGGCGTAGGTCTCGACCATGGCGGCGAGGATCATACCCTTGGTCATGTGATCGGGGCGCTTGGCGACCAGGTTGATGCCGGCGATCGAAACGCGGGCCTGCCGGATGGCCGACCAGTAGCCGACGACGGTCATCGGCATGCAGGAAGCGAAGTAGAGGAGGCCCTTCCAGAGGGAGATCTCCACCGCGCCGCCGCCGATAACGCCGATCTGGGAGAGGGTTAAGAAGGCGACCAGCAGGCCGTAGATGCCCTGTGTACCCGGAAGAAGCTGAAGCAGCAGAACCTTACCGAACTTGTTGGGATCCTCGGTGATGACCCCGGCAGCCGCCTCACCGGCCATGCCGACACCGACCGAACTACCCGCACCTGCGACCAACGCTGCACAGACAGCACCCAGAACCGCTAATAACATACCCATGATTACTTGTCCTCCTCAAATTTGAAGTATTTGGTGTGTACGCCGAAGGGGCTGAAGGGACGTCCGCCGCCTTCATAGAACTTGCCATAAAATTCAACATACTGGAGACGGTTGGTATGGACGTAGGACCCCAGCAGGTTGATACCGAAGTTGAGTAGCTGGCCGATGATGAAAACCAGCAGCAGCACGATCGCGCCGACAACACCGCCGCCCAGCATGCTGCCCATCTGGTTGACAACCGAGGCGATGACGCCGGTCGCGAGACCCAGGGCGAGCAGGCGGGAGTAGGAAAGGATGTCGCTGAGCCAGGAGGTTGCGCCGTAGAGCGAGTAGAGACCCGAGGCGATCCTGCCGGGCAGCGAGGCGGCATCCCGGCCGCCGGTAAGCACGATGCCAATGGCGCCCAGAATGGACATCCAGACGGCTGCCGTGTTGACAAAAGGCGGGAAGGTGACATAGATCTGGGACATATCCTGGAACATCGAGCTGGGGATGAGCATCAGGATGAGCCCGGTGATCAGCAGCAGCCAGAAGACGGTGTCGTAGATCGCGTCCTTGTACCGTCCGTTCTTCCAGTGCTGGTAGAAGGAGCAGATCAAGCCGGTGTAGAGATGAACCACGCCGACCCCCATCGAGAAGACGAGCATGAGCATCGGATTTTCGGTGGGCGAGAACCAGAGGGTGGGGAAGGCGATGTCGGCGCCGAAGAAGGTTTTGCCGACGATGGTGACGATATCGCCGAAGAAGGAGCCGAAGATGAAGCCCCAGAAGATGGTGGCGAGTCCGGAGTACTGGAAGAGCTTGAGCATCCGCCGCATCCCGATCTCCATGTTGGGGAAGCGCTTGGTGGCCCACCAGCATCCGAAGAAGAGCATGGCGCCGTAGGCGGCGTCCGAGAGCATCAGGCCAAAGAGTACATAGTAGAAGACGGCGGTGATGGAGGTCGGGTCGATCTCCCCCTTGCCGGGAAGGCTGAAGGAATCGACCACCGATTCCACCGGATCGGAGAACCAGCCGTTTTTGAGCTTGACCGGTACGTCGGCATCCTCGTCCGGATCTTCGAGCGAGACCACCGCGTCAAACCGGCTTTCGAGCTCCCGCTGCAGCCGCTCGGCATCCATCTTGGGAATATAGCCGTCCAGGATGAAGGTGCTCTTCGACTGGGCCATCGACCCGATCACCCCATACTTCTCGATCCGCATGGTGTCGTAATCGATGAGGAACTTCAGATCCCCCCGGCAGCTGGCCGCGCCGATAATCTCCTGCCGGGCCGATTCGATGGCCTGCCGGCAATCGGCGATCTGGGCCTTGTAGCGGGTGAGCTGTTCGGCGGGCGGGACGCTCGTGGCGGAAGCGGGGCGGGCAAATCCCATTGCGCGCAGCGCGTCCTCATAGGCTTTGGCGTCCGGCCTGCCGGTGAGCAGAAAGATGCAGGTCTGGTCGTTGGAGGTGCTGATGATTTCGACAGCGGCCGGTCCGGCGTCGGGTGCCAGCGCGGCCAGGCGGGCGACAATCTCGTCGTACCGCATCGGCTCGGGAAGGCTGCCGATGAAGGCGGCCGTTTTGCGGGTACCGCCAAACTGCATCGAGATATCCAGCCGGACCCACGGCTGCAGCGCTTCGATGGCGGTTTCCGTCTTGAGAATCTCCGCCTGCCGGTCGCCAATCTCCCGCTCGAGCGCGTCCAGCCGGGCGGCAACCGCGGCAACCTCGGGCGCCTTTTCCTCGAAGGCGTCGTAGACCTCCGGCTTTAAGACGGTCCGGCCGTTGAGGGAGGCGAGCATCGAGGTCTTTTCGGGTGCCAGCCGCTCGAGCACCTCGAGGGCGCGGCGGGCGGCCTGGATCTCCCGTTCGAGGGCGGCCCGTACCGGCGTGACATCGTCCTTCTGAAAGACATCGTCCGCCTCCGGCCCGTCGATCAGCTCGACCACCCCGCGCCGCTGCAAAAATTCCAGCAGGCGCTTGCGGTTGGATTTCAGTGCGCATATCTGGATATGCTGCATCTGCAGCACTGCCATGCAGAAAAACCCCCTTTATATCAGAAATGAGGGACAAACGATCCTCCGATTCCCGGATGGGCGGACTACCGGGTCAGTTCGTCGAGTACCCGCTGGATTGCCTGGGCCTCCAGTCCGGCGGCCTTTTCCTTCAGCGCGGCAATCTCGGTATCCGCCGCTGCGAGCGCCTCCGCCTGCATCCGTTCGCCTTCTGCCTTCGCCTGGGCGAGACGTTCGGCGCGGTCGGACGCGATCTGCTGCCGGCAGCTGGTCAGCAGCGCGTCGGCCTCCGCCCTGGCCTTTTCCAGCAGGGCGGCCTGCTCCGCCTTCGCCTGGGCAAGCGTGCGGTCGGCAGCCTGTTCGGCCTCCCTGACCGATGTGATCATCTCTTGGACCATCTCTTCACCACCTATAATCTCGGGATAGATACGGGCTTGACGCCCGTCTGTCATTGCCCTTTGCATGCGTACCCTAACAGGTACTTATTATATCGTAAAGGTGACAATGCAATCAAGAATCTGCCAGAACGAATAATACACGGATTTTTTGTATAAAATAGACGAAAAAACATGCGGAAGATAGTTATAAAATTCACAAAGCGGCGGAAAAGTATGGCCGAATTGTTGCGAAAGGATGAAAAAAGCCCCCTTTTCCTGGAGAGGAAGAGGGGGAGGGAAGCGTTTGGAAGTTGGTTTTATATGCTGGAATCTGTCACCGGCACCAGCTTGCGATTTTCATCAAAGGTCATCGGATGGATGGTGAGTTTGGTGTAGCGCAGGATGTTTTTTAAGCGGCTGAAATCGTCCTCGGTGACGAAAAGATAGGAGGTACCCTCATGCTTGGCACGGCCGGTGCGGCCGATGCGATGCAGGTAGGAGTCGTTGTCCTGGGGCATGTCGTAATTAAACACCACCTCTACCTCGCTGATGTCGATGCCGCGGGCGGCGACGTCGGTCGCGACGAGGATGTCGAGTTTGTCGGCTTTAAAGTCGGCCATCACCTTGTTGCGGTCGGACTGGCGCATATCCCCGTTGATGCAGGCGACATTGAACCCCTTGCCCTGCAGCTGGCGCTCGAGCATCCCGGTGGTATATTTGGTGTTGCAGAAGACGATCGCCTTGCGGTAACCCATCCCCCGCATGATGTCGTTGATATCCTCCAGCTTGCGCCGGCCGGTGGTTTCAATCCAGTACTGTTCGATCTTCGGCTGGCTTTCCTCAACCGGCAGGACGGTCAGCTCAACCGGATCCCGCTGGTAGAGCCAACCGATGTCCATCACCTCGCGGGAGATGGTGGCCGAGAACATCATCAGCTGCTTGCGGCTTTTGATGCGGTCGAGAATCTTTTTGACATCCCGATAAAAGCCCATATCGAGCATGCGGTCGGCTTCGTCCAGGACGACGGTGGTGATCCTGTCCAGCCGGATGGTACGGTGATCGATGTGATCCTGCAGCCGGCCGGGGGTGGCCACAACAATCTGGGCCCCCTTTTTGAGGGCATCGATCTGCCGCTGCATCGATTGGCCGCCGTAGACGACGGCGATCATCAGCCCCTCGAAAAACTGGCCCAGCTCACGCAGCTCGTCCCGGATCTGGGTGGCAAGCTCGCGGGTGGGACTCAGGATGAGCGCCTGTGGTTGGCGGAGCGAAAGGTCAATCCGCTCGAGAATGGGGATGCCGAAGGCACAGGTTTTACCGGTGCCGGTCGGGGCCTTGGCGATAATATCCCGCCCCTCCAATCCGGGCTGGATCGCCTTCTGTTGAATCTCGGTCATTTCGGTAAAGCCCATCGCCTCAACCGCCCGCAGAATGTTGTCGGAGAGGGGAAGGGAGCGATAATCTAAGCTTTGTTCCATCTGTCGGTTCCTTTCGCGCGCATATCCCCCTCCGGCTCTTGGGGAAGGGACAAGCCATCGGGGTGTTCCATCTTGCCTTTTTTACACAGTATACCATAACCGCCCCATCGGTACAAGGGAGGGGTTGTACCGTATTGTTACCCATTGTTACTCTTCTTTTCTGTCATTGTTACCCTTCTTTTTCGCAATCAAACGGCAAAATGTGCTACACTTAGATCGTAGAGACCGGAAGGCCGGTCTCCGGTTTATCGAAAGGAGTCCCCGTTATGCAAGCGGCTGTCGCGTGCCTTTTAAAATTGACGACCGCCCAGAGTCCGATGTGGTTGGGCTTGCCGGCGGCAATTCCGCTCGGGATGGTGTTGCTGAGTTTGCTTACGGCGCTGATCCTGGTGCGCATCTATCTCAATACCCGGCGTGTCTCGCGCAGGGAGCATCATCGCCGATAAGGGCTGGATGTTTTGGAACGTAGAGAGTTTCCGGGATGTGCGGTCCTGTGTGTGCGATGTCCGTATGTACAACAAGACTTTGGCAGAAAATAAGGCGCTGAAGGAGAGGTGTCCTGTGGGGGACGCCTCTTTTGTTTTGGATAAGATTTAGAAACGATCCATGGGAGTCTTTTTAAAATTTAAAAAATCGCCGTCCCTTTTGGGGAGTGTCAAAGGATGGGCTGCCTTTCTATCATCTCGCTCTTGATTTGCCGAGACAAACCGTGTATAATAAAAAGGCTTCATGTGCCGGTGTGATGGAATTGGCAGACGTGACGGACTCAAAATCATTTGCGCCTACCTGCACATCGTTCAGTCAAAACGGCTTGTTCATGCGGATTTCCGAATTCTTCTCATCTGAGGAAAAAAGTTGGTCTGCTATTTTGTCAGTCATTTTTGGCGGCAAAAAAAAATTCAATATTTGCCGGTGTGTCGAAATTGGCATACGAGACAGACTCAAAATCTGTTGTCAGCAATGGCATGTGGGTTCGAGTCCCACCACCGGCACCATGACGAGTGTTCTTATAGCATTTGAGAAGCTGTAAGAACACTCGTCTTTTTTTGTTGTTTTCATCCGGCGATCTCTGCCGGGGCGTAGTTGACGAACACGCCTTTCCGGGTATTGACGGTCACATCAGGGATTGGGAGAGGCAGCATTTTAGGAATCGTGATTTCTCCCACGCAGTTATAATGGATGCGAAGCCGCTGCTCCCACACACCATCAATTTTCTCCGTATTGTAAACCTCGATCTTCTTAAACTTTTTATGACAATTATAGCACACAATCAAGCCTCGAAGACCATGTGCA
>CASGDD010000081.1 GCA_949300115.1 uncultured Oscillospiraceae bacterium | reverse complement strand
TCCGCGCCAAGAGCCACCGCGTTGCGGTGGTTGCGCTCCGAAATTCGCCTGCGGGCATCACATGTGCCGGACAAAATCACCTCAGAGCGCCAAACCGATCGAACGAGCGGTTTGGTAAGAGGGGGTTCTCACAAGGGGGATGAGGGAGCAAGGCGCAGGCGTTAGCCGGAGCCGCAGTGACCCGGTTCCCCCTTGTGCAGCGTGTCGTTAGACACGCAAAACCGCCCGTCCTCCGGAGAGAACGGGCGGCGGCTATGGGATTGCATGGCCAGAACGCTCACATCAACTCCAGGATACAGCTGGAATCGCTGCGGCGGTGGAAGATGATCTGCCAATCGGCCGGGGCATCTGGCTGGTGGCGCGGGGTGGAGCAGGCGACATGCCCCTCTTCCCCCTGCGCGGCGACAAAGATCGCGGTGGGGCCGTCGGCGGCGGGGGTGCTGTCGGTGACGCTGATCGCCTCGCGGGGCAGATCGGGCTCGAGGGTGTAGTGCAGCTCCCGATAGTAGGGGGGCAGCGGCTCCCCGCCGGGCAGCGCCGGCAGCGTCCGGGGGATGCAGCCGGTCACCGTCAGCTGATGGCGGATGCCGTCGGGATCGCGGAAGGAAAGGCCGCCGCCCGGCTGCTCGGCGGTGAAGTGGGGGCCGGGCAGAAGGATCTCCTCCCGCGCCAGCCGGACGGTGATGCTGTGCAGCCGGGGTTTTCGTTTGGTCGGCCAGGGCACCGCCCGTCGTTCGATCACCCAGCCGTCGGCGGGATCGAGCCGGTAATGGTCGAGCGCCGTCCGCATCGCCGGGGAGGCATGCTCCTCAAGCGAGGGGATCCAGCCAAGCCGCCACCCCCGCATCCGCTCCGGCCGGACACCGTTGATATAGATTTCGGTCTCGAGATGGGCGTCAAAGGGATTTTCCGCCTCCATCCGCATCCGCGCATCCCCCTCCAGCGCCGCTTCCGTCCCGCTGCTTACCTGCCAGTGCCGCAGAAAGGCCCGCGCCCGCTCGGCCGGCACCCGTTTGATGAGATCGACGACCACCCCGCCGGCACAGAGATAGGCGGCCGGAATCCGCCAATCCTCCCCATCCCAGCGGAAAACCCGCTCACAGCAGAGCGGCCGTCCCGGCCGGTCCCTGCCGGTATGCGGCCCGAAGCCGGCCTCCAGATAGACCTTCCAGGGGCCCGGCGCCGCCTTCACCGGCTGCGCCGCCGGGGTCGCCCGCGTCTCCCGCGGCAGCCGGATCCGGCCATAGTCAAAATAGGCCTGCAGCGCCCGGACATAGCCGTAGGGGTCCTCCATCGGCCGCAGCTTCAGCCGTTCGGCAATCGCGTCGAGCGTCCGCCGGGCCGCCTCCCCGGGCGGGTTCTGCCGCAGATAGCGTTCGAAGGCCGCCCGGTCCCACTGCCAGATCTGTTCGAGCGCGTCGGCGCTGCCGCAGGCCAGCAGCAGCCGCAGCAGGTCGGTAAAATTGTGGGCAATCGGATGGACCCATTCCCCCGGCGGGTTCATGGGGCTGACCGCGAAGATGGCCGTCCGGCCGCCCCGGACGGTGCCGTAGTGGATGCCGTCCACCCCCGCCCAGCCGATCACCCGCATGCCCTTGGGGGCGCAGGGATAGCCGCTCTTCTCCTTTCCCGGCGCGATCCCCAGCGGCGTCAGGTCGATCCCCGCCGCACGCAGCGCCTGTTCGATCGGTTGCATCCGCCTCTCTCCCTTCGATGGATGTGATGATGAAAAGTTGTGATGTTTGTTGTGACGATTGTGACGATGATGACGAGGACCCTGCTGCCGGCGTGGCGGCGATGACGGCACCCGACCCTTTTTAAAAATGGCCGCGCGGATGGCGAAAACCGCCTGATTGTAAGCATAGCACATTTCCCGCCGTTTGACCATCCCCGCCATCCACCAATTGCCGGGAATATGCGTTTTAAAGAAAAACATTTGACATGCAAGACGCACGTTTCTCCCTCTTTTTGCCCGATTGTTACCAAATGGCGGTTGTTTTCCGTTTTTTCGGATGATATACTTACATTATAGACAACATTCGCTTTTGTATCGCATCGAGGAGGGGGACGGGATGACCATCGAACTTTCGGCGCCGGTCAGCCAGACCGAACGGGCCTATCAGGCCATCAAGGAGATGATCCTGCAGGGCAGTCTGCGGCAGGGGGAGGCGCTGAGCATCCTGCGGCTGTGCGAGCAGCTGGGCATCGGCCGGACGCCGGTGACCGCCGCCTGCCAGCGGCTGGAGTACGCGGGGCTTCTCCGGATCATCCCCAAGCAGGGGATCTGGGTCCACATCCCGTCGATTGCCGAGGCGAGGGAGCTCTACGAGGCGCAAGCCGCCATCGAGGGGTACTTTGCCCGCAAGGCGTTCGACCGCTTCACCCCCGAGGATGTCGCCGCCCTCAAGGCGCTCATCGACGAGCAGCAGGCGCTCGGCCAGGCGGGGGACGCCTACGGCTATATGAAGAAGGATGTCGAATTTCACCGGTACGCGATGCGCAGGCATCCCAACGGCACCCTCGCCGATCTGCATGAGACGCTCTGCGACCGCATCTTCCCCTTCGGGATGCAGGCGGCTGCCGACCCCGCCCGTGTCCAGCAGGCCATCCGGGAACACCGCCGGATCGTCCGCTGCATCGAAAACCAGGACGGCGGCGCAATCGTCGGGGCGGTCGAGGAGCATATCATGAACGGCTACATCGAGCTGACCGGCGTCGGCAAATTTTAGGTTGACAAATGCCCCCGCTCGCGCTATAGTGTTGCCATAGAGTCTGTTTCAGGGCGAGGTGCAATTCCTCACTGGCGGTGATCGGCGTACTGTCGTCAGTCCGCGACCCGCTCCCCTTCTGACCGGATGGGGGCGGCTGATCGGGTGGAAATCCCGAACCAACGGTTACAGTCCGGATGAAAGAAACGGCCGTGGCCACAATGGTGGAGGGGGCGTCCCCTTCCAGCGTTTCGCGACGTCAAAGCCCTGATCGCACTGCGGTCAGGGCTTTTTTGTCAGCCACCCCACCCCGGCAGACCTCCCATCCTATTTCTGGAGGTAACGATCATGACCCGTGTTCCCGTTCGCAAGCTCACCACCCTGGGGGTGCTCGCCGCCCTCTCGATTGTGCTCGTCTTCTTCATCCACTTCCCCATCTTCCCGGCCGCCCCCTTCCTCGAGTACGATCCGGCCGACATCCCCATCTTCATCGCCACCTTCACCTTCGGCCCGGCCTGGGGTTTCCTCATGACCGTCGCCGTCTCGGTTATCCAGGGCATCACCGTCAGCGCCGGCTCCGGCTGGATCGGCATTGTCATGCACATCCTCGCGACCGGCTCGTTCGCGCTGGTCGCGGGCAGCATCTACCAGCGCCGCCGCACCCTCGGCGGGGCGGTGCTCTCGCTCGCGGTCGGCGTGCTGCTGATGACCGCCGTGATGACCCTCTGCAATCTCATCTTCACCCCCCTCTTCATGGGCCAGCCGATGGAGACGGTCGTCGCGATGCTCCTGCCGGCCATCATCCCCTTCAATCTCCTCAAGGCGGGCATCAACGCGGTGGTGACCTTTGTCGTCTACAAGCCGCTCGGCCGGGTGCTGCAGGGCAAGCGGATGCAAACCGCTTGACTTTCTGTCCGGCGGGACGTATAATGACATCAACAATTCAATAGACACTTCAACTTATCAAGAGCGGCGGAGGGACTGGCCCTGTGATGCCCGGCAACCTGCGGAAATCCGTAAGGTGCCAAATCCTGCGGTGAAAACCGGAAGATGAGTGCGGTTTTAAGCGTCGTCCGGGACTTCTCCCGGGCGATTTTTTGTGCCGGCGGCCGGACGATCGGTTGAAGCGGATACCCAAAGAAAGGAAGATGTGTTGTGGCACGAACCTATTTTACCAGCGAATCGGTGACCGAGGGTCATCCCGACAAGATCTGCGACCAGATCTCCGACGCCGTCCTCGACGCCATCCTCGCCGAAGACCCCTATGCCCGTGTCGCCTGCGAGACCTGCTGCACCACCGGCATGGTCATGCTGATGGGGGAGATCACCACCAGCTGCTATGTCGATATCCCCCATATCGCCCGCGAGGTTGTCCGGGAGATCGGCTACACCCGCGCGAAATTCGGTTTTGACGCCGAGACCTGCTCGGTGCTCACCGCCATCGATGAGCAGTCGCCCGACATCGCACTCGGTGTCAACGATTCGATCGAGATCAAGGAGGGCTCCGCCGATGCCGCCGCCCAGACCGGCGCCGGCGACCAGGGCATGATGTTCGGCTACGCCTGCAACGAAACCCCCGAGAAGATGCCGCTGCCCATCTCGCTCGCCCACAAGCTCGCCCGGCGGCTGGCCGAGGTGCGCCGGGACGGCAGCGTGCGCCATCTGCGGCCGGACGGCAAGAGCCAGGTCACCGTCGCCTACGAGAACGGGGTGCCGGTCCACATCCCGGCAGTGGTCATCTCCGCCCAGCACAGCCCCGAGGCCGACCTCGATCTGCTGCGCCGGGAGATCATTGAGCAGGTCATCGAGCCGGTGCTGCCCGCCCGGCTGGTCGACGAAAACACCCGCTACCTCATCAACCCGACCGGGCGCTTTGTCGTCGGCGGGCCGCAGGGGGACAGCGGACTGACCGGCCGCAAGATCATCGTCGACACCTACGGCGGCTATGCCCGGCACGGCGGCGGCGCCTTCTCGGGCAAGGACCCCACCAAGGTCGACCGCTCGGGCGCCTATATGGCGCGATACATCGCCAAGAACATCGTCGCGGCGGGACTTGCCGACCGCTGTGAGATCCAGCTCGCCTACGCCATCGGGGTGGCCAATCCCGTCTCGGTCGCGGTCAATACCTTCGGCACCGGCACCGTCCTCGAGGAACGGCTGGCCGAGGCGGTTTCCCGGGTCTTCGACCTGCGCCCCGCCGCCATCATCGAGACGCTCGAGCTGCGCCGTCCCATCTACCGCCAGCTCGCCGCCTACGGACACATGGGCCGCGAGGATCTGGATGTCCGCTGGGAGCGCACCGACCGGGTCGAGGATCTGCTTCGGGCGCTGCAATAGGCGGTTTTTCTCCCCATTCAAAGGGAGCCTTCCTCCATACAGAAAACGGACGCCTTCCGGTTTGGAAAGGCGTCCGTTTTTGATGGAAGAATCGGATATGCGGAACGCTAGCTGCGGCTGATCAGCCGGCAGTAGACCAGATAGCGGTTGGGAACCGGCCAGGTGTTGAAGGGATAGCAGGTATCGAGGATGGCCGTTTCGGCCGGCAGGCCGCTCACTGCCGCGTTCCAGGCGGCCACATTGTTGACCGAATCCCAGACGATGGTCGTCGAGTAGACCTCGTAGGTGAAGGTGCCGTTCGCCGTCGCGAAGGTGAAGGTATCCCCCATCTGCATGGCGCCCAGGTTGATAAAGGCCGCGCCGTTGTGCCCGCAGATCAGCGAGGTGCCGCCCTCACCCGGCATCTGATAGCCCTGGCTGTGGGAACCGATGGTGATGTTGTAGACGCTGCCGTAGTTGGCCGAATAGTAGACCGGCCGGTTGTTGATTCCCAGCCGCGGGATGGTGATCGAGCCGACATTGGCGCCCGCATAATAGCCGCCGCTTCCCGCGTAGGTGGCGGTGCCGCCGGTCATCGGCGTGCTGGCCGCGGCCGCACCGCCTTCCTGCGTCTCCGCTTCCTCCTCCAGCCGTTCGAGCACCTGCGCCTTGACCTGCTCGGTCTCGTAGCTGCGATAGGCCAGATGAACCGCCTCGCTCCCCTCCTCGAGGGCCGACGCGGCCATCGTCCGCAGCGATTCCCCATAGGCGGCGAAGACCTCCGATCCGGCCGTTTTGGCGGCGATATGGGCGCCCAGCGCCTCCGCCATCTGGTCGCTCAGGATGATTTTGGCCGCGACGGCCACCACCGCCGCCAGCAGCAGGGCAAGGATGAGCTGGGTCCGATAGGCCGCCAGTCCCCGTCCGGCCGTTCCTGTTGTTCCTCGCTGATTTGCCATCGCGTTTTCGTCCCCTTTTGCAAAATACCCCGGCGGCGCCCGGCCCCGGCGGCTCTTTTTCTATGATAAACGATTCCGCGGCATTTGAAAAGGGGGTTTTGCCCGCATTTTTCGATTCCTTCCGTCCCAAATCCTGCCCCCGCTGTCAGATGCTGTAATGCAGCGCCCGCCGGATGCGGCCATGCGCCGCCTTAAGATGCCGGTGGACGGTCGATTTGTTGAGCCCCAGCTCCCCCGCGATCTGGGGAATGTTGAGCCGGCGGTAGTAGTAGAGCTCGATCACCTGCCGCTGCCGGGCGGTCAGCTCGGCGGCCAGCACCTCGGGCAGCAGCCGCTTCATCCGCCCGAGCCTCTCGTCGTTGTCCTCGGCCGCGGCGATCTGATGCCGCGCCACCGCCGCCCGCTCGTCCATCATCCGGTCAAGCGTATAGAGCCTGTGACGCATCCGGCGCCTCCCTCCCATAATAGCCGCAGAGCATCCGCCCGATGCGGCGCGTCTCGAGTACCTCGCGGTAGAGCAGCGCGATCCGCGCCTCCAGCTCGAGCTGCCGCTCGAACGGGACCGCCGCCCGGGCCGCCCGCAGCTCCTGCATCCGCGCGGCCAGCCGGCCGCTCTGGATTAGATACTCCCGTCCCATCTCCTCCAATGTCATGGTGTCCCTCCTGTGCCGTCGATCGAGGTGGACTTAATCTGAATATGCGATTCCTTTGTCAGATTTTTTCCGCTTCCCTATTCTAGCACAATCGGCCGCGCGAGACAAGAACAAATGTTCTGAATGTATTTTTGCATTTTTGTGCGTCCCGCCGAAGGGGTGGGGTCTCCATCGGGGCAGACTAAGGGAAGGCCCGGCAGCAGCCGGACCGGGACAAGGAGGGATGTGCCATCGGCTTTCAACGCACACCGGTGATCGAGCTGCGGGCGGTGGAAAAGATCTACCGGTCGGGGACGGAGGAGGTCCGTGCGCTCGACCGGGTTTCGCTCGCCGTCTATCCGGGGGAATTCGTGGCGGTGATAGGGCGGTCGGGCGCCGGTAAATCGACCTTTCTCCATCTGGCCGGCTGTCTCGACCGGCCGGACGCGGGGCAGGTGCTGCTCGAAGGACGGGATATCTCCGCGCTCGGCGAACGGGCGCTCAGCCGCATCCGGGGGCGGGAGATCGGCTTTATCTTCCAGGGGTTCCACCTGCTGCCCACCCTCAGCGCCTACGAAAATGTCGAGCTGCCGCTGCTCTACCGCCGGATGCCGGCCGCCCTGCGGCGGGAACGGGTGATGCAGGCGCTGGAAGCGGTCGGCCTCCGCGACCGGGCCCGCCATCTGCCGGGGGAAATGTCGGGCGGGCAGCAGCAGCGGGTCGCCATCGCGCGGGCGCTGGCAGGCGATCCGCCCCTCATCCTGGCCGACGAACCGACCGGCAACCTCGATACCCAGTCGGGCGAGGCGATCATCCGGCTGCTCTCCCGGCTGTGGCGGCAGGGCAAAACCATCCTGCTCATCACCCACGATCCCCGGGTGGCGGCCGCTGCCGAACGGGTGATCCGGGTGGAGGACGGCCACATCCTGCCCGCCTGATCCGCCCCGACGCCAAAAGAGATCGATATCCCCAGGGATACCGATCTCTTTT
>CASGDD010000080.1 GCA_949300115.1 uncultured Oscillospiraceae bacterium | reverse complement strand
TTCGCGACCTGCTGGCGCTTGGGCGCCTCCCCCTGCACCAGCCGGACGGTGAGCAGCATCTTGATGGTGTCCTCCCGGATGGCCTCGACCATCGCGTCGAACATCTCAAAGCCCTCGATGCGGTACTCGACCACCGGGTCGTGCTGGCCGTAGGCGCGCAGGCTCATGCCGCGGCGCAGCTCGTCCATCGCGTCGATGTGGTCCATCCACTTCTCGTCGACATTGCGCAGCAGCACCACCCGTTCGAGCTCGCGCATGACCTGGGCGCCGAACTGCGCCTCCCGGGCCCGGTAGATCGAGCGGGCCCGCTCGGTGATCTTCTCGGTAATCGCCTGCTTGCTCATCGCTTCGAGCTCGGAAACGAGAAGCGGATGGGCTTCGTCGAACAGCCAGGCATAGTAATCGGCCAGGCCGGCGAGATTCCACTCCTCCCGGTTTTCGGCGTCGCGGACGTAGGTCTCCACCCCCGCCGCGATCTGCTCGGTGAGCATCTTCTGGATGGTCTCGCCCATATCCATGCCGTCGAGCACCTGTGCCCGCTGGCCGTAGATGATCTCCCGCTGCCGGTTCATGACGTCGTCAAACTGCAGGACGTTTTTGCGGATGGCGAAGTTGCGCTGCTCGACCTTCGACTGGGCGTTCTCAATCTGGCTCGAGAGCATCTTGTTTTCCAGCGGGGTGTCCTCGTCCACCCCGAGGGTGTTCATCATCGCCTGCATCCGCTCGCCGCCGAACAGCCGCATCAGATCGTCCTCGAGCGAGATGAAGAAGCGGCTTTCGCCCGGGTCGCCCTGGCGTCCGGCGCGTCCGCGCAGCTGGTTGTCAATCCGGCGGGACTCATGCCGCTCGGTGCCGAGGATATAGAGGCCGCCCGCCGCCCGGACCTTGTCCGCCTCCTCCTGGATGGCCGCCTTGTACCTGGCGACCGCCTCGCGGTAGGCGGTGCGGATGGCGATGACCTCGGGATCGTCCGTTTCGGAGTAGCCGTCCATCTGGGCGTAGAGTGCCTCGGCATAGCCGCCCTTGCGCATCTCGGTCTTGGCGAGGAATTCGGGATTGCCGCCCAGCATGATGTCGGTACCGCGGCCGGCCATGTTGGTGGCGATGGTCACCGCGCCGAATTTACCCGCCTGGGCGACGATCTCCGCCTCCTTCTCGTGATACTTGGCGTTGAGCACCTCGTGCGGGATGCCCCGACGTTTTAAAAGGGCGGACAGCTGCTCGCTCTTCTCGATCGAGATGGTGCCGACCAGCACCGGCTGCCCCTTCTCGTGGCAGCGGATGACCTGCTCGACAATCGCGTTGTACTTGCCCCGCTCGGTCTTGTAGACGACGTCCGGCTGGTCCTTGCGGATGACCGGCTTGTTGGTCGGGATCTCGATCGTCTCGAGCTTGTAGATCTCGGAAAACTCGTCCGCCTCGGTCAGCGCGGTACCGGTCATGCCGGCGAGCTTCTCGTAGAGGCGGAAGTAGTTCTGGAAGGTGATGGTGGCGAGCGTCTTCGACTCGCGGGCGACCTCGACATGCTCCTTCGCCTCGATCGCCTGGTGCAGTCCCTCGTTGTACCGCCGCCCGATCATCAGGCGTCCGGTGAACTCGTCGACGATGATGACCTCGCCGTCCTTGACGACATAGTCGACATCCCGCTGCATGACGCCGCGGGCTTTGATCGCCTGGCTGATGTGGTGCTGCAGGGTCATATGCTCGGGGTCCATGAGATTTTCGATGCCGAAGAAGCGCTCGGCCTTTTTGACGCCGCTCTTGGTCAGCGTCGCGCTCTTCGCCTTCTCGTCGACGATGTAGTCGGCGTCGAAGTCCTCATTGTCGCTCTTCATATCCAGTTCGGCCACCTTGACCGGCTTTAAGGTCGAGGCAAAGCTGTCCGCCTGCCGGTAGAGGTCGGTCGACTTGTCCCCCTGGCCGGAGATGATGAGCGGGGTCCTCGCCTCATCGATGAGGATCGAGTCGACCTCGTCGACGATCGCGTAGTGGAAGCCGCGCTGGACCCGGTCCTGCTTGTAGATGACCATGTTGTCCCGCAGGTAGTCGAAGCCCATCTCGTTGTTGGTGCCGTAGGTGATGTCGGCGTTGTAGGCCGCCTGCTTGCCCGCACGGTCACTGTCGCGGGCCACCAGCCCGACCGACAGGCCCATAAAGTTGTGTACCTTGCCCATCCACTGGCTGTCGCGCTGGGCGAGGTATTCGTTGACGGTGACGATGTGTACGCCCTTGCCCTCGAGCGCGTTGAGATAGGCGGGCAGCACGGCAACCAGCGTCTTGCCCTCGCCCGTCTTCATCTCGGCGATCCGCCCCTGGTGCAGGACGATGCCGCCGATGAGCTGGACGGGGAAGGGACGCATGCCGAGTACCCGGTCGGCCGCCTCCCTGCAGGCCGCAAAGGCATCGGGCAGGATGTCGTCGAGCGTCGCCCCGTTCGCGAGCCGCTCCTTGAGCGCGGGGGTCATCGCCCGCAGCTCGTCGTCCGACAGGCCGCGGTAGTGTTCCTCCAGCGAGAGGATCTTCTCCTTGATCGGCATAATATGCTTCAGTTCCCGGCTGGAATAGCTGCCGAAGAGCTTTTCAAACAGACCCAAATGGTTTCACCTCATCGATCATTCTATACGATACGGCCGCATGGGCAGCCGCCGGCCCGCCGCCGGGCGTACCACACGGCAGGTACCTGGCGGCGGGCGTCGTTTTCAGTCTATGCTTTATTGTAAACGCTGGGGAGGAGAAAGTCAAACGAAAAGGGGGGCCGGGACGATGAAGAATTCGTTGCGATTGTTAAAACTTTTTGCTGTCGCTCCCTTCCTACCATTTGCAAACGGGCGAGGCTCTGTTATAATAGAGAACAATGTGTATTTTTTGCGTGCATGCCGGCGGACAGGGCCGGTGCACGGCGATTTTTATCATGGCAAGGAGATCGATCGAATGGCACTCGACCGCAAAAGCGTACTGCGCAACAAACACCGCCTCGTCAGCGGCACCCTGCTCATCATGACGGTGGTGATCCTGCTTATGCTCGCCTTCAGCGAGGGCTATGTAACCTCCATTGAGGATATCGCCGACAAGCTCATCAGCCAGGTGCAGTATACGACCCAGCTGCAGTCCCTCCCCGAGGAGGAGATCCCCCTCCGCTTCCCGTTTGCCGAAGAGCCGGTCTATCAGATGGCCTTCGTCTCGACCGATCCCCATTCGGCCGAGGAGGTCGCCGTCTTCGAGGCGCACGACAGCGAAGAGGTCGCCGCCATCTACCAGGCCCTCGAGACCCATCTCGCACAGCAGAAGGAGGCGCTGCCCGAGGAGGCCGACCTGCTGGATCGGGCGATCATCTGGTACTTCGACACCTACGTCGCCCTCTGCGTCACCGACGACACCGAGGCGGCCAAGGCGGTCTTTACCACCTACGGCGGCAGCATCGCCCCACTCATTGAGGCGCCCGCCGCCTAAAGCCCCGTCCCATTGTTCATCTTTCCCGCCCCGCGGGTGCATTTGGGGGGCCGATCTGAGCAAAGCGCCAATTCTCCGCCCGCACCCCGTCAATCTTTTGACAAGCTGTGCGGCAGATGGTAGAATAACCGTAAGGGCCATCCGATCCTGTGCATGGCCCGGTACGGACGGTTTTGCGCATGTGTCCGGGCGATGGAGCGGTTCCCCTCCGTTCCCCGGTTGACGATCATCACGAGGGAGTCCCTCTGAAAGGAGCAACAAACGGTATGAACGTATCCCATGAAGTGGAGAGAATGTGCGTGGTTCATAAAGGCCCGCATCACGGTCCCGCCCCCATCCCCGAGGAGGGAAAATGGGTCAAGGCGTATCAGATTTCCGACATCTCGGGTCTGTCGCACGGTGTGGGCTGGTGCGCCCCCCAGCAGGGCGCCTGCAAGCTGACCTTAAATGTCAAGGAGGGCATCATCGAGGAGGCGCTCGTCGAGACGCTCGGCTGCTCGGGTATGACCCACTCGGCCGCGATGGCCGCCGAGATCCTGCCCGGCAAGACGCTGCTCGAGGCGCTCAACACCGACCTGGTCTGTGACGCGATCAACGTCGCGATGCGCGAGATCTTCAAGCAGCTCGCCTACGGCCGCAGCCAGACCGCCTTTTCGGAGAACGGCCTGCCGGTCGGCGCCTCGCTCGAGGACCTCGGCAAGGGTCTCCGTTCGCAGGTCGGCACGATGTTCTCGACCTCGGTCAAGGGCGTGCGCTATCTCGAGCTGGCCGAGGGCTATGTGCTCGCCATCGGCCTCGACGACAACGGCGAGGTCATCGGCTACAAGTTTGTCCGTCTCGGCAAGATGCTCGAGGACATCCGCCACGGCATGGCGCCGAACGAGGCGTACGAGAAGAATATCGGTACCTACGGCCGCTTTGACGAGGCCGTGCGGGTGATCGACCCGCGCGAGGAATAAGGGAGGTGCATCAGATGGCTCAGTTTGAAGGTAAAGAGAGACGCATGGCCAAGATCGAAAAGTGCCTTGCGGAGTATGGATTTAGCTCGTTGGAGGATGCGCAGGCCCTCTGCCTCTCGAAGGGCGTCGATGTCGACGCGATTGTCAAGGGCGTGCAGAATATCGCGTTTGAGAACGCTTCCTGGGCGTACACACTGGGCAGCGCCATCGCCTTTAAGAAGGGCGTAAAGACCGCCCCCGAGGCCGCCGAGGCCATCGGCATCGGCCTGCAGGCGTTCTGCGTCCCCGGCTCGGTCGCCGAGCAGCGGGAGGTCGGTCTCGGCCACGGCAATCTCGGCGCCATGCTGCTCCGGGAGGAGACCGATTGCTTCTGCTTCCTCGCCGGTCATGAGTCGTTCGCCGCGGCGGAAGGCGCCATCGGCATCGCGAAGACCGCCAACAAGGCCCGCAAGAAACCCCTCCGGGTCATCCTCAACGGCCTCGGCAAGGACGCCGCCTACATCATCGCCCGTGTCAACGGCTTCACCTATGTCGAAACCGACTACGATTTCGCCACCGGCGAGCTGCATGAGGTCCGCCGGATTGCCTTCTCGAACGGCGAGAAGGCCAAGGTCAACGTCTACGGCGCCAACGATGTGCTCGAGGGCGTGGCCATCATGAAGTATGAGAAGGTCGACGTCTCGATCACCGGCAACTCGACCAACCCGACCCGTTTCCAGCACCTGGTCGCCGGCACCTACAAAAAGTGGTGCCAGGAGAACGGCCGCAAGTACTTCTCGGTCGCTTCGGGCGGCGGTACCGGCCGTACCCTCCACCCCGACAACATGGCGGCCGGCCCGGCTTCCTACGGCCTGACCGACTCGATGGGCCGGATGCACGGCGATGCCCAGTTCGCCGGCTCCTCCTCCGTCCCGGCGCATGTCGAGATGATGGGCCTCATCGGCGCCGGCAACAACCCGATGGTCGGTATGACCGTCGCCTGCGCGGTTGCCGTCGCGGCCGCGAACGCCTAACAGCATCCACCGGATGGGAAGGACAATCGCAGTCCTTCCCATCCTTTCTTTTGCCCCGACAAAAGGAGGTCCCCATGAAGCTGCGCCAGATTCGGGCGCTCCTCTTCGGCGTCTTTTTCCTCTGCCTGGCGGTGATGGTGATCGGCCTGATAACCAGGCTGCGCTACCTCATCCTGCTCGGGATGGTGCTTGCCTGCTTTCTCTACCTCCCGCTCGACCGCAAGCTCTGGCGCTGCCCCGTCTGCGGCGAACATCTCGGCCGGGGCCGGCCGGAGTTCTGTCCCCACTGCGGCGCCCTGCTCCCCGACGACTGCTGATCCTGGCTTGCAGAGGGGATGCCCCCCTTTCCGGCATACCCCTTCCGATCCATCCGATCCAACCGCAACACGGCCCGCCGGAGCGCTCCCGGCGGGCCGCACAGGTTAGAGGGTGAGCACCCCATCCTCCGAATAGACGAGCAGCAGGATTTCCTCCTCATAGCCGGTCTCGGCGTTGACATAGACGAGCAGATTCTGCACCCCCGTCCTATCCTCGCCCGCCTCGCTCCGGCAGTGGAATTCATAGCAGAGCCGCTCATGCCTACCCGCCGTCGGGATCACCGCCAGCCGCACCCCCTCGACCGCGAGCGTCTCCTTGAGATAGCCGGCCGCCTGCTCCTCTCCGAGCAGCTCCACCGGCAGCTCGCGGGTATGGTGGTTGACGAGATAGCCGCGGGCGTCGAACGAGACGATATCGCCGTCGTCGAGCGCCACCCCCACCTTGACCAGGTCGGGATAGAGCACCACCCCGTCCTGGGTGGCGGCGAAATTGACGATGACCACCCCATTGCGGGTCTCGTAATAGCTCTCCCGCATCCCCTCGAGCCCGCGGGCAGCGAGAAAATCGGCCGCGATGCCCCGCGCCTCCTCGACCGGGATCACCGCTTCCTTCACCGTACGCGAATCGATGAGATAGCTGACATAGCCGCCCTGCCGGGTCACCGCGAGGGTCCGCTCACCGCTCGCGAACCGGTAGGCGGGCAGGCTCGACTGCTCCTCCCCCAACACCCGCAGCGCCGGATGGCCGCCCAGAAACCCGGCGGCGATCTCCTCCGCCTCCTCGAGGGTGATTTCGGGGGCATCTTCGGTCATCCGGGGCTGTGTCTGCATGATATGGTCGGAAAACGGGCCATCATAGATGAGGGTGGGATAGCCCTCGAAGCCCTCCTCCGCCTCCTGGAAACCGTCGGCCAGCTGGGGCAGCGGATCGGCGCCGTCGTTGAGGACTATCGGGTCGGTACGCTTCAGATCGTCCACCCGCAGCCGCCCGGAAGCGAGCGCCTGCTCGATCTCATCGAATTTACCCGCCAGCCGGTCGGCATAGTCGGCCAGCAGGATGAGATTCTCCCGCTCCTCCGCGCTGATCGTCTCGGTGCGCAGCACCTTGCGGCTGAGCGCCATGGCGTAGTCGCCCACCTGGGAGAGAAATTTGTAGGTCGCGTCCAGTCTGATCTCCTCGACCGGGATTTCCATCAGCGCCGTCTTGCCGGCTGCCGCGTCCTTCCAGACCCCCGCCGCCATCGTCACCAGCTGCGCGTCCGAGGCGGTGTAGCGCCCCTTGTCCAGCTGAACCGCGATGCTGTCGATGTGATCGGCGGTGTTTTGAATCGCCTCCTTGACCGCATTGTCAATCGTCCGCTTGTAGGCGGCCGCCTCCGCCTGAAAACGGAGCGCCAGCACCGCCAGCAGGACGATCAGCGCCGCCGCAAAGGCCAGTATACGAATGCGGGTACGCCGCGAATAGACCGTGGTCCTCGTTTCCATCTGCATACCTCCCGGATGATGGGGCCGGACGCCGTCGCCGCCCGGCCGTCTGTCCTTACTGTCTCCCGGCGGCCGCAAAATATGTGACGGCCGTCGGATATTTGCGTCCCAGGACGCTTGTGACGATTGATATTTCCGGTCCATAATGGTATCATGTATAATTGGAAAGAAATGTGGATGAAAATGGGCGTGTTCGGACAGGCCGCCCATCGGAAGGAGCTTAAGCGGTGGATACCCAACCGGACATCATCTATCTGGACAACGCTGCCACCACCCGCCCGCTGCCCGAGGCGGTCGAAGCGATGCGCCTTGCCTGCGAGGCATGCTACGGCAATCCCTCCTCCCTCCACCGGCTGGGGCTGGAGGCCGAACGGCTGGTGAGCGCGGCGCGCCGGACGGTTGCCGATGCGCTGGGCTGTTCCCCCGCCGAGATCATCTTCACCTCGGGCGCCACCGAATCGGACAACACCGCCATCCTTTCGGCCGGCCGCCGGGGCGGCATTGTCACCTCGATGGCCGAGCATCCGGCGGTGCTCGAGCCGGTGCGGCTGCTCGAGGCGGCGGGCACCCCGGTCACCTGGCTGCGGCCGCGGGCGGACGGCAATCTCGATCCCGACGAGATCGTCGGGGCGGTCACAAACGACACCCGGCTGCTCGCCCTCACGGCGGTCAACAACGAGACGGGCGCGGTCACCCCGCTCGAGATCCTGCCGAAGCTCAAACGTGCCTATCCCCAGCTGCACATCCATCTCGACGGGGTGCAGGGCTTCCTCAAGCTGCCGATGCGGGTGGACACGCTCGCCGCCGATACCATCGCGCTGTCGGGGCACAAGGTCCATGCGCCCAAGGGCATTGGCGTGCTCTACCGGCGGAAGTCATGCCATCTGAAGCCGCTGCTCATCGGCGGCGGCCAGGAGGGCAATCTGCGCTCGGGGACCGAAGCCGTCCCGCTGATCGCCGCGCTCGGCGCCGCCGTCCGGACGCTGCTGCCCGCGGTGGACGCCCATACCGCCCATGTCCGCACGCTGGCCGGCCGGCTGCGGTCGGGCTGTGAGCGGCTCGGCCTGCCCGTCCACTCCCCCGCCGACGCCAGCCCCTATATCGTCGGCATCGCCGCCCCCGGCATCCCCTCCGAGGTCATGCTGCATTTTCTGGAGGAACGGGGCATCTATCTCTCGAGCGGCTCGGCCTGCCATCGGGGCAGCCTCAGCGACGCGCTGATGGCCCAGCGGCTCCCCCGCGACCGGATCACCTCCGCCCTGCGGGTAAGCTTCGCCCATTCGAATACGATGGACGAGGTCGACCGGCTGCTCGAAGCGCTGGACGCCGGCCTGCATCGGATCCGGCGCCGCCGGTAGCGGCCGCATGGATAACTTTACGGCAAAGGAACGATCACATGAAAGAGATTATCCTCCTCAAAAACGGGGAGATGGCACTCAAGGGACTCAACCGCGGCAGCTTTGAGGATGTGCTCATCCGCAACCTCAAACGCCGCCTAAAATCCATCGGCGAATTTCGCTTCAGCCGCGCCCAGTCGACCGTCATGATCGAAGGGGCGGACGAGGGCGCCGACCTTCGGGAGGCCGCCGCCCAGATTGGCAAGGTCTTCGGCGTCGCCGCCTATTCGGTCGCCGGCGTCTGTGAGAAGGACCTCGCGGTCATTAAGGAGACCGCCGCCCGCTATCTGGAGAAGGAACTGCTGGCCGCCAAAACCTTCCGTGTCTCAGCCAAACGGTCGGACAAGCGTTTCCCCTACACCTCCCCCCAGATCTGCGAGGAGGTGGGCGGCTATCTGCTCGATCGCTATCCCCATCTCTCGGTCGATCTGCATACCCCCGACCTCAATGTGATGGTCGAGGTGCGGGACTTCGGCGCCTACATCCACGGCCCCCAGCAGGCCGGCCCGGGCGGACTGCCGGTTGGCACCAGCGGACGGGCACTGCTGCTGCTCTCGGGCGGCATCGATTCCCCCGTCGCCGGTTATATGATGGCCAAGCGGGGACTGTCGCTCAACGCCCTCCACTTCGCCTCCCCACCCTACACCGGTGAACGCGCCAAGCAGAAGGTCATCGATCTCGCCCAGATTCTCGCCCAGTACTGCGGGCACATCACCCTCAATGTCGTCCATTTCACCGAGATCCAGGAGGCGATTGGCGACCACTGCCCGGAGGAACTCTATACCATCATCATGCGGCGGTTTATGATGCGCATCGCCTGTCGCCTTGCCGAATCGATCGAATGCGGGGGGCTGGTCACCGGCGAAAGCCTCGCCCAGGTCGCCAGCCAGACACTCGGCGCGCTGCGCTGCACCGAAGCGGTCTGCACCCTGCCGGTGCTCCGCCCGCTCATCGGGATGGACAAGGAGGAGATCATCCGCATCTCCCGCCAGATCGGCGCTTTCGAAACCTCGACGCTGCCCTATGAGGACTGCTGCACCGTCTTCACCCCCCGCCATCCCCGCACCCGTCCCGAGCTCGCGCGGGTGGAGGCCGCCGAGGCAAACCTCGACGTCGAGGGGCTCACCGCCCGGGCGCTCGAGCGGATCGAACGCATCCGCAACACCCTTTAAACAACCCTTATCCGATTTCACCCGCCGCCGGACCGGCGGCCATTCCCCTCGAGGAGGTGCATGTCCATGCAGGCCGAACTGATCCTGATTGCCACCCGCCATCCGGGGCAGGATCTCGCTGCCGACGCCCGCTTTCTGGCGGGTGAGCTGGAGGCGCTCGGCATCCCGCTGGGCGTTCAAACGACGGTCGAATGCACCGCCCATGCCATCATCGATACCCTCGGCGCGGCACTGCGCCGCAGCGGGCTCATCATCCTCGTCGGCGGGCTCTCCCCCGAGCGCGGCGACACCGCCCGGGAGATCGTCTGCCGGGCCGCCTCGCTGCCGGTCGAGATGGACGAGCCGTCGCTCGCGCGGCTGCGGGTCCGGCTGCAGCAGGAGGGCCGCATTCTGCAGAAGCAGGACGCCCGGCAGGCCATCGTGCCCAGCCGGTCCACCCTTTTCCCCAACGATTTCGGCGGCGCGCCGGGCTGTGCCGTCGAGAGCGGCGGCCAGTGCATCATGATGCTGCCCGACGGGCTGCGCGAGCTCGCCCCGATGTTTATCACCTATATTGCCCGCTATCTTCCCAAATTCGCCGACTGCGCCGTCGCCTCCAAGACGATGCGGGTGGTCGGCCTGCGCTACGACGAGGTCTGCGAGCGGGTGGGCGATATGCGGGAGAGCGACAATCCCACCGTCACTCTCTACCCCGAACCGG
This sequence comes from uncultured Oscillospiraceae bacterium, assembly GCA_949300115.1. Taxonomy (GTDB): domain Bacteria; phylum Bacillota; class Clostridia; order Oscillospirales; family Ruminococcaceae; genus CASGDD01. The sequence goes on along the minus strand of CASGDD010000080.1, from coordinate 8,960 downwards.
ATGAGGTGCTGGTGCGGGTGGTCGCCCGTGCCGAGCGGTATGACGACGCCCTCGAGGACGCCGAACCGTTCATCCGCATCCTCCGCGCCCGGCTCGGCAGCTTTGTTTACGGTGAGGATGTCGACTCGATCGAACAGGTGGTGGTCGGCTCGCTTCTGCGGCGCCGGCTGCATGTCTCGGTGATGGACAGCTGCACCGGTGGGCTGGTCGCCCAGCGGATGGGCGATATGAAGGGGTCGGGCCAGGTTTTAAGCTACGCCGTCTCCGCCCCCGGTACCCCGGCCAAGCTGCAAAGCCTGGGGATTGCCGAAAAGCTCATCCGCCGCCATTCCCCCGTTTCGGCCGAGGTGGCCGTCGCGATGGCGCGCGCGGTCTTCGCCGAAAACAACGGCGAACTGGGACTTGCCATCACCGGCAATCTCAGCCGGGACGGCGCCACCGACCGCAATCCGGTCGGCCTGTGCTATCTCGCGATGTGCGACCGGAACAGCTGCTGGGTCAAAAAGCTCGAGCTGGACGCCGCCCGCGGGCGGGATGCCCTGCGGGCCACCGTCTCCACCCACGCGCTCGACATGCTGCGCCGCTACCTCGACGCCTACCCGCAGAAGCTGCCGGGGGAGGTCATTCTCAACCGCCGGGGGGAGATCGTCTCAACCGGCCCCGAACGGGACAGCTCCGGCCGCACGGTCGCCGACCCCGAGCCGCAGGCAAAGCGCCCCTGGTATCGCCGGCTGGGACGGTTCCTCTTCCCCCTCCGCGGGGACCGGCCGCTCCTCGTGCTGCGCAAGCTGCTTGTGCTGCTGCTTCTGCTTGCCTTTTTTGCCTCCTGCGGCTATCTCGGCTGGTACTTCTTCCAGTCCTATCAGAACAGCCGCACCCTCGCGCTGCTGCGCTCCCTCTATACCCGGGAGGCCGCCTCGGACACCGCCCTGCCGGAAAACTATCCGGACGGCTATCTGGCCAGCTTCGCGGCGCTCTGGCAGCGCAACCCCGATATCGCCGGCTATCTCAAGATTGACGGCACCGACATCGATTTCCCGGTGGTCCAGTCGGAGACCACCGACTATACCGAGACCGACTTTCTCGGTCAACCCAGCCGGTACGGCTCCCCCTATCTCTCCGACGCGGTCGAGCCCTCGGGGGAGGAGGGGACGGCGGTCTACGCCAAAAATATGTCGGACGGGCAGATGTTCGCCGACCTCGCCGGCTATCAGGAGGTCGGCTACTACCGGACGCATCCGGTTATCCAATTCGATTCGGTCTACGCGCTCGGCAGCTACAAGGTCATCGGCGCCTATCTGTCCGACGCGGACACGCCCACCCTCACCGCCGAGATGGCGGAGGACCCTGCCGCCTTCAACGATTATCTGGGCAATGTGCAGGCCCGTTCCTTCTTCTCCACCGGCGTCGAAACCCAATTTGGCGATGAACTGCTCACCTTAACCACCGGTTCGGACGCCTTCGAGGGGGCCACCCTGACGGTGGTGGCCCGCCGGGTCCGGGAGGGGGAGAGCACCGAGGTGGATACCGATCTCGCCCGCACCAATCCCGCGCCGCTCATGCCCGACGCCTACTATGAGGCGGTCGCCGATCACACCGCCGACCCCGCCATCGTTTCCACCCTCGCCCTCCGGGAGCCTGAGCCGCTCGCGACCGGCGAGGGGGCCGGCATCCCCGACGAGATGATCGCCGAGGAGATGCTCTCGCTCAGCACCGCCTCCTCCACCGTCTCCATAAGCTCGGAAGCGGAGGCGGATGCGGCGGACACGGATGAAGAGGCGGCGCGGGATGAGGAGGATCCCGAAGACACCGCCTCCGAGGAATCGGAAAAGCCACCGGCGGACGCGGCGGAGAGCTCGAGTGATACACCATCCTCCGAGCCGCCCTCCTCCAGCACCCCCGAACCGCCGGCGGAGAGCACCGAAGCTTCCGAAGGGAATCCCCCCTCCAGTTCGACCGCCGGGGTCGACGAGGATCTCTGGGCGGTGCCGCCCAGCTCGAGCACCCCCACCCCCAGCTGGCCGAGCAGCGAGGGAAGCACCTCCCTCTGGCGGCCCAGCGATACCGAAGAGTATCTCAGCAGCTCCTCCGATCCCGGCGGCACCCCCGTGACCCCCTCCCCCGGCTATGCCGGCACCCTGCGCATCGGCGGGGTCGAATATGACGCCCATGAGGCGGTCTGCCGGATGGTCACCGCCGAGATGGGCGAGAGCTTCCACATCGAGGCACTCAAGGCCCAGGCGGTCGCCGCCTATACCTACGTCCGCTTCTACAACGACCGCGGCCAGAGTGCCTCGATCGGCATGGCGTCCAGCTACAAGCAGGGCGGCAAGGTCGATCAGGCGGTGTCGGCGGTCCTGGGACAGATGGTCACCTACGGCGGCGCGCCGATCAACGCGACCTTCTTCGCCACCGCCGCCTTTGGCACCAACAACGCGAGCGATGTCTGGGGCACCAACTACAGCTATCTCGTCAGCGTGCCCAGCGACTACGACCGCAACGTCTCCGGCTGGCAGCAGGAGAAGACGCTGGACGCCAGCTACATCATCAGCCGGGTACGCAGCGTCTACGGCATCGACCTCTCCTATATGGACCCGTCGATGTGGTTTACCAACATCCAGAAGAACGCCGGCGGGTATGTCACCTCGGTGACCATCGGCGGGATGAAGACGGTGACCGGCCGCCAGCTGCGGGAAAACCTGCTCGAATACAACATCCGCTCGGCCGCCTTCGACGTCACCCCGACCGGCAGCGGCATCCGCTTCACCACCTACGGCTACGGCCACGGCGTCGGCATGAGCCAGAACGGCGCCCAGCAGTACGCCACCCGCGGCTGGAGCTATGTCGATATCCTCACCCACTACTACCAGGGTACAACGGTGTCGTAGCCGACGGATATCAATACACCGATACAGTGATACACTACAGAGGCATCGCCGGGCAGTCCGCCGTCGTGTGGGCTGCCCGGTTTCGAAAGGATGGGCACGCAATGGAGCTTTGGGACATCTACGATCGGGAGGGCCGGCCCACCGGCCGGACGATGGTGCGAGGGGAGCCGTTTGGCGAGGGGGATCTCCATCTGGTGGTGGAGATCTGGCTCATCGATCCTCGCACCGGGCGGTATCTGCTGCAGCAGCGCGCGCCCCAGAAGCGGTCGATGGCCGGCCGCTGGGGCGCCACCACCGGCTGCGCGCAGGTAGGTGAGGATGCCCGCACCGCTGCCGTCCGCGAGCTTGCGGAGGAACTCGGCATCGAAACCACCCCCGATCAGCTGCTCTTTCTGCGGGAGATCGTCCGCCCCCATGCCATCTGGGAGGTCTATGTCCTCCCCTGCACCCGCGCACTCGGGTCGCTCGCCCTCCAGCCGGAGGAGGTCTCCGACGCCCGTTGGGTCGACCGGGCGGAGCTCGAGCGGATGATCGACCGGGACGAGATGTTCTTCTATCCCGAGCTGCGCGAGCTCTCGCTGCAGGCCCAGGCCGCGGTCTGGCGGCGCTGATCCGGGAGCCTCTCTCCCTTTGCCGCGTCCCCTGCCGCGAAAATCCTCATAAGATTCCTCGTTGAATGTTACGAGGATTTTGATTATAATAAAACCAACGCACACACCGAAAGCCCATCCAAAGGGGGTAGACGGCCATGCCGAACATCAAACCGATTTCCGATCTGCGCAACTACGGCGAGGTGCTGCGGGACGTCACAGTGGGCGAACCGGTCTTTCTCACCCGGAACGGCCGTGGGCGGTACGCCATCATGGATATCCGGGATTATGAGCGCAGCAAAGCCATCCTCCGGCTGATGAACGAGCTGGAAAAAGGCCGCCGGTCGGGTGAGGAGAAGGGATATCGTACGCTGGAAGAGATTGAGGCGCATTTCCGCGAGAGGTCCGGCCATGAAGAATAACATCTACTATACCGAGGGCGCCCAACGGGACCTCGACGCCATCTGGGACGCGGTCGCGCACGACCAGCAGGACCCCGCCGCCGCAAAGCAGCTCGTCGGCCGGCTGACCGACCGAGCCGCCCGTCTGGCGGACTATGCCCAGCTCGGCACACCGCTCGCTTCGATCGCGCACATCATCAGCGACTACCGCTTTTTTGCCACCGACGGCTATCTGACCTTCTACCATGTTCAGGGAAGCGATGTCTTTATCGACCGGGTGCTTTGCGGGCGGCAGAACTACCTCCAGCTGCTCTCCGGCATCGGCGGCGAAGCCATTCCCTCCGAATCGGAAATGCCCTAAAAACAAAGCAAATCCCTCGACGGTTTCACTGCCGTCGAGGGATTTTAATCTGCAGCGTCTATTCGTCAAGCTGTGGCGCATCGCGGAATTTTTCCCGTTCGTCTGTCCGTCCGACCTTCAAGATGGCCGCTCGCTATCTCCCCACCCATTCCCCGTCCGGGCCACATAGGCGGCAGGTTTGCATGGGAAGGTTGTGGGTGGGTATCCGGACGGCGCCCGCCGTTTAGCAGATCCCGTCGAGCGCGCCGAGGAAGTCGCGGATGAGGTCTTCCGGCTCCTCGATGCCGCAGGAGACGCGGAACATGCCGGGGGTGATGCCCATCTCCCGGCGCAGCGGGTCGGGCACATGGGGATGGGAGGAGGTGACCGGATGGGAGAGGGTGGTGCGGATGCCGCCCAGCGTCGGCGCGTATTTCCCCAGACGCAATCCCCGCAGGAAGCGGTCGAGCAGCGCCGGGTCCTCCGGCAGGATGAAGCTCAGCATGGGGGTGTAGAGCCCGTCGGGGCAGAGCCGGCCGGCCAGCGCCCGCTGGGGATAGTCCGGCAGGCTAGGGTGGTTGACCCGCTCCACCCGGGGATCGGCCGCGAGGGCGGCGGCGAGCCGGTTGGCATTTTCCAGCTGCCGGCGGATGCGCAGGCCGGCCGTCTGCATCCCCCGCTGGATCAGCCAGCTGGAGAAGGGGTCGCCCGGATTGCCGAGCAGCATCGATACCTTGGCGATCTCGCCAATCATCTCGGCTCGGCCGGTCACCGCGCCGCCCATCGCGTCGCTGTGGCCGTTTAAAAATTTGGTCAGGCTGTTGGCCACCAGATCGGCCCCCCGCTGCAGCGGACGGACCGAGAGCGGGCTGAAGGTGTTGTCCACCATCAGCATCGCGCCATGCCGGTGGGCCATCTCCCCTAGCGCCTCGATGTCGGCCATCGCCACCGTCGGGTTGGAAAAGACCTCGGTATAAAAGAGGGCGGTCGCCGGGGTGATCGCCGCCTCGACCGCATCGAGATCGCGAAAATCGACAAAGTCGGTCTCGATCCCCATCCGGGGCAGCAGCAGGGTCATCAGCTCGTACGTCTCGCCATAGCAGCTCCGGTTGCAGAGGATCCGGTCGCCCGGGTCGAGCAGCGTATAGAGCGCGCTCGCAATCGCCCCCATCCCCGACGCGCAGATGTGGCTGCGCTCGCCCCCCTCCAGCAGGCTGACCGATTCGGCCAGCATCTCCCGGTTGGGGTTGTTCGTGCGGACGTAGGTATAGCCGCCCTGCGCATAGACCGCGCGCACCTCATCGAAGGAATCCATCGTAAAAGCGGTCGTCAGAAAGAGGGGCGGCGCCTCCGGTTTGAGATCCATCCCCTCCACCTGATGGCCGGTATAGAGCAGTTCGCTTTCCAGTGCAAAGCCTTTTTCCATTCCAGGCCCTCTTTTCCTCGCGTTTTGGTCCTTTGGTCTCCGGCAGATTATCCCAGCTCGGCGGCCAGCGCCGCGAGATCCTCCCGGATGTGGATGCCCTGCGGACATTTGCCCTCGCAGGCGCCGCACTTTTTGCAGACGGACGCCTTTTCGCTGTCGGCGGTCGCCGCATAGCGCCGGCGGGCATAGTCAAGATCCCCGCCGATGCCGTAGATATTCCAGATGCCGAAATTGAAGGGGATGTTGACGCCGAACGGGCAGGGCATGCAGTACTGGCAGTTGGTGCAGCCGTTTTTGACCCGATGGCGCACCTCGTCGGCCACCTGCTCGACAATCGCCCGCTCCTCCGCATTCAGCGGCGCCGCCTCCGAAAGGGTCGCCAGATTGTCCTCCAGCTGCTCGGGGGTATTCATCCCGCTGAGGATGACATGCACCGCCGGCTGCCCGGCCACCCAGCGCATCCCCCAGCTCGCCGCTGAGCGGTCGGGGTGGCAGGCCCGCATCGGCGCGGTCACCCCGTCGGGCAGGGTCGCCAGCGCGCTGCCCTTGAGCGGCTCCATGATGACGAGCGGCACCCCGCGCGCCTCACACAGCTGCGCGCCGCGCACCCCCGCCTGGATGCCGGCGTCGAGGTAGTTGAGCTGGATCTGGCAGAAATCCCAGTCATGCGCGGTGAGGATCTTCTCGAAGGTCTCGTAGGTGTCGTGGAAGCTGAAGCCGAACGCGCGGATCTTCCCCTGCGCCTTGTAGCCCTCAAACAGCTCGATCAGCCCGAGCTTCTGCACCTTCTCCCACCGCGCGGCGTTGAGCGCGTGGATGAGATAGAAATCGATAAAATCGGTCTGCAGCCGGGCCAGCTGATCCTCGAAGCAGCGGACGGCGTCCTCCCGCGTTTCAATCTGCCAGATGGGCAGCTTGGTGGCAAAATAGAAGGTGCTGCGGTCATATTTCCGCATCACCCGGCCCAAAAACGGTTCGCTCTGGCCGTTGTGATAGGGATAGGCGGTGTCGTAGTAGTTGACCCCCGCGGCCATCGCCCGGTCGATCAGCGCCTCCGCCTCCTCCTCGAGAATCGCGGCATTGAGGTCGCCGCCCTCGCAGTGGAAGCGCATGCACCCAAAGCCCAGCAGCGATGGGGCCATTCCCAACTTTTTCATCTCGCGATACTGCATCATATCCCCTCCGTTTCCAACATCTCCGCCCGCCGGCCATGGCTGTCCCGATCCCGACACGCGGGCAAAACCCTCCCGCGGAACCTCTCCCGCCACCCAAAGGGCGGGCCGGTCCGCGGCTTTTGTTATTGTACCATGCCGCCCGTCCGCTTGGGAAGCAGGAAAACTGCCCAAAAACCGCGCCCGATCGTTGTCTTCCCCCCTTTTATGCATCTCTGACGAATATTCACCGCATTTATCTGAATATTTATACAAGCCGGTGGTTGATTTTTCCGCGCGAAGGTGTATAATAGGGCTAGCATGGAAATCTATCCTTTAGCATGTGGAAAGGAAGGAAAGAAAAATGGGTAAACTTGGTAACTTCAAGAAGGTCGTACTCGCCTATTCGGGCGGTCTGGACACCTCGGTCATCATCCCCTGGCTCAAGGAGAACTACGGCTGCGAGGTCATCGCCGTGTCGGCCGACGTCGGCCAGGGCGCCGAGCTGGATGGGCTCGAGGAGAAGGCCATCAAGACCGGCGCCTCCAAGCTCTACATCGAGCATCTGACCGAAGAGTTCATCGACCACTATGTCGTCCCCACCATCAAGGCCGGCGCGATCTATGAGAACAAGTACCTGCTCGGCACCGCCTTCGCCCGCCCGATCATCGCCAAGCGGATCGTCGAGATCGCCAAGGCGGAGGGCGCCGACGCCATCGCCCACGGCTGCACCGGCAAGGGCAACGACCAGGTCCGTTTCGAGCTTACCATCAAGGCGTTCGCTCCCGATATGCCGATCATCGCGCCCTGGCGTGAGTGGGAGTTCAAGAGCCGGGACGACGAGATCGCCTACGCGGAAAAGAAGAACATCCCCCTGCAGACCTCCAAGGAGGAAAGCTATTCGATGGACCGCAACCTCTGGCACCTCTCCCACGAGGGTCTCGAGCTGGAGGATCCCGCCAACGAGCCCAACTACGACAAGATGCTCCAGATGGCCGTCTCGCCCTGGAAGGCGCCCGACAAGGCCACCTATGTGACCATCAGCTTTGAGAAGGGCGCTCCGGTGGCCCTCGACGGCGAGAAGATGAGCGCGACCGAGATCATCAAGAAGCTCAACAAGATCGGCGGCGAGAACGGCATCGGCATCGTCGACATGGTCGAGAACCGGCTGGTCGGCATGAAGGCCCGCGGCGTCTACGAGAATCCCGCCGGCGCCATCCTCTTCCAGGCCCACCAGAACCTCGAGGAGATCACCCTCGACCGGGAGACCTACCACTACAAGCAGCAGATCGCGCTGAAGTACGCCGAGGTCGTCTACTACGGCCAGTGGTTCACCCCGCTGCGCGAGGCGCTCGACGCCTTTGTCGAGTCGACCCAGCAGCATGTCACCGGTGACGTCAAGCTCAAGCTCTACAAGGGCAACATCCTGGGCGCCGGCACCACCAGCCCCTACTCCCTCTACACCGACGAGTTCGCCACCTTCGGCGAGGACCACAGCTACAACCAGAGCGATTCCAAGGGCTTTATCAACCTCTTCGGCCTGCCGATCACCGTCAAGGCACTGCTTGACAAAAAGCTGGCGGAGGAGAAATAGGGCGTCATGAAACTCTGGACCGGACGTTTTAAGAAAGAGGTCGACGCGGGGGTCAACGACTTCAACTCCTCGATCCCCTTCGACCAGCGCCTCATCCAGGACGATATCGCCGGCAGCATCGCCCATGCCACCATGCTGGGCGAGCAGGGCATCATCCCCCCGGCGGACACCGAGGCGATTCTCCGCGAGCTGCCGCAGATCCTCGCGGACGTCGAGAGCGGCGCGCTGCCGATCGATCCGACCGCCGAGGATGTCCACACCTTTGTCGAGGGCGAGCTGACCCGCCGCATCGGCGACGCCGGCAAGCGGCTGCATACCGCCCGGAGCCGCAACGACCAGGTGGCACTCGATCTCCGGCTGTGGACCAAACGGGAGCTGGACGAGACGATGGCGCTCGTCCGCGAGATGATCGCCGCGCTGTGCGACATCGCGAGCGAACACACCGAAACGATCATGCCCGGCTATACCCATCTGCAGCGGGCCCAGCCGATCACCTTCGCCCATCATCAGATGGCCTACGCCGAGATGCTCCTGCGCGACTGGGGCCGGCTGGGGGACGCGAAGGCGCGG
>CASGDD010000079.1 GCA_949300115.1 uncultured Oscillospiraceae bacterium | reverse complement strand
AAAACCGTAGGGGGCAAGCAGCAGCCGGCAGAGGTCGCCGAGCGTCAGCCGGTAGCAGGTCTGGGGCAGCGCCTCGTTGTCGAGCAGCACCGCCGCGTCGCTCCGCCCGTCGAGCTGTAGGCGGATGCCCGCCCCGTCCGTCCGGATTTGCTGTGTATCCACCAGGCCCGAAAAGGCCGTCCCTCCCGCCGCCCGCAGGGTCATCTCCGCCAGCTCCTCCCGGATCCCCGCGTCGCCCTCAAACGCCGCCGTCAGCCGGTCGGCGGGGGTATCCTCCGTCCGGTCGAGGAGGAGCTGCGCCGGCGCCGGCAGCGTCATCGTCCGTCCATCGGGGGTTTTCGCCCGCAGCTCAATCCCTTCCATCGCCGTCATTCCCCATGCCTCCCTCCAGCCGGATCTGCACACCCGCCGGCAGCGCCTGCCAGCCCATTCCCGGATTCCAGGCGGCCAGCTGATCGGCCGAAACGCCCAACCGGTTTGCCAGCTCCCAGATCGTTTCCCCGCCCCGCGTGGTATAGACGGCCGTGCCGTCCTCCCCCTCGCCGGTATCCGCCTCAACAAAGCGGAAGCTGTAGCGCACCAGCTGCGGCCCCGCCTGCCCCGCCATCGCGAGCTCGGCGAAATAGGCGTCGAAGGGCCGGACGCCCGGCACCGACAGCTGGGCGGTCTTCCCCGCGAGAAAGACCGTCTGCAGCGCCCGATAGTCGGCCAGCGCGTCCTCCCCGAAAAAGCTTCCCTCCCCGCTGACCTCCCGCGCCGCCCGGCCGAGCGGGCGCTGGAAGGTCCCGATCAGCGGGGCCAGCACCGGCTGCAGCTCGAGCCCGTCGCGGACCTCAAACCGGCTGGGCGGGATGGGGAAGGTGTATCCGCCGAAGCGGAAGGGCTGTGCGCCCGATTGTCTGTTCATCCGTCTCCCTCCCGTTGTTGCGATTGGTTTTGCAATGGTATGATGGCCGGCCGATCCGGCCGCGCCCCGCACCGGCGTTCGGATGGAGATCCCACCGGCGGGGCAGTCATGGCCATCGCCCTTCTCCCCGGCGGGGATCGTCCCCCGTGCGATATCCTCCGAACGCTTCCCTCCCTTTCCGCTGCCCTCGGTGCGGGGCGCTATGCCATCGGCCCGCTCGTCCGCCGCGCGCCCCCGGCATCGGGAAGTTCGGCCCGTCCCATCGGCACCGGCCTCCGTCCGCCCGACAGCGCCGGCCAGCGGGGATCGGCCTGCCGGATGGATGCCGGTTCGGCCGCTCTCCGCCGCTCCACCGGCAGAAACGTCCGATCGGATTCCGCCACCTGCGATTCCCCCTCCCGCCGCTCGATGGCCGTCTCGGCCCACATCGGCTCCGCCGGGGCTCTCGCCGGCGCCGGCTCCACCTCGATCCCGGCCGCCCGCAGATTGCGCCGCAGCGCCCGCCTGATGGCTTCGATCATCCGCTTCTCCCCCGTTTCATCCGGCCCATCCGCCGGTAATCCGCCTCGCTGAAGGCGGGATTGCACGCCTCCGGCGGCATCGCCGCCCGCTCGAGCGCCGCCTGGCAGTGCAGGGCGAGATCGGCCAGCTCATCGGGGGTAAGCGCCGCCATCGCCGCCCCGGCGTCCGGAAAGAGCGGCCGGCCCCATCGCCAGAGGCATCCGGCAACCAGCGCCGCGTTCATCCCGACCGCCCGCCGGTATCCGCCGTCCGTCTTCTCCGCCTCGGCCATCGCCAGCGCCGTCCGGCAGTCGGGCTGCCGGATCGTCACCTGCCGCCCCCGCAGCGCCGCCCGCCCGATGGCCGGCGGATGTCTGGGCCTCACAGCTCCATCCGCCCGGCCGCCAGCAGGGTCACCGACTCGAGCACCGCCTCGCCGAGCGAGGCCGTCTCGCGGATATCCGACCAGCGGCAGCCGGTGTAGATCACCCGGCGGTCGGGCTTGACGATGACGAGATTGAAATCCTCGAGATCGTAGAAATTGACCCCGTCCGTCCAGGCGTCGGCGGTGATATAGACGCGCGAGAGGGTAACTTCGTGCTGCACCCGCCCGCCGACCGTGCCGACCGGCTGGGTTTCACCGAACGCCTCGATCGCGGCGCTCTCCCGGCGGGTACGGGCCTGATAGCTCTCGACGACCGCCAGCCGCCTGCCGTCCACCTCGAGATAGATATCCCGGCTGGTGGGAATCGAAATGCCCATCGCTACTCCTCCTTTCTAGACGGTGACATGGGCCAGAATATGGATCTGGTTGATGCCGAGCGCCACCGCGAAGCCGACGGTCACCACCGCCACCGTCGGATCGTCGGTACTGGCGGCGACCTCGGGCGGATCATACCCGTCGATCAGCCCATCGGCGCGGTAGCCCTCCAGCAGGATGGCCGTCTGCGCCTGGATGGCCCCGCGGGTCCGTTCATTGTTGCGCCCGCCCCGCAGCCTGCTGCGCAAGGCCGCCCGCAGTCCGCTGAGCACCCGGTCGATGATGAGGATCACCGCGAGGTTGCGCCAGCTCTTGTCGGCCATGCCGTCCGTCTGGGTCCGTGTCGAAATCGCCCGCACCAGGCTGGGCACCCCGCCCGGCGCTTCGAAGGGGGAAACCCCGCCCTGGATCAGCGTATCCAGCTGGCTACGGGTGTAGCGGGTGGCGACCGTCCCCGCCTGCAGGCTGCTCTCCCCCGCCAGCGCCGCCGGATCGGCGGTGCGCACGACGATGGCGGCCAGAATCGCCGCGGTATAGAGGCTCGACCCGTCGATGGCCGGGGCCGCCAACGCCATCCGTTCGCTGCCGACCGCCGCGGCCGCCGCCGTCAGCGCGCTGGTCGCGTCCGAATTGACCGCGAGAATCCCCACCCGCTCATAGCCCTCGTCCGACGCCCGATGGACGCTCGTCTTCATCTGGCTGTGAACCGCCGAGGCGGTGCTGTCGCAGATGACTGCCCCGATGTCCGCCTCATCCTCGAGGGCGGCAAACGCCGCCGCGTAGTCATCCGCCTGGACGGGGGAACAGACGACGGTCGAAACCCCTTCGGCAAACAGCCGCGCCGCCAGCGCAGCCATGCCGGTGCCATCCTCCTGCCCGTAGCTTTCCACGACCTCGGCGAGGCTGCCGCAGCGGGTGACCGCCGTGCCGAAGGCGGGGACCGCCGCCAGCCCCACCGCCTGCCGGGAGGCGGCGGCCGTGAGGGTGGACAGCTCATAGTGGCTGAAAATCCCCGGCCGTTCGGTGATGATGATGCTCATGTTCTCATCCTTTCCGTCTGATGATGATATCTTCGATCCCGCCGGACGCCTCCTCGCGGGTCAGATAGGCGCCGAGCGTGCCCCGCAGCCGCAGCCCCAGCGCACCCGTCGTCCCCTGCTGCCCCATCTCCTCCCAGCGGAGCTCGTCGAGCAGGCCGTCGGCGGCAAGCAGCAGCCGGTCGCAGACCGCTTCGGCGAGGGCAAGCGCCTCCGCGCCCTCCGCCGCGGGCGGCAGCAGCAGATCGAGCACCAGCTCCACCCGGACCCGGCGTCCAAACCGTTCGCCCGCCTGTCCGCTGCCGAGATAATCCCCCAGCGCACCCGCCTCGAGCGTCACCGCCCCGATGCCGGCAAGCAGAAGGGGCTTTCCGACCGGCTGGGGCCGCCGCCCACCCGGGTAGGCGGGCAGGATGCGGACATCCTCAAGCCCCTCCGCCGCCGCCAGCCGGACGCGGACCGATTCGAGCAGACCCGCTAAGAAGTCCATGCCGCCGCCCCCTCATGGTAGGGTTCGAGGGTCGTCCGCAGATAGACCGTCTCCCGCCCGAGCCGGATCGGCTCGCTGACCAGCGGGTGATACCATTCGCCGTGGATCTGCACCCGATAGGCCCCCGTCAGCCGCCCCAATGCCGCCAGCGGCGGGGTGATGAGCAGATACCGCCGGCTGTCCCCCAGCCCGGCCGGGCTGAGATCCTCGCTGCCATACCGCCGGTCCTGCCGTCCGAGCACCGAGAGATAGCCCCTCGTCTCGGCCACCGCCGTCTCCCCCGCGAGCGGATAGACGCTGCAGGGCGCGCCGTAGCGGTTTACAATCCCTCTGACCACATCGGCCAGCGCCATCCTCACACCCCCTTAAAATAGAACGCGCCGTCCCGCAGATAGGGGGCGAGATCCTCGAGGCAGCGGCGGTAGAGGGTCAAAAAGCCCTCACCGCCTCCGCTCTGCCCCTCCTCGACCGAGAGGTCGGCGAGCGAAAACGCCCCGGTGACCGTCCCCGCCGCCAGCGACTGCCGGTATCCCGCGTCGGCCGCCGCCGCGTACAGGATGCTCTCCCAGAGGGGATCCCCCTCGGGCGGCTGGATCCGCAGCGCCCGCAGCATCCGCTCGAGCGCAAGCCCGCAGAGATCCGACCAGCCCGCCGCCTCGGACGTGTCCATACCGCAGAGCCGCGCGAAGATCGCCTCCACCTTCGCCTGCAGCGCCGCCTTCCGTTCCGCCTCCATCCACCAGGCCCCCTTTCCCGCTGTCCTCCGTCCGCACGCCTAGGCGATCATCCGGGCGGCGTCGGGGAAGATTTTGGCAAACCCCGCCGTCGCGGTGATGGCCGCCCGCTCGAGCTGACGGTCGATGAGCTTGTCGTACTCGATCGAGATATCGTCGGTGCAGACCATCTCGAGCGCACAGCTGGAATCGAGGCCGATCAGCTCCCCCTCGCCCAGGCTGCGCGCCTGGATGAGCTGGGCGCCGAGCGGGGTGATGAGCTGGCCGGTCTGCTCGAAGCCGGCGCCGCACATCGGATGGCGCATCTCGCTCATCGAGAGGATGTCCGCCATCACATCGGGCGCCGCCAGGATGGTGCGCAGCTCATAGGGGGCGAGCGCGCTCCAGAGGGCGACGAGGTGGCTGTAGCCGAAGTCGCCAGTCACCGTGACCTTCTCGATCGGATTGCCGTTGCCGTCCCCCTCGGTCAGCACCTCGATGGCGTCGGCCAGCTGGCTCTTCGCGATGGCCGCGCCGATCTGGCGGAGGGTGACGGTGAAGAGATCCAGCCGCTGATGGCGGATCGCCTCGTAGGACGCCACCAACATCCGCCCGCGCTTGTGCAGCGTCACCAGGTTTTTCTGGGTGCGGATGACCGTCTCGGGGATCGAAGCCCCCTGCGCCACCCGCTTGAGCGCGAGATCCTCCTCGCTCGGCACCGACGAGATGGTGCGGTAGTCGGGGGTGTCGATCATCGTCTTGGTTGCGATGATCTTCGAAAGCACATCCTGCTCCTCCTTGCCGGCCCGCACCGCCCGGGCGACATACTCGGGAAAGAGCACCGCCGCGTCGGAGGACTGGAAGAACTTCTCGACCGGGTCACTCGCCGGGCCGCTCACCCGGATGTCAAACCGCTTGAGCTGCCGCTGATAGGCGTCCAGCCCGGCCCATTCGGTGCCCCGGTAGCCGGGGGTGGGATCGAGCTCCTCGAGCAGCTCGCTGAAGCTGCGGCCGCTGCGGCCGTACATGCCCTTTTCAAGTCGCAGATTGTCAAATGCCATAAACACACACTCCTTTTATCGGTTGGATCGCTCCTGCCTTTGTCCGGTCTTCCATGTCGCATCGGGGCGCCGCCTACAGCAGCAGCGCGCCCTCCTCCCCGTCGATCTCCAAAACGAGGACCTCCCTGCCGGTGCTGAGCTCCTTGACGCAGCCCGACCCGTCGGCTGCCAGATAGCCATAGCCGAGGGCGGTCGGGGCGCCGGTCGAAGCCAGCCTCACCCGGACATAGCCGCAGAGCTGCACCGCGCAGTGGTCGCCGTCCACCCCGACGCAGACCCCGATGAAGTTGTCCCCATTGGCGCAGTCGGTCACCGTCCCGTTGGCCGACAGCTTGACCAGCGCGCCGACATCGGCGGTATAGCCCGTCCCGTCGCTCTTGGCCGCCCGCTGGAAGGTCGCCACCTGCTTGTTGAATCCCTGCATCGATACCGTCATACGAATGCCTCCTTAAATTTTGTAGGATAGAAGCGCGGCATCCTCCTCCGCCGCCTCCCCGAGCTGGGGAAGCACCGGCTGAAAGACCCCCGCCTGCTTCGCGAACATCTGCCGGAAGGCGCGCAGCTCCCGCGCATCCATCCGTTCGGCCACCGAGGCGAGCATCGCGGCGGGCAGCTCGGGCGCGGCGGCATAGCCCAGCCGGATCACATCCCGCCGCAGCTCCTCCAGATAGGCCCGTCCGGCCTCCGCCTCCCGCTCGAGACCCGCCAGCCGCCCGGCAAGCCAGCCGGCCTCCGCCTTCGAAAGGGTGACCGCGCCGTCCGCCTCCTCCAGCGTTTTGAGGAGCCCCGCCTCCCCGCCTGAGCCGCCGAAGAGCTTGGTGACCCCCGCCGCCCGCTGGGCGGGCACCGCGACAAACGACCACTCATAGGCGTCGGTCGGCTCCTCGAGCAGCTGATGGCAGAGCTTGCCGTCGATCCACTCGCCCCGGTGATGCCCACAGTTCGTCTGCCGCGTCTCACAGCCGCAGATCGAGCAGGTAAGCCGCCCCATCTGCACCCCGACGCTGACCTCCTTCTTGATCCCCGCCTGGATCTCCTTGATGAGCCGCTCATTCTCCCCACCCCGCAGCATATAGGCGCGGGCCGCCAGCCAGTGGTAGGGCTCCCCCGCCCGGGTGATACGCCCGGGATCCTTTTTGACCTCGGTCTTAAAGATGCGGGCCGCCTGATTTTTCGCCCGCGGCTCGTGGTCGAAGATCCCCGTCCGCCCGAGGAAGAGCTCGGCCAGCCGCTCGAGCGCCGGGATGGTAAACCGCTGGTAATCCCGGTCGATCTCGTTGTCGCAGAGGGTCACCGAAAAGACAAAGAGCTCCTCGGCCGCCAGCGGCTCGACGGTCATCGCGTGGATGGCCGCGAGTTCGGTTTCGTCGGGCGTCCCCGCCGGTTGCACCGGCCGTTCCATCCCGACATTTGCCATTTTCTGCATATTCTGCCTCCTGACCTGCATCCGGGGCCATTCCCGGCCCCGCCAGGGTCTGTTTCAAAATGGGCGATGTGCCCAGCGGCGAGGCATTCCCAGCCGCTGGCAAGTCATCCTTTCGCAGGAATCCTTTATGGATTTGGGGGGAAAAATTGCGCCGCCCAGCAGACAAAAGGCCCGTCGATTGGGCATGCTGGCATTTTCAAAACAGGCCCTAGGGCCTGTTTTGAAATGGGCGATGTGCCCAGCGGCGAGGCATCCCCAGCCGCTGGCAAGTCATTTTTCCGCAGGAATCCTCCCCGGATTTGGGGAAAAAATTGCGCCGTCCAGCGGACAAAAGGCCCGTCGATTGGGCATGTTGACA
>CASGDD010000078.1 GCA_949300115.1 uncultured Oscillospiraceae bacterium | reverse complement strand
TGGAACGTCCGATGTATGCCTTTCTAATTGCGCGAATTGGGAGCGTGGACTCCGCGCCCGCGCAGACGGTGTGGTTTTTAGCAACAACGCAAGGCCCTGAAGCATGTGCTTCAGGGCCTTGCACCGATTGACAAGAAAAATCCCCGGTTTCGGGGATTTTTGTGTTTTGGGAGATGTAACTGGATACCCAAGATGAGGACTATCCAACATCGATCCTCCCACCTATAAAGAAGCCGGCGCGGGGGCGCCGGCTCCAACATATTGACCCATGCGCAAGGATGGGTCGATATTTCATGTACGCTGGATTTCGGATGAAATCCAGTCGTACATTTCACCGGCAAGTTGCCGGTGCCACGTCGCGCAATCGAAAAATTGTGCATCAAGCGCATTTGGCCCGCGACCAGCCGAAGAAAGGCGGCGCGCAGCGCAAATGGTACCGGGCACGGCCCGGCATCGCGATTGCGCCCAGGATTTCGCCGCTGATTTGCCTAAAACAAATCGGATACCAGGCGAAATCCTGCAATCGCTAAAAGGTCCAGCCGACACGGTAGATGGCGAATTCCCGGTGGCCGTTGATTTCCGCTTTGGTCTGCTCGCCGTTCGCGACCCGGAGGATCATCGCATAGAGCTCCTCCCCCATCCGATCGAGCGACGCGCCCTCCGAGATGATGCGGCCGGCGTTGAAGTCGATATTCTCCTCCATCGAAAGGGCGGTGGCAGGGTTGCCGGTCAGCTTGATCACCGGCGCGATGGCGCATCCGGTGGGGCTGCCCCGTCCGGTCGAGAAGACAACAATCTGGCATCCGCCGGCGACCATGCCCGAGATCGATTCGATATCCTGACCGGGGCTGTCCATAAAATAGAGGCCGGGGGTCTCCCGCGGGATCATCTGCGCATATTCGAGCGCGTCCTGGAAGGGCAGCCGCTTGCCCGCCTTGTACATGCAGCCGAGCGATTTCTCCTCGATGGTGGTCAGGCCGCCCGCAATGTTACCCGGCGTCGGCTGGGCACCGCGCAGATCCTCGCCCAGCTGGATCGCGCGCCGCTCGCAGTCGGCCACCATCCGCAGAAACCGGGCACGCTTCTCCCCTTCGGGAAAACGGGGCGCCAGCAGATGTTCGGCGCCGATGACCTCGGTCGTCTCGCTGAGCACGCTGGTGCCGCCCGCCTCGACCAGCAGATCGGAGGCGCGCCCGATGGTCGGATTGGCCGCAATGCCCGAGGTGGGATCGCTGCCGCCGCATTCGAGACCCAGCCGCAGCTCCTCGATCGAGAAGGGGGATTTCGGCAGATCGCGGATCTCGTCCGCCAGCTTCTTCGCCAACTCGATGCCAAGGGCTGTCGCGTGTACCGAGCCGCCCACCTGCTGGATGACGATGCTCTCGACCGGCTTATCCTGGATGGCCCCGGCAACCTCCGCCGCCTGGATGCCCTCGCAGCCGAGCCCGATGACCAGCACCGCCCCGACGTTGGGATTCTGCCCAAATCCAATGAGCGTGCGCCGCGACTGCTCGGTGTCATGTCCCATCTGGGCGCAGCCGTGCTGGTGGCGGATGACCACCGCGCCCTCGACCGCCCGGCCCACCCGCTCGGCCACCTCACCGGCACAGACCGACGTCGGGATGATGAGCAGGTAGTTGCGGATGCCGATATCGCCGTTTTTCCGTCTGTATCCCATCAGCTGCATGCCGCATCCTCCTTTGCCCGGTCGCCCCGTCCGCGGGTCGATTCGACGTTGTGGGTGTGCGCGTAGGCGCCAGCCGCGATATCCCGGCTGGCCAGCCCGATCACCTGTCCGTATTTGTAGACGACATCCCCCCGCGCGATATCGCACAGCGCAATCTTGTGGTACTGCGGGATATCCTCGAGCGCGGTTACCCGAATCCCATCCACCTCGACCTCCGTCCCCTTTGCAATCGGGACGAGGCAGGTGGCCAGGTTATCAATCGGATCCATCCGAAGGACCTTGTTCATCACCTTTCTACCCCTTCCTGACCGGCCGATCATGGCCGTCTGGCCGGCATTGCGGCAGGGACTTATCAACCCATCCCCTGCCCGTTTTCGGGCGGACAGCGCCCCGCAGGGCCCGCAGCACGGACCATGGCCCGGTATCCTCCGCATCCGGCCGGCTATCTTCCTTATTGTACCGCACGGGCAGCAAAAAGACAACCAACCCGGTTGCGTTTTTGGGGAATTTGTGTCACAATAGAGGTACTTATTGGAATGGGGGAAAGCGTGTATGGCCAAATCCGGACGTGTATTGGTGCTCGACTTTGGCGGCCAGTACAACCTGCTGATTGCCCGCCGGGTGCGGGAATGCGGCGTCTATTGTGAAATTCATCCCTATCATATGCCCATCGACAAAATCAAGGCGTATGATCCCGCGGCGATCATCCTCACCGGCGGTCCGGCAACCGTCTTTGAGGAGGGCGCGCCGACCATCGATCCCGCCGTCTTCCGGCTGGGCGTGCCGGTGCTCGGCATCTGTTACGGGGAACAGCTGATGGTCACCCTGCTGGGCGGCAGCTGCAAACGGGCGGAGACCCGGGAGTACGGCAAGGCCGAGCTCACCCACAACGGGGAAAGTCCCCTCTTCGCGGACATCCCCGCCCATTCGATCTGCTGGATGAGCCACGGTGTCGCGGTGGACAGCCTCCCCGAGCATTTTACCATCACCGCAACCACGCCCGGCTGCCCGATGACCGCCATCGAAAATCCCGAGGCGAAGCTCTACGGTGTCCAGTTCCATCCCGAGGTCAATCACACCGAATACGGCCAGAAGGTCCTTGAGAATTTCCTCTATCGCATCTGCGACCTCAAGGACGACTGGCGGATGAACAACTACGCCCTCCAGGCGATCGACGAGCTGCGGCAGAAGATCGGGGATGGCAAGGTACTGCTCGCCCTGTCGGGCGGGGTGGACAGCTCGGTCTGTGCCGCGCTGCTCGCCAAAGCGGTCGGCAGCCAGCTGACCTGTATCTTTGTTGACCACGGCCTGCTGCGCAAAAATGAGGGAGACGAGGTCGAATCGGTCATGAAGAGCCGCTTTACCTCCAACTTCATCCGGGTGGACGCCAGCGCCCGCTTCCTCGGCAAGCTCGCCGGCGTCACCGATCCCGAACGCAAGCGCAAGATCATCGGGGAGGAGTTCATCCGGGTGTTTGAGGAGGAAGCCAAAAAGATCGGCCGGGTCGACTTCCTCGCCCAGGGTACCATCTATCCCGATGTCGTCGAGAGCGGCGTCGGTCAGGCGGCGGTCATCAAGAGCCACCACAATGTCGGCGGCCTGCCCGAGCATGTCGATTTCAAAGAGATCGTCGAGCCGCTGCGTTCCCTTTTCAAGGACGAGGTGCGGCAGCTCGGCATCGAGCTCGGCCTGCCCGAATCGCTCGTCTGGCGGCAGCCCTTCCCCGGCCCCGGCCTCGCCATCCGGGTCATCGGCGAGATCACCGAAGAGAAACTCGCCATCCTGCGGGATGCCGACGCCATCTTCCGGGAGGAGATCGCAAAGGCCGGCCTCGACCGCAGCATCAACCAGTACTTCGCCGTGCTCACCAGCATGCGCAGCGTCGGTGTCATGGGCGACGAACGCACCTACGACTACACCCTCGCCCTGCGCGCGGTCGACACCGCCGACTTCATGACCGCCACCTGGTCGCGCATCCCCTTCGAGCTGCTCGACCGCATCTCCACCCGCA
>CASGDD010000077.1 GCA_949300115.1 uncultured Oscillospiraceae bacterium | reverse complement strand
CGGCGGCATCCTCATCGGTCGCGGCGGCGTCCTCGTCGGTCGCGGCGGCATCCTCATCGGTCGCGGCGGCGTCCTCATCGGTCGCAGCGGCATCCTCCTCGGTCGCAGCGGCATCCTCATCGGTCGCAGTGGCATCCTCATCGGTCGCGGCGGCGTTCTCGTCGGTCGTAGCGGCATCCTCATCGGTCGCAGCGGCATCCTCATCGGTCGCGGCGGCGTCCTCGTCGGTCGCGACGGCATCCTCGTCGGTTACGGGGGCGCCCTCGTCGGTCGAGATGGCATCCTCGTCGATTGCAGTGTCCTCATCGGTCAGAGTGGCATCTTCCTCGGCCGGCAGCAGTTCATCCTCATCCTCGGCTGTGCTGTTATAGGAGCTGCTGGAGGAGCTGGACGGGCTGGAGGAAGAGGGGGCGGAGGAGCTCGCACTCGATTCATCCTCCCCGCTGCATCCGGCCAGCATCAGGCCGAACAGCAGCATCACCGAAAGGATCAGAGCGGAAAATCGCAGGGATTTCATCTTGAAAAACCTCCTTATGTACGGTAGATCCGGTGTGTGGTGTCCCGGTGGGGACATCTTTATCCTACCGGAAGTCTGTGGCGCCGGTATGAACCCAAAACGAACCCCCATCCCCAGTTGGGTGACGGAGGGAAGCCGTTTGGGTGACCGTCCGGCGAACGAAATTATACCTTGCATTTTAAGCGCGTCTTTTGTATAATAAAAATGACGCAGCCAGAGGTTTTTGAGACCTTGCCGGTAGCAAAGATTTTTTGACCATTTGGCGGGCAATCCCGCGCAAATCGAGGCCATACGGACAGCCGGGTCAAATGCCGATTGGCAACTTTCGTTGCCTTATTGATGGGCCTTATGCCCTTCGTTTTTATAAGTTGGTTACTTAAAACCGGTGTGCGGGGCGTCCGCACATTACGCTTGTGAAAAATCAATAAGAGTGGTAAAAGTAAATTTTTGCTATATAGACTCTGAGATTGCGTGGTTGTCCGAAGGCGGGGACCGCAGCGCGCGAAGGCGCTCGCGGACCGGCAGAGGACCAGCCGGAACGAAAGTGAGATTTTTACACAAGCGCATGGCGGCTGCCGCCCTTCCGGGCGGGGCCGCAGGGCGCTTTTCTTTTGTCTTTTCCTTGGATGATCACGGGGTCCGGCGGGCCGGATCGGAAGGGTGGATGTGCGATGGCCGACAAATTGGCGCTCTACGGGTTTAACAACCTGACCAAGAGCCTCAGCTTCAATATCTACGATATCTGTTACGCCAAGAGTGAGCGGGAACAGCGGGACTATATCGCCTATATCGACGAGCAGTACAACTCCGAGCGGCTGACGAGCATCCTCGAGGAGGTCACCCGGATGATCGGCGCGACGGTGCTCAACATCGCCAAGCAGGACTATGAGCCGCAGGGCGCCTCGGTGGCCATCCTCATCGCCGAGGGGTCGATGAAGCCGCAGCAGCGCACCCTGCTCGGCCACCTCGACAAGAGTCATGTCACCGTGCATACCTACCCCGAGTTCCACCCCGACCGGGAGATTGCCACCTTCCGGGTGGATATCGACGTGGCCACCTGCGGGGAGATCACCCCGCTGTCCACCCTCGACTATCTCATCGGCAGCTTTGACTCGGATATCATCACGATGGATTACCGGGTACGCGGCTTTACGCGGGATATCGACGGCAAGAAGCTCTACCTCGACCACAAGATCACCTCGATCCAGGACTATATCGACGACAAGATCCTCGAACGGTACGACGCGGTGGACATCAACGTCTACGGCGCCAACCTCTTCCATACCAAGATGCTGATCAAAGAGGTCGATCTGCAGAACTACCTCTTTAAGACCGACGTCTACGAGCTGCCGCCCAAAACCCGACTGGCCATCACCGACCGGCTGCGGCAGGAAATGATCGAGATCTACTCGAGCAAGAATATCTACGGATGACCTCTCCTGGCGGCCATCCCTCGCAATAAGGAGGATCGCCCATGCAACTTTCCCTTCAGGACCGCGCGCCCATCGCCGAAGCACTCGACCGCTTCCGGCGTAACCGGGTGGTCCCCTTCGATGTGCCCGGGCACAAACGGGGCAAGGGTAACCCCGAGCTCACCGCCTTTCTGGGCGAGCGCTGCATGCAGCTGGATGTCAACTCGATGAAGCCGCTCGACAACCTGGTCCACCCGGTTTCGGTGATCCGGGAGGCGGAGGAGCTGGCGGCCGATGCCTTCGGCGCGGCCCATGCCTTCTTTATGGTGGGCGGCACCACCTCATCGGTGCAGGCGATGATCCTCTCGACCGTCGGCCGGGGGGACAAGATCATCCTGCCCCGCAACGTCCACCGCAGCGTGATGGGCGCGCTCATCCTCACCGGCGCCCACCCGATCTACGTCAACCCACAGACCGACGACCGGCTGGGCATCTCGCTCGGCATGAAGGTGGAGGATGTCCGGGCGGCCATCGAGGCCCATCCGGACGCCAAGGCGGTCTTTTTAAACAACCCCACCTACTACGGCATCTGCTCCAACCTGCGAGCGGTCACCGAGATGGCCCATGCCGCCGGTATGCGGGTGCTGGTCGACGAGGCGCACGGCACCCACTTCTACTTCAGCGACCGGCTGCCGTTGAGCGCGATGGCGGCGGGCGCCGACATGGCGAGCGTGAGCATGCACAAGTCGGGCGGGAGCCTCACCCAGAGTTCGATGCTGCTCATCGGGCCGGGCATGTCGGAGGGCTATGTCCGGCAGATCATCAACCTCACCCAGACGACCAGCGGCAGCTACCTCCTGCTCTCCAGCCTCGACCTCTCCCGCAAGCGGCTGGCGCTGCACGGCGAGGAGATCTTCTCACGGGTCATCGCGATCGCCCAGTATGCCCGCGAGGAGATCAACGCGATCGGTGACTACGACGCCTTCTCCCGCGAGCTGATCGACGGGGACAGCGTCTTCGATTTCGATGTCACCAAGCTGTCGGTCAACACCCTTGCGGTTGGCCTCGCAGGCATCGAGGTCTATGACATCCTTCGGGATGAGTACGATATCCAGGTCGAGTTCGGCGATATCGGCAACTTCCTCGCCTACATCTCGGTCGGCGACCGCAGGCAGGATATCGAGCGGCTGGTCTCCGCCCTCGCGGAGATCCGGCGCCGGTACAAACGGCCGCGGGTGGGGATGCTCTCCCAGGAGTACATCCATCCCCAGGTGGTGATGACCCCGCAGGACGCCTTCTATGCCAACAAGGAATCGCTGCCGCTCGAAGCGACCGAGGGCCGGATTTCGGCCGAGTTTGTCATGTGCTATCCGCCCGGCATTCCCATCCTCACCCCCGGCGAGCGGATTACCGGCGAGATTCTGCGTTACATCGCCTATGCCCGCGAGAAGGGCTGTTCGCTGACCGGGTCGGAGGACCCTGCCACCGCCCATCTGAACGTCATCCGCTGAGTAAGGAGGACCCCTCATGGATCTTTGGTTTACCGAGCTGCATACCCCCGACGTCAAGCTGTCGATCAAGGTGGACCGGCAGATCTACACCGGCCGGAGTGAGTTCCAGCGGATCGACGTCTTTGAATCGAAGGAATTCGGGCGCTTTCTCGTCCTCGACGGCTATATGATGCTGACCGAGCGGGACGAGTTTATCTATCATGAGATGATGACCCATGTGCCGATGGCCGTCCATCCCAAGGTACGGAATGTGTTGGTGATCGGCGGCGGGGACGGCGGCGTGGTGCGGGAGCTCTGCCGCTACGACACCATCGAACGGATCGATCTGTGCGAGATCGACGAGCTGGTGGTCGAGGTCTGCAAGGCTCATCTGCCGTCGACCGCCTGCCGGCTGGAGGACGACCGGGTGGAGGTCCACTATGAGGATGGCCTGCGGTATATCCGCCGGTTTGAAAACGCCTACGATCTCATCATTGTCGACTCGACCGATCCCTTCGGACCGGGCGAGGGGCTGTTTACCCGCGAATTCTACGGCAACTGCTTCAAGGCGCTGAGGGAGGACGGCATCATGGTCAACCAGCATGAGAGCCCCTTCTATGAGAATGACGCGGTGGCGATGCAGCGGGCGCACAAGCGGATTGTCGAGAGCTTCCCGATCAGCCGGGTCTTCCAGGCCCATATCCCGACCTATCCTTCGGGGCATTGGCTGTTCGGTTTCGCCTCCAAGCGCTACCATCCGGTGCAGGATCTCGACGCGGCCGCCTGGAACCTGCGCGGGCTCGGCTGCCGTTACTACAATACCAAGCTGCATGTCGGCGCCTTTGCGCTGCCCAGCTATGTGGAGGAACTGCTGCGTGAAGTGGAGTAAGAATGTCTATACCTTCCTCGGCTGCGAGGCCGAGTATGACGAGTCGCCGATCGCCCTCTTCGGCGCTCCGGTCGATTCGACCACCTCGATGCGCCCCGGCACCCGCTTCGCCTCCTCGGCGATGCGCAGCGATATGGTGGGGCTCGAGACCTACAGTCCGCTGCAGGAGAGGGATCTCTGCGATTACAAGATTTTCGACGCCGGCGATCTCGAGCTGCCCTTCGGCGATTCGGCGGCCGCCCTTGCGATGATCGAGGAGCGCGCCGACCGCATCCTGTCGGACGGCAAACTGCCGGTCATGTTGGGCGGCGAGCACCTGGTCACCCTGGGCGCCGTCCGGGCGGCGGTCAGGCACCACCCCGACCTCTGCATCGTCCACTTCGACGCCCATGCCGATCTGCGGGACGAGCTGATGGGGGTGCATCTCTCCCACGCGACGGTCATGCGCCGCTGTTGGGAGCTTACGGGGGACGGACGGATCTTCCAGTTCGGCATCCGTTCGGGCGACCGGGAGGAGTTCCGTTGGGCGAAGGGGCATGTCACCACCCAGCTGCACAAGATCGACGGGGTGGCGGCTGTGCTGCCCCAGCTTGCCGGCAAGCCGGTCTATCTGACCATCGACCTCGATGTGCTCGATCCCGGCTTCTTCCCCGGCACCGGGACCCCCGAGGCGGGTGGGGTCAGCTTTTACGAGCTGGTCGAGGCGATCCGGACGCTCATGCCGCTTCGGATTGTCGGCTGCGACCTGGTTGAGCTCTCCCCGCCGCTCGATCCCAGCGGGGTGTCGACCGCAATGGCCTGCAAGGTGCTGCGCGAGCTGCTGCTGGCGCTCTGCGGCAGGGAGGCATAGGGAAGGATAACCCGGCTCCAGCCGGGTGACCATAAATCAACTATTGGGAGGTATCAGGATGGGAAAAGCGTTAATCATCGGATGCGGCGGCGTGGCCCAGGTGGCGATTCACAAGTGCTGCCAGAACAGCGAGGTGTTCGACGAGATCTGCATCGCGAGCCGCACCAAATCGAAGTGTGATGCACTCAAAAAGGAGCTGGAGGGCAAGACCAAGACCAAGATTACGACCGCGCAGGTGGATGCGAACAACGTCCCCGAGCTGGTCGCCCTCATCCGCGAGGTCAAGCCGGATATCGTGATGAACCTGGCCCTGCCCTATCAGGACCTCACCATCATGGACGCCTGCCTCGAGACCAAGGTCAACTATCTCGATACCGCCAACTATGAGCCGGAGGATACCGCGAAGTTTGAGTACAAGTGGCAGTGGGCCTACCGCGACCGCTTCAAGGAGGCGGGGATCACCGCCCTGCTCGGCAGCGGCTTCGACCCGGGCGTGACCAGCGTCTTTGCGGCCTATGCCCAGAAGCACTACTTCGACGAGATCCACACGATCGATATCCTCGACTGCAACGCCGGCGACCATGGCTATCCCTTTGCCACCAACTTCAATCCCGAGATCAACATCCGCGAGGTGTCGGCCAAGGGCAGCTACTGGGAGGACGGCCACTGGGTGGAGACCGAGCCGATGGAGATCAAGCGGGTCTACAACTTCCCCGAGATCGGCGAGAAGGACATGTATCTGCTGCATCATGAGGAGATCGAGTCGCTTGCTCTCAACATCAAGGGCATCAAGCGCATCCGTTTCTTCATGACCTTCGGCCAGAGCTATTTAACCCACCTCAAATGCCTCGAGAACGTCGGCATGACCTCGATCGAGCCGATCGATTACGAGGGCCATCAGATTGTGCCGCTGCAGTTCCTCAAGGCGGTGCTGCCCGATCCCGCCTCGCTCGGTCCCCGCACCAAGGGCAAGACCAACATCGGCTGCATCTTCACCGGTATCAAGGACGGCAAGGAACGCAA
Organism: uncultured Oscillospiraceae bacterium; assembly: GCA_949300115.1. GTDB lineage: Bacteria > Bacillota > Clostridia > Oscillospirales > Ruminococcaceae > CASGDD01. The sequence continues at coordinate 758 of CASGDD010000077.1, read as the reverse complement.
GTACTATGTCTACAACGTCTGTGACCACGAGGCCTGCTACAAGGAGGTCGGCTCCCAGGCGGTCAGCTACACCACCGGCGTGCCGGCGATGATCGGCGCGATGATGCTTGTAAAGGGCATCTGGAAGGGCCCGGGCGTCTTCAACATCGAGGAGTTCGATCCCGATCCGTTCATGGATGCGCTCAACAAGTGGGGGCTGCCCTGGAAGGAATCCTTCGACCCCGAGATGGTCGACTAGCGGTTTTGCATCGAGACGATGAATCCCGGCGCCGCGGAGAGCATCCGCGGCGCCTTCCCATGGAGGTGCCTGTATGACCATCCACCAGCTGCCCACCCCCTGCTATCTGGTCGATGAAAAGCTTATCGAGCGCAATCTCGAAATCCTGCGCTCGGTCATCGACCGCACCGGCTGCCGCATCCTGCTGGCGCAGAAGGCGTTTTCGATGTTCGCCCTCTACCCGCTGATCGGTCGGTATCTCTGCGGCACGGCGGCGAGCGGCCTGTTTGAGGCGAAGCTCGGCCGGGAGGAGATGCCGGACGGGGAGGTGCATACCTTTTCGGCCGCCTTCCGCCCCGATGAGATTGAGGCGGTGGCCGAGGTCAGCGATCACATCATCTTCAACTCCCACGCCCAGCTCGAGCGCTACCGGGAGACGGCGCTGGCGGCCGGCTGCGCGATCGGCCTGCGGATCAACCCGATGTGTTCGACCCAGGAGCATGCAATCTATGACCCCTGTACCCCCGGCTCCCGGATGGGC
>CASGDD010000076.1 GCA_949300115.1 uncultured Oscillospiraceae bacterium | reverse complement strand
GAGAGGGCATGGAGGATTTAAACAGCCAACTCAGCGCCCTGCTCGGCCCCGATGGGATGCGCAAGCTGCAGGAGATGGCCAATCTGCTGGTGGGGCCGACCGGCACGGCTGCCCCTGCCGCCCCGGTGGCCGAAACCCCCTCGGCGCCCCTGCCCGCCCCCGCCGCGCCGGCGGCACCCCCCGCGCCGGTGGGACAGAATCTGCCCGATCCCGCCCAGCTGATGTCGATGGCGGGGATGCTCAGCCGGATGATGAACGGGGGCAATGCCGGCCAGGACGGGGGCAGCGGCGGAAGTTCCGGCGGCACGGGAGCCATCGATCCGGGGGCGCTGCTGCGGATGGGGGAGCTGATGCAGCGGATGAACGAGGAGAATTCCGATACCCGGCTGCTGCAGGCGCTCCGGCCCCATCTGCATGGCGAGCGGGCGGGCCGGATCGATGAGGCGATGAACATTCTGCGGATGATGAGTATCCTGCCGGCGCTGCAGCAGGGCGGCTTTTTCGGCGGCCCGCGGCCGGGCGGATAAGAGGAAAGGAGCGGGATGGCGATGGCGGAAGCCTGGGGACGGGATCGTTTGGAACCGCAGGAGCTCAGCCGGATGCAGCGGGACGCGCTCGAGCGGATGCGGCAGATGCAGGCCCGCGCCCGGCGGGCGGTCGAGCCGGCGTCCGTCCCTCCATCCATCCCCTCCGCGCCGCCCGGCCATCGCCCGTCCCCCTCGCCACCCGGTGGGATGGGCGGCAGCGGCCGTCCGGCCTTCTCCCGCGATCTCAGCGGCAGCGCCGGCAGCGATCTCGACCGGCTGTTCCAGTCGATCGGCGGCGAGCGGATGATGCTGCTGGCCCTCACCCTCCTGCTCGCCCGCGAAGGGGCCAGCACCGGCCTGCTGCTGGCCCTCCTGTATCTGCTGATCTAGGCGGGGAGAGGGCGCCATGGAATCCCGCCTCCGGATCGGGGCGGCGCGTTCCCTTTGATGCGGCTTATGCGGCTTTTGCGCGGCAAAAAACCGGCGCGGAGGCACCGGTAGACGGAGAGGACCCGCCCCTCATGGAGCGGGTCCGGTTCTGTTTTTATGGGGAGGGGGAGGGGCTACTCGGTCCGGAACTGGTTTTTGCCATCCCGTTTCGCCCGATAGGCGCGCTGGTCGGCGGCGCGGGCGAGGGTGAGATAGTCCCGGCCATCCTCCGGCGCGAAGGCGACGCCGACGCTGCAGGAGACGGCGTGCGGGCCCATCTCGGGCAGCGTCAGACAGTGGATGCCCTCACAGATCCGGCTGGCACAGCGGGACGCCTGGTCGCGGTCCTCGAGGCGGGGGAGAAAGACGACGAATTCGTCCCCGCCCACGCGGCCCTGCAGATCCCCCTTGCCGGTCTGCAGCTGGAGAATCTGCGCCACCTTCCGCAGCAGTTTATCCCCCTCGGGATGGCCGAGGGTATCGTTGACCTGCTTGAAGTTGTCGAGATCGAGAAAGAGCAGGGCGGCGGGCCGGTCGGAGGCCTCGAGCAGATCATCCACCCGTTCGCTGATCCCGCCGTAGTTGAGCAGGCCGGTGAGCGGATCGGTCTCCGCCCGGCGGCGGGCCGCCCGCAGCTCCTTCTGGCGGGCGTGCTCCTCGAGGTAGATCTCGGTCACGTCGGTGCGGGAGAGCAGCACCATCTCCGAGCGGCGGTCGTAGTAGCGGTAGGAGAGCCGTTTGCGGGTGTATCCGCGGACCGGGTCGGTCACACCGGTGGTGAAGGAATAAACCTCCTTTTTGGCGAGCTGTTCGCGGATGGTGTCCAGGCGCATCTTCTCGATGACCATCTCCCGATCCTCCGGCACGACGAAATCCCGGGCATACTCGACCGTCGCGGCCTCGTAATCCTCGCAGACCTCGGAAAGGCGGACCGACTCGAGCGGATTGCTGCTGAACATGACAAAGCGGTTGTGCCGCAGATCCAGCTGGATGAAGTAGTCGCAGCTGCTGTAGACGTAGAGGTCGATGATCCGCCGCAGCAGATGTTCCTCGTTGTTTTTCTGCACGAAAATGAAGGCCTCCAGCCCCGCCCCGGGCGTCTGCCGCATCCGGACGAGCAGCGACAGCCAGTTGATCTGCTCCCCCTTGGGGTAGGAGAGGTCGAAGGTGGTCTGCATCTCCCCCTCGGCGGCCCGGCGGAGCAGCGCCTGCGCCGAGAGATTCTCGAGCAGCCGGGTTTGATCCTCGGGGGTGAGGATGCGGCTGTAACGGGTAAGATAGGTGCCCCAGTCCATCTCGCTGCCGACATAGCGGGTGAAATCCCGGCTTTGCAGGATGAGCACCCGATTGTCCGCCGGCCGGACCCGGAGCACCGCGTAGAAAAGCTGGCCGAGCGCGCTGTCCAGCGTCTGCCGGGTGACGGCGGGGTCGAGAAAGGATGCCTCGATTTCCGGATGATCGGTCATGGCCGCCTCCTGTAGGGCGGGGGAGACCGCCTGAGGGGGCCCCCCAGCCGCCGGTGTGCGCCGCCGGCGGGCAAATATGTGAGAGATTCCTGTTTTTTATAGTATAGCATGGGGACGGACGGCGGACAAGCGCTGCCTATAAAATGAGTAAAAATTCCGAAAAATCCGTGCGAAAAACAGGAAATTGTGATATAATAGCCGAAGAACGCCGAAAATGCAAGTTTTTTCACAATTTCATGATGAGTGGATGGGAAGAATAAAACTTCTGCTTATGGGATGAAATTTGCGCATTTTGGTATGGATAGTCCGTTTAGAACCCAGAGAGCGACCCTGCGGGACCACCGGACGGCGGACAGGCCGCGGTGATCGGAGGACAAACAAAGGGCGCCGGCCGCCCCTTAGGACGGGACGGCCGTGGCGCGGGACAGCTGCACAGCTGAGGATCAGGGTATATGGAAGAGACGAAACAGGTACGACCGGACGACCAGAAATTTGAGGACCGGCTGAAGGTGCTGCGCCGGCGGGCTTCGATCGACGCGTTGTCGGGGCTGCTCAACCGGGACACGATGGAGGATTATATCCGGGACCGGCTCGCGCGGATGACGCCGGAGGAATCCTGCGCGCTGATTATCGTGGACATGGACAACTTCAAGCTGGTCAACGATACCCTCGGCCATCAGGCGGGAGATCAGGCGATCCGCAAGACGGCGCAGCTGCTCTCCGGGCTGTTCCGCGCGAGCGATATTGTCGGACGGCTCGGCGGGGACGAGTTTGCCGTCTTTCTCTGCGGCAACATTACCGAAAAGCTCATCCACCGCAAGGGGTCGGAGATCTGCAAAGCGCTGCAGATGTCGCTCGGCGACCGTCAGGCGATCAATCTGACGGCCAGCGTGGGGATCTATCTGGTCAGGGGGACGGTGCCGCTCTTTGAGGAGCTGTACCAGGAGGCCGACCATGCCCTCTACCGGGCGAAGAAAGCGGGGAAGAACGGCTTTTATCTCAAGTGTAGCGACAGCCCGGACGGGAAAAACGGCGGCTTCCAGCCGGTGAATACCATCCCGCTGGGCGGCCTTCTGGAATATCTCGACAGCGGGGTCGCGCTGCTGGAGATGGGCAAACGGCCGAAGATCATCTATGTCAGCCCCAGCTACTGCCGGTTGATCGGCACGGACGCCGAGAGCTTTCCGCTGCCCCAGCCGCTGGACCAGCGGATCCATCCGGACGACGTAAGCTCGCTCGAGCAGGCCCTCCGCGAGGGGCTCGAGCAGGGTAAGCCGGTGGAGCACACCCACCGGGTGATGGCGGGCGGCAGGGGGGACTGGCTGTGGTGGCGCATCCGGGCGATCCAGGTCGATTACGACAGCACCGAACCGGTCATGCTCATCACCGCGACCGACATCTCCCAGTTTAAGGAGACCGAGCAGCGGCAGGAGGAGACCATCCGGCGGCTGCAGGCCGCCTTTGACCAGACCTCCAAGCAGATCTGGGAGGTGGATCTGACCTCCCGCGTCTTCCGCGTCTTTGGGCGGGACGGGAAATACCGGCCGCTGGGGGACGGCGAGACCCATTTCCCCGAGCATCTGATCGACGGCGGCTGGATTCATCCCGGCTCGATCTCCCGCTTCCGTACCTTCGCGCAGGAGCTGCTCGACGGCCGTGCCCAGGGATACGGCAACTTTGCCGTCCGCAATCGGGACACCGGCTATTACAACTGGGCCTCGATCTCCTACCGGGTGCTGTTCGACGACGCGGGGCAGGCGGTCCGCGCGGTCGGCGTGCTGGAGGATCTGCCCCGGAGCCTGATGGAGCAGGACGGCTGGACCCCGCTGCAGCGTTCGCTGCCCGAGGGGCTGCTGGCCGACCTCATCGTGCGGATGCACGCCAATCTCGACCTCGACCGGGTGGAATCGCTGTGGATCGAGGGGAGCAACCTCAGCGGACAGGTCGAGGAGACCCGCTGCTCGCAGATTTTGCAGATGGAGCGGCGGAAGATCTTCTGTAAGGAGGATCAGAAGGCCTTCACCGAATGCTTCGAGCGCGAGCGGCTGCTCGAGCTGTATCAGGCGGGCCGGCGCTGGATGTCCGCCGAATACCGGCGGGTGGACAGCAGCGGCAGCATCCGCCCGGTCCGCTATGTGCTGTTTTTGTCGGAGGACCCGGAGACCCGCCAGGTCCATCTGTTTGTCTATCTCATCCGCCTGGATGTGCCCTCCCGCATGGAGCTGCTCTCCGAGCGGGAGATCTATCGCGACCCGGCCAGCGGGCTCTACGACCGCGAGACGGTCGAACGGATGGCGGAGAGCCTGTTTGCCGACCGCAGGGAGGGCAACCGCGCGGTGGCCATCCTGCAGATCAGCGGCCAGGCCCGCCCGGGCGGGGAGGCGGAGCCATTAAGCGAGCAGCTGCGCCACGATATTGCCGCGGCCCTGCTGCTGGCGCTGGGCGGCAGCTGCATCCCGGGGGCCTACAGCCCCACCCAGGTGGTTGTCCTCTTCCCCTCGGTGCCCGACAGGGAGGATCTGCGCCGCCGGATGGAGGAGGCGCTGAGCTTCCTCCGCCGGGTGCTGACCGACGAGATGTCCGTCCGGTCGCTGCGGATGGTAATAGGCATTTCGCTGCTGCCGGCCGCCTCGGCCCGCTACCGCACCATGCTGCTGCAGGCGATTCAGGCGGGCGCCTTCTGCTGGAACGCGACGGGCGATACGGTGGCCTTTGCCCAGGAGATCGATGATCGGGACTGGATGCAGATGCAGTCGCAGGAGACGCAGGACGAGGTATCCGTCCATCTGACCGAGATGGCCCGTCCGCTCTCCGAGTGGGAGAAGGACGTGGCGTTCGACTGCGTCTCGACCATGCTGACCGCCCGCACGCTGGATGCCTCGCTGGTCGGGGTGCTGCGGACGATTGGCACCTACTACCGGGCCGACCGGGTGTATACGATGATGCTGGTGGAAAACCGCCACGCGGTGGTGATGACCTTCGAGTGGACGAGCGCCGGCAAGCGCAGCATCCAGCAGGTGGTTTCGGGGATGCGGCTCGACCGCTTCCCGCTGCTCGAGCGCTGCCTCAATGAGCAGGCGCCGGTCTTTTTGACCCGGAGCGGCGACGGCGACGCGCCGGGCCGGCCGTGGTATTATACCGCCCTGCCGCTGATTCGGGACGGGGTGGTGGAGGGCTTCCTCTGCATCGAAAATGCCAGAGACCATCCGGAGGACGCGGCACTGTTCGCCACCCTCATCCCCTACATGCTGCTCGAGCGGGAACGCTTCCAGGCGGGCGACTATCCCAGCGGGGCGACCGAACAGCTGATGGGGCTGCCCGATCTGCGCGCCTATATGGAGGCGGTCTACCACCTGACCTCCGAGCGGTACAGCTCGATGGGGGCGGTCTGCCTGGATATCCCCGGGCTCGCCTCGATCAACAGCAGCTACGGCTTTGAATACGGCAGCCGGCTGCTGTGGTATGTCGCCAAGACATTGATCGATCTCTTCGGCCCCGCGCTGCTCTTCCGCACCTGGGACGCCGAGTTTGTCATCTTCCTTCCCAATACCACGCGGGAGGTCTTTTTAGGCCGCTGCGGACGGCTGCGCTCGATCCTCCAGCGGCGCTACCCCAAATCGGTGCGGATCGGCCGCGCCTGGTCGGAGGGGACCGTCACCGGCAAGACGCTGGTGAAGGAGGCCAAGGCGGCCATGCAGACCGAGAAGACCGACGGCGCCAGCGATCTGCGCCAGTTGTTCCAGCAGACGGAGGAATATCCCTCGGTCGGCGACGCGGCGCGGGCGGGGCGGTTTACCGTCTACTTCCAGCCGAAGGTCCGGATGGATACCGGGCGGCTGGCCGGCGCCGAGGCGCTGGTGCGGGGCGTCGGGGAGGACGGTTCGATCATCCCGCCCGCCCAGTTTATCGACCTGTTCGAGGAGGACGGCTCGATCCGCGACCTCGACTTCTTTGTGCTCGAGCAGGCGCTGGAGCAGGCGAACCGATGGCGGGAGGCGGGACTGGGCGTTGTTCCCATCTCGGTCAACCTCTCGCGGGTCTCGCTGGTCCACCCCTCGACATTGGCATCGGTGCTGGCGGTGCAGAGCCGCTACCCCGATTTTCCCGCCGAAGCGCTCGAACTGGAGATCACCGAGCGGGGCGGCATCGAGACGGGCGCCTTCCGCGGGATTGTCGAGCGGTTCCGGTCCTGCGGGCTGCAGCTGAGTTTGGACGATTTCGGCTCGCAGTACGCCAACCTCCCCCTCTTTACCAACGTCCGGTTCGACACGGTCAAGCTCGACCGGAGCCTCATCACCGAGCTGGTCACCAACCCGATCAACCGGGCGCTGATCCGGGATATCATCCAGATCTGCCAGACCTACGACATGGGCTGTGTGGCCGAAGGGGTGGAGACCGAGGAACAGGCGGATACGCTGGTGGAGATGGGTTGCTGCTACGCGCAGGGCTATTACTATGACCGGCCGCTGCCGGCCGAGGAATTTGAACGGAAATATCTGCGGGAGCCCTCTTCCGCGGGTGAGGCTACATAAGCGAGGGAGGAGCGCGCATGAATAACTATGACACAAAACAGGCCGCCCAGGCGGAAAGCGGTTCCGCCCAGTCGCCGATGATTATCGGCATTGGCGCTTCCGCGGGAGGCCTGGAGGCGCTGCAGCAGTTTTTTGGCTATATGCCGCCCAACAGCGGCCTGAGCTTTGTGGTGGTCCAGCATCTTTCGCCCGATTATAAGAGCCTGATGGCCGATATTCTGGGCAAGCATACCGAGATGTCCGTCTACCAGGCGGAGAGCGGGATGCAGATCGAGCCGGACACCGTCTATCTGATCCCGCCGAAGAAGTACATGACGGTGCAGAACAACCGGCTGGTGCTCTACGACTATCACCACGGGTCGCTCAACCACCCGATCGACATCTTCTTCAGCTCGCTGGCCGAGGAGCGGCGGGAGCATTCGATCGTCGTCGTGCTCTCCGGCACCGGATCGGACGGCACCAACGGGGTCAAGGCGGTCAAGGAGCATGGGGGCCTGGTTATCGCGCAGGCGCCCGAGAGCGCGAAATTCGACGGGATGCCCCGGAGTGTCATCAACACCGGGCTGGCCGACTTTGTCCTCTCGCCCGAGGAGATTGCCGAGGAGATCCTCAACTTCTCGAACACCCCGGTGCTGCTGCGGACACCCAAGAACGACGGCATTTTCGGCGACGAGGACGCCCTCTTCTCGGAGGAGGAGACCCTCTCGCACATCTACACCATCCTCAAGAACGCCAGCGGCATCGACTTCACCTATTATAAGCGGTCGACCATCCTGCGGCGGATCGAGCGCCGGATGCTGGTCACCCACACCCAGTCGCTGAGCGAGTTTGCCCATCTGCTGGGGGACAGCCCGGAGGAGGTCAACATCCTCGTCAAGGAGATTCTCATCGGGGTGACCAACTTCTTCCGCGATCCCGCCTTCTTTGAGAAGCTCAAGTACAACGCCATCTACAAGATTGTCGAGAAGGCGAAGGAGAACGAGCCCATCCGCGTCTGGAGCGCCGGCTGCTCGACCGGTGAGGAGGCCTATTCGCTCGCCATCCTCTTTGTCGAGGTGATGGAGGAGCTGCAGGTCAAGCGGGATATCAAGATCTTTGCGACCGACGTCGACAGCCGGGCGATCGAGCAGGCGGGACGGGGCATCTATTCGGAGAATATCATCGACGACGTCACCCCCGACCGGCTGGCCAAGTTCTTCTTAAAGCAGAACGACCAGTATCAGATCTCGAAGGAACTCCGGCGGATGATCGTCTTCGCCACCCACAACATGTTCTCCGACCCGCCCTTCGGCAAGTTGGATCTCATCTGCTGCCGCAATGTGATGATCTACTTCCAGCCGGTGCTCCGCAGGGGGCTGTTTGCCATCTTCCACTCGGCGCTCAAAAACGGGGGCTTCCTTTTCCTTGGCAAGAGCGAGACGGCCGGCGAGTATGTCAACCTCTTCAAACCGGTCTGCAGCGCCGAAAAGATCTATGTACACAAGGGGGAGGGCAGGATGGAGGATCTGACGCCACCAACCTTTAATCTGCCGACCATTCAGGCGATCACACCCGGCAGCATCCGCGCGGGCAGCAGCGCGAGCGACAGCAATGGCGCCGAGACGCTCTACATCAAATTCCTCGAGCATTTCCTGCCCGCTTCGGTGGTGCTCGGCAAGGACGACAATGTGCTGCATTTCTTCGGCAGCTACACCGACTATCTTGCACTGGCACCGGGCAAGGCGACCCTCAACTTCTTCAGCATGCTCAATCCCGACCTCAAGCTGGTGGCGGCGACCGCCCTCAGCCGCTGCCGCAGCGAGCACAAGCCGATCACCTACACCGATATCGCGGTGGATTGTCCGTCGGGACGCAAGGTGATCGACCTGACCATCCAGCCGGTCCCCTCCGATCCGGGGGAGGAAAGCGAGCTGGTGGCGGTGCTCTTCCTCGAGAACCGGCCGGCCGAGCTGGACGGGACCACCGAGAAGTACGACCTGGACGCCACCGCCGCCCGGCGTATCGCCGACCTCGAGCGGGAATTCCAGGTCTCCCAGAGCGATCTGCGGTCGACCATCCAGCGGCTGGAGACGGTCAACGGCGAATTGCAGGCGGCCAACGAGGAACTGCTGACCGCCAACGAGGAGCTGCAGAGCTCGACCGAGGAGCTGCAGTCGGTCAATGAGGAGCTCTACACCGTCAACACCGAACACCAGCTCAAGCTGGACGAGCTGACGATGATGACCAACGACCTCTCCAACTTCCTCTCCTCGACGATGATCGGCATCCTCTTTGTCGACAGCAACCTCAATATCCGCAAGTTCACC
>CASGDD010000075.1 GCA_949300115.1 uncultured Oscillospiraceae bacterium | reverse complement strand
CGCAGGTCGGATTGACATCAGGATGGAATTTGGGTATAATAAAGACATAAAGGAAGGGCGCTGACGACAGACAGTGGCCCCCTCCAGGTTTGGATTAGAAGTAACCGGTCACCTTGGGAAGTGGGACGGTTACTTCTTTTTTGTGTAGCTGATCATAATGACCAGCGAGCACAGATCCGCAATGGCGGAGATCAGAGCAAAAAGCTCGATGTACTCTACCATGGCCTCACCTCCTCTCATATGGAGGAGGAAAGAAGATCCCTCCTCCGAAGGATGGGTCGTACTCCAAACCATCCCCGGAGGAAGCGTAACCGTCTGTCGTCGCAACGCCCTGCGCCTGGCCTTATCGGCTGGGTGTATTTTTATTGTACCATGGATTTTCTGCCATCGCAAGGCAAAATGTTCCTACATTCGACGTCTTTCCATCCCTTTGGGATGCCCTGCGGCGGGGATATTTCGTCGTGCCGGATTGCACATTTTCCCCGCAGAGGGTATAATATTCTTATCTATACCCCGCCGGATGTCCGGGGCATCGGGGCGGGCAGGAAAGGGGGCGCAGAGGATGGGCAGGGAATTTCGCAGACGATGGGATCTGGCGACCCTCGCCTGCCTGCTGGCGGCGGCGCTGGCGGTGGGGGTGGGGGTCTGGCTGCTGGTCCATGCCGACGATCCATGGGTGCTGCCGCCCGAACCGGAGGACTGGACGGTTTACGAGACGGCGGACAACAGCACCGCCTTCCTCGACGCGGTCGATCGCTTTGCGATGGATACCGCGAGCCAGCTGCTCAGCCGTTCCTCGACGGCGGAAAATCAGATTTTCAGCCCGATGGGGCTGTACAGCGCGCTGTCGGTGCTGGCCGAGAGCGCGGACGGGACAACGCGGGAGACGCTGTGGGGGATGCTCGGGCTCGATGAGATTGCCGACCCCGCCGGGGAATTCGACCGGATGTACCAGCGGCTGGTTGGGCGCGGCACCGTTTGGATGGAAAACAGCCTGTGGATCGGCCGCCGGATGCAGCCGGACCGGGATGTGTTGCTTTCGCTGGCCCAGCAGCTGCATATCGAGGTCTATCCCTGCGACCTCGACCACGAGGATACCGCCGCGCGGATGGGCGAATGGCTTGCCGAACGGACGGATGAGCGCTGGCAGACGGTCCAGCTGCCCGGCAGCGCCAGCGAAAGCCATGCCCATCTGCTGACCACCCTGCGGGCGGAGGACAGCTGGCGGATCCCCTTCGACAGCCGGGTGACCGGGATGCGCAGCTTCCACCTCAGCGACCGGCAGACGGTGGAGACCGAGTTCATCTCCCGGACGATCGACGCCCACCCGATCATCTCGGGCGAGGACTATCTCGCCTCCTACCTCTCGCTGGAAAACGGCGGCCGGATGCATCTGATCCTGCCGAACCGGGGTATCACCCCCCAGAGCCTGCTGCGGAACAGCTGGCTGTTGGAGGAGGTGCTCGACGGCTATGCGCTCGGGCGCTCCCGGCTGGGGGATGTCATCCTGACCATGCCCAAATTCTCGGTCAGCTCGACGGGCACCCTCTCCGATTATGCCGGGGGTCTCGGCCTTTCCGCCCTCACCGGCGAGAACGACTATTCCACCCTGGCTGACGGCCTCAAGACCGCCACCCTCGATCTCTTCACCGGCCTGACGGTCAACGAACGCGGGGTCGGCCTCTTCCCTGCCGAGCGGATCGGCGAGGGGGATCAGGGCGAGGTGGTCAAGACCAACGAGCTGGTCTATCTCATCCTCGACCGCCCCTTCATCTTCATGATCACCTCCCCCGACGGCCGGATTTTGCAGATCGGGATTGTGAACAACCCGACCCTCTGACCGCATGATCCCATCCCCATAGCATGATCCCATATCCTATCAAAATACCCTACAAAATTGGGGCCCGAGGATTTCCCTCGGGCCCCTGGTATTTTTGGAGTTTTGTGGGATGACAACGGGATGGGCGCTAGCCGTTGGTCTTAAAGGAGTAGTCCTTGAAGGCGACCTGCTGGCCGGGATCGGGGTAGAAGCCCTCGACATAGTCCCAGATGCCATACGCCTGCATCCGTAGGGTTCTCCTTTCGATGGGAAGAGCGGGCTCCTTTTCCGGCGTCCCCTGCCCTCGGCCGGGGCGGGACGCGGGATACCTACCTACAGGTCAGCCGATTGCGAACTCTCAATCCATCTATCCATCTGCCCAAGAGCGGCCGTATGCGCCCCCTTTCCTCCTGTACGCGGAAGCGGATGCTGTGCGGCCCGGCCGGTACA
>CASGDD010000074.1 GCA_949300115.1 uncultured Oscillospiraceae bacterium | reverse complement strand
GGGAGACCATCCCACTCCACAGGAAGCAATTCATCCTGTTCCGGCTGCGGAGTGAATCCCTCACGGTGGAGAGCTGTGCGAAGCTCCTGAAAAAATTGTTCTCGGTTCATTTACTACCTCCTGATATTTAGTGCCCTTTTTGAATTTGTCTGAAAGCAAAAAGGGCGCCAATCTGATGGCCCGTCGTGACCAACAAATTGACGCCTCAAATTTTGTGTATTCGATTGATAGAAAAATAGCGCCCTTTTTGAAAATTGATGCTTCAAAAAAGGCACTACATCGTTTCCGGTTTGCCAACCTTCGAGAAGATGGGGTTCGAATCCCACCCGTCAGGGGGAGACGGCGGTTGGCATCTATGGATTCATTCGTAAATTTCTGAGCGAAAAAGCCCGGAAACGGTTGATGCCACTGGCTTTTCGCCAGTGGCATCTATACCGTTTTGATTTTATGGCGGAGATGGAGAGATTCGAACTCTCGAGACGCTTTTGGCGCCTACACGATTTCCAGTCGTGCGCCCTCGACCAAACTAGGCGACATCTCCATCGGCTGGTCAAGACCGGTTCGCGTATCTCGCGAACACTGTGGGTTATTATACCAAAAAATCCCCCGAAAGGCACGGGGGATTTTAAAAAAACTTTTACCGATCTTAGATCTGACGCTTGATGCGGTTCAGCGCATTCTTCTCGAGCCGGGAAACCTGGGCCTGGGAAATGTGAATCTCCTTGGCGACCTCCATCTGGGTTTTGCCGGCAAAAAAACGGAGGGAAAGGATGCGCTTTTCCCGCTCCCCCAGCTGGTTGATCGCCTCCTTGATCGACAGCTCATCCAGCAGTCCGTCCTCCTCCGGCTTGGTGCCCAGCTGATCCATGACATAGATGGTATCGCCGCTGTCCGCGTAGATCGGCTCATAGAGGGAGATCGGCTCCACAATGGCTTCCAGCGCAAGGACGACGTCCGCCTTGCGCAGCTTCATTTCCCGGGCAATCTGATCCACCGTAGGCTCCTTCCCCAGCTCGGCCGTCAGCCGTTCCTTGGTCTGCATCGCCTTGTAGGCGGTATCCCGCATCGACCGGCTGACCCGGATGGCATTATTGTCCCGCAGATAACGCCGGATTTCTCCGATGATCATCGGGACACCGTAGGTGGAAAATTTCACATCCTGCCCAGGGTCAAAATTGTCGATCGCTTTGATCAGTCCAATACAGCCCACCTGAAAGAGATCGTCCAGATTCTCCCCCCGGTTGACAAACTTCTGTACCACCGACAATACCAGCCGCAGGTTGCCCTGGATCAGCTGCTCGCGGGCCTCCCTGTCCCCCTGGCGTACCCGGCGCAGCAATTCGGCCTGTTCCCTGTCGCCCAATACCTTCAGCTTCGCCGTATTGACCCCGCAGATTTCGACCTTGTTGAGATACATCCCGCACATCCATCCTTCCTTTGCCTGCGAAGAAAGTATGGACGGTGAAGCAAAAGCTCATGCAGTAAGACCGTCTGCCAAAGTCTGCTAACCTGCCTCCCGCAGGTCAAAAGCGGATGCTGGTGCAGGGAAAAAAGAAAACCGCCACCCTCCTTCTGCCCTTTCCAGAACCTCCATCCCTTCCAGGAAATCATAATAATATTGATTTTTATCTTGAAAAATCTCATTATATGTGATAAATTAAGGAAGTTAAGAGCATCACACGACGGCCAAGCAGGATCTTACGCACCCGCCGGCATGTGAACCGGCTTTGGAATCGGAAAGGATATGACGAGATGAAGTACGAACTGACCAAAGATCTGGAAAGTGGAAATGCCATCATCGATCGGGAACACCGGGAACTTTTCGCCGCTGTCAATCGGCTGATGGACGCCTGCGGCATGGGCAAGGGGCGCAGCGCGCTCGAGCCGGCAGTCAAATTCCTCTTAGATTATGTCAACAAACATTTTGCGCATGAGGAGGAGCTGCAGAAGAAATACGGCTACCCCGGTTATGCGCCCCATCACACCTTCCACGAAAACTACAAAAGAAAGCTGCAGGAGGTCGCCGGCGCCATTCCGGCGGCGGGTCCTTCGGTGGCCGACCTCGCCGCAATCAACGGACAGATCGGTGTGCTGATTTCCCACATTCGGATGGAGGACAAAAAGCTCGGCGCTTTTCTCAAAAGCAAGAGCTGATTGTCTCCCCGAGCGTTTTTCCCACATCGCCTTGTTCGCCGGTCCCCAGGCTTATGCCTGGGGACCTTTTGGCAGATAGGCGCTGCCCATCCGCTGCCACTTTGTTCGGCTCACACCACCTATATCATCATTTTCTATTCATTTGATACAGATCATGAATAAGAACGATTTCCCATCCCTTCAAAACTTTGCTATGATGGGACCAGCAGACCTGCTGCGGCCGCTGAGCGGGTCTGCGCCATTTTGCGAAATAGGCAAAGGAGTGGTGTGTTTTGAAGGAAAAGAGAAATCTGTTGATTGCGGGCGGCATCGTCGGTGCCGCCTCGGTCGTTCTGGTCCTGCTGGGCAACCCGGCCAATATGGGGTTCTGCATCGCCTGTTTTCTGCGGGATATCGCAGGCGGTATCGGGCTGCACCGTGCGGAGATCGTCCAGTACATCCGGCCGGAAATCCTTGGTCTCGTTGCTGGCGCGTTCATCCTGTCGGTCATCCGCGGCGAGTTTAAACCCCGCGGCGGTTCCTCACCGGTCACCCGGTTTATCCTGGGCGCCTGTGTGATGATCGGTGCCCTGGTCTTTTTGGGCTGTCCGCTGCGGATGGTGCTGCGGATTGCCGGCGGTGACTTTAACGCCCTTGTCGGCCTGGCCGGCTTTGTAGCGGGTATCCTCTGCGGCACCTTCTTCCTCAACAAAGGCTTCTCGCTCAAGCGGACCTACAAGCAGACGGTTGTTGAGGGCGTGGCGGTCACCGGTATCCAGATCGGCCTGTTCATCCTGCTTCTGTCGGGTGCATCCTTCCTCTTCTTCAGCCAGTCGGGCCCCGGATCGATGCACGCTCCCATCCTCGTCGCTCTGGCAGCCGGTCTCATCGTCGGCGCGGTTTCCCAGCGCACCCGTCTCTGCATGGCGGGCGGCATCCGCGATCTCTTCCTCTTCCGCGACTGGACGCTGCTCTGCGGTTTTATCGCGATCTTTGTGGTCGCCTTCCTCGGCAATCTGCTGCTGGGCCAGTTCCATCCCGGCTTTATGATCGATGCCGAAACCGCCCAGCCGGTTGCTCATACCGACGGGCTGTGGAACTTCATCGGCATGCTCGCGGTCGGTTTCGGCTCGGTGCTGCTCGGCGGCTGCCCACTGCGCCAGCTCATCTTAGCCGGTGAAGGCAACTCGGATTCGGCGATCACCGTGCTGGGCATGGTGGTTGGTGCGGCTATCAGCCACAACTTCTCCCTCGCTTCCTCCGGCACCGGTACCGGTGCCAACGGTAAGGTGGGTGCCATCGTTGTGCTGGCCATCATCCTGGTGATTGCCTGTATCAATACCTTCGGCAAGTCGAAAGAGTCCGCCCCTGAAACGGTCGTTGTCTCGGGCGTCAAAACAGAGGAGGCCAAACTCTCATGAGTAAAATTGTTGTCGATGCCCGTGGACGCGCCTGCCCGGAACCGGTACTGATGACCAAAAAAGCCCTGCAGGACCGTTCGGCCAGCTACGAGGTCCTAGTGGACAACCAGACCGCCGTGGAAAATGTCACCCGTTTTGCCACCAACCACGGCTGGCATCTCGAGGTCATCAGCCAGGGGGACGAGTTCCATCTGATGATCACGGGCTGATCCTATGGAGTGGATTATCACCTTTTTCAGCCATTACGGCGCCGTTCGTTTTTCGAAGGATGCGCAGGCGGCCGGCATCCATTGTACCCTTGCCCCCGTCCCTCGGAGCTTGAGTGCCTCCTGCGGCACATGCGCACGGGTCATCGCCGATTCGATCGCCTCCATCCCCCTCACCGAAGCGGACGCCGTCTACCGTTTGGAAAACCATCGCTATCAACAGGTGTGGCAAACTGCAAACGGATCCTAGTGGCCACCCTCTTACCGAGGCGGACGAAGGATTTCCGATCGGCCGCCCGTTCTCCAAAAAGCATAGGGTCTGTCTTTCGCAAGAAGGCACAGACCCTATGCTTTTTACTTCTGTCCCAGGCACCTCCATTGCGACATTTTTGGCTGGGGGGCGCTCGGTATAATGGAGGCAGAGCCGCCGCGGCTGGGGTGGCGGCAGTGGGTGGCGGGTGATCGTCCACCGCTGGGGGAGGTCTGCAGGTGCAAACGGTTATCTATCTGGATCTTTTGATTCTCTCCAACACGGTTATCAACTTTCTGCTTCTTTCGGCCACCGAGCATTTTCTTTCGGTCATCCCATCGGCCCGCTCGGCGGTACGGCAGCTGCTGGCAGCGCTGGTTGGCGGGGTGTATGCGCTCGCAATCCTGCTGCCCGGCGGGGTGCTGACCTTTCTCTCCAAATGGGCCGTCGGCATCCTGATGGTCTGGATCGCCTACGGCTATCGCTGCCGTGCTTTCTTCCTCAAGGCCAACCTGCTTTTTCTGCTGGTCAGCACCCTCTTTGCCGGTCTGATGATGGCACTCTGGTATTTTGCCGCACCACCCGGCATGGTCTATCAAAATGGGATCGCCTATTTTGCCATCTCACCGCTCTTCTTCATCGCCGCCGCGGTTCTCTGTTATCTGGCGGCGTTGGCGATCAGCTATCTTACCAAAAGCAAGCTGCCTGTCCGAGGGGACGAACTGCTGCTGGTCACCGTGCGTCTGGAGGGGCGCAAGGTGATCCTGATTGCCCGGATGGATACCGGAAATACCCTCTGCGATCTGTTCACCGGGGCACCGGTCGTGGTCGGCAGCTATCGACGGATTCGGCCGCTGCTTTCCCCCGAGCTGGACCTCGCCGTCCAGTCCATCTTGAAGGGCGACCGCAGCATGACCTCCCTACCTGCCGCCGGTTTTCGGATGATTCCCATCCACACCCTCTCCGGCACCGGGCTGCTACCAGCCATCCGACCCGACAGCATGTTGATCGAATATCCCGACGGGAGCCGAAAGGAGACGCTACCGGTCTATCTGGCTATCAGCGAGGGCGCACCGCTGCCGGATGACTGTGACCTGCTGCTCAATCCCCGCCTGGAAGAATCCCCATCCACCAAGGAGGTGCGGACATGAGAACAACCATCCGCCAGATCATCCTCATAAGACTCACCCGATTGCTGGGACAGCTGGGCTGGAACGGCCGTATCCACTATATCAATGGGCCGGAAACTCTGCCGCCTCCGCTCAGTCGGGAGGAGGAAGCCGCCGTCTTCGGCCAGCTCTCCGCGGAGGCGGATCGCCGGCAGGCACGAGAGACGCTCATTGTCCACAACCTGCGGCTGGTCGTTTACATCGCCCGCAAATTCGAATCAACCGGCATCGGTGTGGAGGATCTCATCTCCATCGGCACCATCGGTCTTATCAAGGCGGTCAACACCTTCTGCCCCGAGCGGGGGATCAAGCTGGCCACCTATGCCAGCCGCTGCATTGAGAATGAAATCCTGATGTTCCTGCGGAAAAATCAGCCGCAGAAAAACGAGGTATCGATCGACGAGCCGCTCAACATCGATTGGGACGGCAACGAATTGCTGCTCAGCGACGTTTTGGGCACGGAAAGCGATTCGATCGGGAAGGAGATCGAACGGGAGGCCGAACGGCATCTGCTGCTGCAGGCGGTCAGCCAGCTGGACGATCGCGACCGGGAGATCATGCAGCTGCGCTTCGGTCTGCTGGGCGGCACCGAACATACCCAAAAGGAGGTCGCCGACCGGATCGGCATCTCCCAATCCTACATATCCCGTTTGGAAAAGCGGATCATCAAACGTCTGCGCAAGGATCTCGAGCGGGTAACCTGAAGCGGGCATCCTCCGCTGACCGGCAGCGGCCAATCGAAACGATTGGCCGCTGTCTTTCGCTGCTGGACCGCCGTATGTGCCCAACCGCGCCGCTGCCGCATAGGATGAACTGCCTGATCTTCTCAGGCTTCGGATTGTATACACCGCCACCGGGGCCGTTCGTCTGTCCATAGAGCCGGCGGCCCACAAAACGGCGGACTTCCACAAAGAGGTGTTTTTATGGCCAACTCCTATGCACAAAACCGCTACCCGGGCACCGGCTGTCTGGCGGTTTATGAAGAGGGCTGCGACAACGATCGCTGCTGCCGGCGGCCGCACTGCCGTCCCTGCCTGCCGCCCCTCTGCTGCATCCCCATCCCCTGCTGCTGGGGCATGCCGGACGGCGGCACACCGGTCTGTCCCAGCCCGGTGATTACCACCCCCGCCGCCGGTGGGATTCTGTCCTCGCTGCCGGTCGTCGCGGGCACCGGCGCGCCAGGCGCCACCATCCGGGTCAGCTTCTCCGGCTATCCACAGGAGCTGATCACCACCGTCAATGCCAACGGCAGCTGGAGTGTCGCCAATCCCATCCCGCTCGCCGCCGGCAGTTATACGATGAGCGCGGTGATGGAGGGGCCCGGACGCTGTGTCACCGTCGCCACCCGGTCGATCACCATCGGACAGGACAGCGGTCTCACCGCTCCGGTGATCGTCACCCCGCCGGATGGCGGCGTGGTCGCCACCCCCTATCCCACCATCCGCGGCACCGCCTCCCCCGGCAGCACGGTGGGCATCTGTATCGTCGGCATCGAATGCCGCAATGTCCCCGTCCCGGCAAACGGCATCTGGACCTTCATTCCCACCCTCGCGCTGGCTCCCGGCGACTACACCCTCACCGCCTATCAGGTGAACGCGAGCGGCCAGAGTCCGCAGGCAACCAGCCGTTTTACCGTTTCGGTGTAAAGCTGCATCAAAAATGCCTCCATCGCAATCGATGGAGGCATTTTGTATGACATCTTGTGTGATCACGCCTGATGCTGCTTTTCGTTATGAATCCGGTAGGCATCCCGCGCGATAATCAGCTCCTCGTTGGTCGGAATGATCCAGACCGAGGTGGGGCTGTCGTCGGTGGAAATCTTACCCTCCTTGCGGTTGAGCTCGAGGTTGCGCTGCTCGTCCAGCTTGATGCCGAAGAATTCCATATTCTCACAGACATCATGCCGCAGCCCTTCCGATTTTTCACCCATGCCGCCGGTAAAGATCACCGCATCGAGCCCGCCCATCGCGGCAGCGTAGGCGCCGATCAGCTTTTTGATCTGGTAACGGTTCATATCGAGCGCAAGCTGGGCGCGCTTGTTGCCATGCTCAGCCGCCTCGATGACATCCCGCTCGTCGCTCGAGACACCCGAAACGCCGTAGAGGCCCGACTGCTTGTAGATGACCTTGTCGAGCTCATCGGGCGTAAGCCCCTTCTTGCGGGCAATCTCCGGCAGCACCGAGGGATCGACGTCCCCCGCGCGGGTGCCCATCATCAGGCCGGCCAGGGCGGTGTAGCCCATCGAGGTATCGATCGATTTGCCGCCGTCGATCGCGCAGATGGAAGCACCTGCGCCGAGATGGCAGGCCACCACCTTCATCTCACTCGCCGGACGTCCGCACAACTCTTCCAGCCTGCCGATGACATAGCGGAAGGAGGAGCTGTGGTAGCCGTAGCGGCGCATGCCGTACTTCTCGTAAAACTCGTAGGGGATGGCGTACATATACGCCTTGGGCGGCATGGTGAGGTGGAAGGAATTGTCGTAGACCGCGACATGGGTCGCGTGGGGGTAGACCTCCTTGCAGGCCTCAAAACAGGCAATCATATGCGGCAGATGCAGCGGGAACATATCGAGATGGGAAAGGATCTCCTTTTCCACCTCGGGGGTAATCTCATTCGAACCGCTGAGACTGAAGGTCATCCGGTGCCCCACCGCCACGATATCCTCCGGGCGGTCGATCACCTGGGTCTCTCCCCCCAGCATCATCTTTTCGACGATCTCAAGAGCGTCCTTCTGGGTCGCAAGCTCGGTATGGAAGGTCTTCTTCTGTCCCTTCCATTTATGGGTGACAATGCCATCCTCCAGCCCGATCCGTTCGCAAAGCCCGGAACAGACGGTCGACTCATCATCCATGTTGAACAGCTGGTACTTCAAGCTCGAACTGCCAGCGTTCACCACAAATACCATGTTCATACCTACATTCTCCCATCCTTCGCCGATAAAATCCTCTGTGCGTGTGCCGCACATGGTTCGCCAACCGACAATCGACCGCATCAGGAAGACGCTCCCGATACGGTGTATATTTATTATACGAAAAAACCCGCTTTTGCGCAAGAGCCAACCGGCATTCCGACGAAAAGTTCGGCCGGTACCCCCTCCCTTTTGCCATGCAGAGGGGGGCACGGGCGTCCATGCATGGCCGGAAGGGGAGCGCCACAGCAGGCCGCTGTGATATTGACCATAAAAAGGGCGAAAACCGGCAAAAAAACAAACAAAAGGGAGAAATCCATGCTTCCCTCTGAAAGCGCTTTCCGAACGCTTGACAAAACCTTCACAACAAGGTATGCTGCAAGTGGTCCTTCCAATTTACAGCGATTTCGGAGGTAGTTATGAAGCTCTCCTTTCGGTGGTACGGGCCGGACGACCCGGTTACCCTGCAGAAGATCCGCCAGATTCCCAACATGCACGGCATTGTCTCGGCCGTCTATGACGTCCCGGTCGGTGAGGTGTGGCCGGAATCGTCCATCCTCACACTGAAAAAGCAGATTGAGGACGCCGGTCTTGCCTTCGAGGTGATCGAGAGTGTCCCCGTCCACGAGGACATCAAGCTCGGCCGCCCCAGCCGCGACCGCTACATCGAAAACTACAAGGAAACCATCCGCCGGCTGGCCAAAGCGGGCATCAAATGCATCACCTACAACTTCATGCCGGTCTTTGACTGGACCCGCACCCAGCTCGACCACCAGCTGCCCGACGGTTCAACCGACCTGGTCTACTACGCCGACCAGCTCGCCAAGATGGATCCCCTCAAGGGCGAGCTCTCCCTCCCCGGCTGGGACAGCTCCTACCGCAAGGAGGACCTGCGGGCGCTGTTCGACGCCTACAGCCAGATCACCAAGGAGGATCTCTGGCAGAACCTCGCCCATTTCCTCGGTGAAATTCTGCCGGTGGCTGCCGCGTGTGATGTCAACATGGCGATCCATCCCGACGATCCCCCGATCGATATCTTCGGGCTGCCCCGCATCATCACCGACGAACAGAACCTCGACCGGCTGCTCGCACTTTCCGACGATCCCCACCACGGGCTCTGCTTCTGCACCGGCTCGCTCGGTTCAAGCCCCAAAAATGACATTCCGGCGATGGTTCGCAAATATGCCGCGATGGGCAGGATCCATTTCGTCCATCTGCGCAACGTCAAGCTGCTGCCGGGCGGCAGTTTCGAGGAGTCGGCCCACTTCAGCGGCTGCGGCTCGCTCGACATGGTTGCCATCGTCCGCGCGCTGCATGACAACCACTTTGACGGCTATCTCCGTCCCGACCACGGCCGGATGATCTGGGGTGAGACCGGCAAACCCGGTTACGGCCTTTACGACCGTGCGCTCGGCGCCAGCTATATCACCGGCATCTGGGAAGCGCTGGGCGCCTGATCGCTCCCCCCGTATCCTTGTATCTGCCCATCCTTATAACGGGAGGCTGACCCTGTGGGGTCAGCCTCCCGTTTGCTGTACAACAACCGTTCGATCGGTTACAATGGTTGCGGATAACCGATCGTCGCATCAAAGGGGGATTCTAGGTGGCAACGCTGGATTTTGCCGGTCTCGCCGCACAGCTGCAGGTGGGGCGGGAGATTGAGTTCGCCTGCCATGGCATCCGCTACTCGATCACCAACCGGGCGGGGTACTGGCAGTTCTGCCGGAACAGCGAGCCGGTATCGGTCGAAATGCTCGCGCCCTTCGAGGACCGCCGGACGCTGATTGCGCGGTTAGCCACACGCACACTGGAAGGTATCCCGCTGCCGCAGCTCTTCGATCAAGGGCTGGTCGATCCAGATTCTCTCTGCATCCTCTGAGCGGAATCCCCTCAGCGCCGGGTGAGAATCTCGGTGTTGACGAGGTTCTTCGGCAGCCCGCCGGCCAACACCCGCACAACCTCCTCGGCGGCACTCTGCTGCAGCCGCACCTGGGACTCCTCCGAATGCCAGGCAAAGTGGGGGGTGAGGATGACCCCCGGCAGGCTGCGCAGCCGGCTTTCCTGTTCCAGCGGCTCCGATTCGGTGACATCGATGCCGGCGCCCGAGACGATCCCCGCCTCCACCGCCCGTACCAGCGCCGCCTCGCTGACAATCGAACCGCGGGCGGTGTTGATCAGGATGACGCCCCGCTTCATCTTGGCAAAGGCCGCGTCGTCGATGATATGATGGGTTTCGGCCGACAGCGGCAGATGGAGGGTGAGATAGTCGCTCTCGGCCAGCAGGGTATCGAAATCGACCTTGCGCACCCCATACTGCTGCATATCGATCGCCGACACATTGGGATCGCAGGCCAGGATGTGCAGTCCGAAGGTGCTCAGCTTGTGGGCCACCAGCCGTCCGATGCGGCCATAGCCGAGGATGCCAAGCGTCCTGCCCGCCATCCGATAGACCGGGCGGGCCACCGCATAGTCCCAGCCGCCCGAGGTGGTCTCCCGCCAGAGCGGCAGGATGCCCCGCGCCAGCGTCATCAGCAGCGCGATGGCATGGCTGGAAACCTCGTCGAGACAGTAGTCGGGCACATTGGCCACATAGACCCCGTGCTCAGTCGCCGCCGCGGTATCCACCGTGTCATAGCCGATGCCATAGCGGGAGATGACCCGGAGCTTCGGACAGTTTTCGATGACCCGGCGCGAACCGGAGGCATACTGGATGATGACCCCGTCGGCATCCCGGCAAGCCTCGATGACCTCATCCTCATTGTGGCACTGGCAGGCGATGAGCTCATGCCCCGCGCCCTCGATGATGCGGCGCTCCTCGTCGAGATTTTCATACAGATAATCGGTGATAACAACCCGTCCCATCGTTGTGGTCCCCTTTCCGTTTGCTCCCCCGGGCAGCCAGGAGACCCTGCCTCCCCGCCGCCGTGGGCTTCTGCCCCCATTATACCATCTCTTTTTTCATAAACCAATCGGGTTATTTTCCATCTCATGTGGATTTTTGTAGAAGTTATCCGGATTTGCAAGGTCGATTTGCACAAAACGCGCTCTGGACATCCTCCCTCCGGCGCGGTACAATGAACAGAGGATTCCATCCCCACGATCGATCCCCCGATTGAATCGACCGATACAGGAGGTTTTTGAGAATGCAGAAGGAAAACCATGTCGGCCTCTTCACCAAGATGGAGAATGTGATGAACCAGGTGCTCTGGAAGGCAGCCGGATATTCACAGAGCGACCTTGAACGCCCGATCATCGGCATCGCCAACTCCTTTTCGGATATGGTTGCCGGCCACACCATCCTGCGGGATCTGGCCGAGCAGGTCAAATACGGCATCTACCGCGCGGGCGGCACCCCCGCCGAATTCGGCACCATCGCCTGCTGCGACGGCATCGCCAACGGCCACAACGGCAACAACTATGTCCTCCCCTCCCGCGACACCATCGCCGATTCGATCGAAATCGTCGCCAACGCCCACCTGCTGGACGGCCTGGTGCTGCTCGGCAGCTGCGATAAGATCGTCCCCGGCATGTTGATGGCCGCCGCCCGTCTGGATATCCCCTGCATCTTTGTCCCCGGCGGCTGTATGCTCTCCGCCCCCTCCTTCGGCGACCAGAAAAAGGCGGACACCACCACCTCGATCGAGGCGATGGGCAGCGTCTATGCCGGCAAACTGGACGTCGAAAAGGTCCGCCAGGTGACCGAGGTGCTCGGCCCCAGCTGCGGCTCCTGCCAGTTTATGGGCACCGCCAACAGCATGTGCTGCTATGCCGAGGCGCTTGGCATGACCCTGACCGGCGGTGCGCTCATCCCCGCACCCTACAACGACCGGCTGCGGCTCGCCATGCGCAGCGGTGAGATGATCGTCGAACTGGTGCGCAAGGGTATCACCGCCCGCGATATCATCACCCGAGAATCGATCGAAAACGCGATTATGACGATGATGGCAATCGGCGGTTCGACCAACTCGGTGCTGCATTCCTCGGCGCTCGCCTACGAAATCGGCATCGATGCCCAGGAGATTATGAACGCCTTCGACCGCTACAGCGAGGAGATCCCCCTCATCGCCAAGGTCAACCCTGCCACCCATGACTTTGACGCCAGCGACCTCCACCACGCCGGCGGCATTCCCAAGGTGATGCAGGTCATCCGTCCGCACCTCCACACCGACGTGCTGACCGTCACCGGTCAAACGATGGGTGAAAATCTCGACGGCTTCCACAGCCCCTATCCCGAGAATCCCGAGATGATCGCCACCCTCGAGCATCCTCACAGCCGTTCGGGCGGACTTGCCATCCTGCGTGGCAACCTCGCCCCCGATACCGCTGTCTCCAAACCGGCTGCCATCGAGCCGGAGGTTCGCCGCTTCACCGGCAAAGCGATCTGTTTTGATTCGGAGGACGAGTGTGTCGCCGCCATCGAAAAGAATCGGGTCAAGCCGGGACATGTGGTGGTCATCCGCTACGAGGGGCCCAAGGGCGGACCGGGCATGAAGGAGCTCTTCACCCCGATGAAACTGCTGCACGGCCAGGGCCTCAGCACCTCGACCGCGCTCATCACCGACGGCCGTTTCTCGGGCACCAACAACGGCTGCTTCGTCGGCCATATCTCCCCCGAAGCGGCCTTGGGCGGTCCGATTGCGCTGGTGGAGGATGGGGACGAGATCACCATCGACGTCCTCGAGAAGACACTCACCCTGCATGTCGACGACGAGACGCTTGCCAA
>CASGDD010000073.1 GCA_949300115.1 uncultured Oscillospiraceae bacterium | reverse complement strand
ACCCTTCTGAGCCTCAGTCGGGACGCCGCCTTTCTCTCGGCGCTGACGGTCATGCCGGAGGGCGGTGTCGCCTATCTCGAGGGCCGGG
Source organism: uncultured Oscillospiraceae bacterium (assembly GCA_949300115.1). Taxonomy (GTDB): domain Bacteria; phylum Bacillota; class Clostridia; order Oscillospirales; family Ruminococcaceae; genus CASGDD01. Next base: position 2,388 of record CASGDD010000073.1, on the reverse strand, counting down.
TGATGGCCGAGCCGGCGCTGCCCCTGCCGATGGAGGAGACGGGTGAAGCGGCGGAGTCTGCCGGGGATGCCGGGGATGTCGGGGAGGCAACGGCATCGGATGCCGCCGAACCGGAGACGGAATCCGAACCTGACCATGCCCCTGTCGATACCCCGGCGGAAACCACCCCCTCCCTCTCCTATTACGAGGAACCGGTGGTGCTGCCGGTGCCGCAGAACCGCCGGGGGACGATCCTCCGCCAGCAGTATAGCGGGGGATCGGCGGGCGCGGGGTATGTCAAGCTCCGTTCGGGCTATCTGCGCAATGTGACCGCCCTGTCCGACGACGCGGTCGCCGCCCTTCTCAAAGCGGAGAGCGGGATCACCCTCGCCGATACCGAGGAACCGCAGGTGCTGCTCTATCACACCCATGCCACCGAGAGCTATGAACCGGTGACCCGCGACTATTTTGACAAAGAGGATGCCTCCGGCCGCACGACCGACAACGACCGCAATGTCACCCGGGTGGGCGATGTCATCGCCGCCCAGCTGGAGGCGCTGGGGATCGGGGTGGTACATGATAAAACCCAGCATGACTATCCCTCCTACAACGGCAGCTATGACCGTTCGCGGGAGACGATCGAGAGCTATCTCGAACGCTATCCCTCGATCAAAATTATCCTCGATATCCACCGGGACGCGCTGGAAACGGAGGACGGTACCCGGATGGCGCCGGTGGCCGAGATCGACGGACGGAACGCCGCCCAGGTGATGATTATCGCCGGTTGTGACGACGGGACGCTGGATAATCCCTATTGGGAGGAAAATCTCCGCTTTGCCGCCGATCTGCAGGCCAATCTCGAATCGATGTTTCCCGGACTGACCCGCCCCATCCTCTTCGATTACCGCCGCTACAACCAGCATCTGATGCCGGGCGCGCTGCTCATCGAGGTGGGGGGACACGCCAACAGCATGAGCGAGGCGCTCTATGCGGGCGAATGCATCGGCAAGGCGCTTGCGGCCACCCTGCGCGGCTACATATCATCCGACGAGGAGGTACTCCCCCGATGATCCATGACCCTGCCGCGCCCGCGCTGCCGCTTTCGCTGCGGCGTATCCCCTCCCCCGCCGCCGCCCGCCACCGCCGTCGCTGTGAAGCCCGCCACCGCCGCCGGCTGTTCCTCGCTGCCTTCGCGCTGACCATGGCCGGTTGTATGGCGCTGCTCGGCCTGCTGTGTGTCGGCTACTGCGCCGAAACCACCCTGCTCGCCCCCGATCAGGTTTTTTGCCTCACCCTCGACGAACATCCGCCCTTTCTGCACGGCACGCTGTTTGGAATGAACTTCTAAGGACCCACGACGGCAATCGCATGATTTCGCCTGTTTCCAGCCTGCACTGCGTTCCGGCTGGCGGCGAAATCAAGGTCGCAATCGCCAGCGGGCACTGCCCGGCCGACCTATTTGAGGAAGAGGCGAAGGAGGGGGGCATAGAGCTTGCGGTTGTAGGGCTGGTAGCGCATCGGCAGATCGAGCCAGGTGCGTTTGTGAACGATGCTCTTGTCGTGGGAGAAGGCGTCGAAGCCCACCTTGCCGTGGTAGGCGCCCATGCCGCTCTCGCCGAAACCGCCAAAGCCCATCGCGCTGGTCGCGAGATGGATGATCGTGTCGTTGATGCAGCCGCCGCCGTACCGGCAGCGGGCGGTGACCTCCCGAATCGTCCGGCGGTCGGAGGAAAAGAGATAGAGGGCAAGCGGGTGGGGATGCGCCTCGAGCATCGGGAAGATCGTCTCCATCCGATCGTAGCTCATCACCGGCAGGATGGGGCCGAAGATCTCCTCCCCCATCACCGCGTCCTCCCAGCCGATGCCGTCCATCAGGGTGGGTTCAATCTGAAGGGTGTCCCGATTCCGCCCGCCGCCCCGGATGATCTTGGATGATCCGGCGTCGAGCAGCCCGCATAACCGGTCGAAATGTTTCCCGCTGATAATCCGCCCGTAGTCGGGATTCGCAAGCGGCCTTTCGCCATACTGCCGGGTGATCTCCCGGTCGATCGCCTCGAGCAGCCGGTCTTTGATCTGCCGGTCGCAGAGGATGTAATCGGGCGCGACACAGGTCTGGCCACAGTTTAGATATTTGCCGAAGACGATCCGCCGGGCCGCGAGGGGGATATTCGCCGTCCGGTCGACGATACAGGGGCTCTTGCCGCCCAGCTCGAGTACCGCCGGGGTCAGATGCTCGGCCGCGTGGCGCAGCACCTCCCTGCCGACCGCCTGACTGCCGGTGAAGAAGATCAGATCGAATTTTTCCTCGAGCAGCGCGGTATTCTCCTGCCGACCGCCGGTCACGACGGCGACATATTCGGGCGGGAAGGTCTCGCGCAGCATCCGCTCGAGCAGCGCGCTGGTCGCGGG
>CASGDD010000072.1 GCA_949300115.1 uncultured Oscillospiraceae bacterium | reverse complement strand
ACTTCTCCGGCTACTCGGACATGGCGCTGGGGCTCGGGCGGATGTTCGGCTGCCATTACTACGAGAACTTCACCTACCCCTACATCGCCGCGTCGGTCTCCGACTTCTGGCGGCGGTGGCATATCTCGATGTCCAGCTTTTTCCGCGATTATGTCTATATCCCCCTCGGCGGCAACCGACGGCATCTCTACCGCAACCTGTTTGTCGTCTGGTTCTTAACCGGCCTGTGGCATGGGGCCAGCTGGAACTTCGTGCTGTGGGGACTCTACTACGGGGTGCTGATCGCGCTCGAGCGGCTGTTCCTCGGCCGGGTGCTTGAAAAGCTGCCGCGGCTTGTCGACCATCTCTATATGATCTTCATCACCCTGGTCGGCTGGACCCTCTTCTATTTCGAGGACCTGGACCGGCTGGGGGGCATCCTGCGGGTGATGTTCGGCCTCTCCGGCCAGCCGCTGTGGGATATCCAGCTGGAGATTGTCCTCATGAACAACCTCTTCTGGATTCTGCTGGCCATCCTCTTCTGTGCGCCCATCCTCCCGCTCTTTAAAAAGCGTCTCTACACCGAGGCCTCCGTCCCGGTCAAGACCTGTTCGACCTATTTCCAGTCGCTCGCAAGCATCGCCATGCTGCTCGTCTCGACCGCCCTGCTGGTCGGGGAGAGCTACAATCCCTTCCTCTACTTTAAATTCTGACCTCAAATTCTAACCGCCGCGAGGATACCACCGCCATGACCACCAAACCCTTTTCCGACGATTACGCCGATCGGGCCGATGCGCTGCCCACCCGCCAGCAGATGCGCCGTGCGAAGCGGCAGGCCGCCGGGCTCCGTCACGCCCAGATCTTCCACACCTTCTCCTTTCTCTTCGTTCTCTTTCTGTTCGGCATCCTCTCGCTGGTGCTGCCCAAACCGACCGTCTCGGAGGTGGAAAAGCGGGAGCTTGCCGAGATGCCCGAATTTTCCACCGACGCGCTGATTGAAGGCAGCTATGTGCGGGGGGTCGAGCTGCATTACGCCGACACCTTCCCCTTCCGCGAGCAGTTCATCCTGCTGCGGGCATGGATCAACGATCTGCGCGGGCTGCGGCTGGACGGCATCCGGCTCTACAGCCAAACCCCCGCCAATCCCACGCCGGTCGATCCGGTGGCACCCGATCTCCCCTCCGAAACCCAGCCCTCCGGCGACAGCTCCGGTTCGGCCGTGCCGCCCGAGGCCCCCGACGAGGAGGAGCCGTACACCCCCCATGTGGTCGCGGACGATGGCGACAATGGCGAATGGAGCGGCAACATCTTTGTCTACAAGGGCAAGGCGATGAGCGTCTTTGGCGCCGGCGGCACCGAGATGGCCGACTGGTACGCGAGCATCCTCAACCGCTACAAGGAGGCCTGGGGGGAGGATGTCAACGTCTACAGCCTGGTCATTCCCACCTCGATCGAGTTTGCGCTGCCCGAGCGGCTGCAGAGCCTGACCGCCTCCCAGAAGGACAACATCGACTATATCTACAGCCAGCTGGAGGGGATCGCCGGTGTCGATGCCTACCGGCAGCTGGAGATGCACGCCGACGAGTATCTCTACTTCAACTCCGACCACCACTGGACAGGGCGCGGCGCCTATTACGCCTATGTCGCCTTCTGCGAGAGCGCCGGGCTGACCCCCCTCCCGCTCGACGCGTATGAGCGGCATGTCATCGAAAATTTCCGCGGGACGATGTACGCCTACACGACCGATGTCACCCTCGAGGAGGACTATGTCGAGTACTTCATCTCCCCCACCCCCGAGTCGGCTGTCCGCTACGATCGCGGGGATCCCTACACCGCCCGCTCGACCCAGGTCTGGGTGGAATCGGCTTCGGGCGGCAACGCCTACTCGGTCTTCCTCGGCGGCGACTATCCGCTCATCAAAATCACCACCGAGGCGGGCACCGGGCGGAAGGTGCTGATGACCAAGGAGTCGTTCGGCAACGCCTTCGCCCCCTTCCTCATCGACCACTACGACGAGGTCTATGTCGTCGATCAGCGCTATTTCCAGCTGCCGCTGGTCGACTTTGTCCGCGAGAACGGGATCGACGACGTCATCTTTGTCAACAACAGCTTTGCCGCCAACACAGCGGTACGCATCCGCGAGCTTGAGGGGATCATGTACCAGCGGTATACCCCCACGCCCGTCCAGCAGGACGAACCCCAACCGGAGCCGGCGACTCCCGCCCGCCCCGAGGCGGAGGACAGCTGGAACTGGTAGTCCCCGCATCCGAACAGAAAACCGGCCGGTGCCTTAAGTTCCGGCCGGTTTTGTATATTTTCCGCGCAATTCTACACGATGTATGCTATTCCCTCCCCTTTCATCCCACGCGGCACGGTTTTTCCATCGAACGCATCCAGATAGCGCCGCGCGCAATCCCCGGCCCAGGGGAAGGATCATTGGGGAAGGCTGCCATGGGATCCCGGCA
>CASGDD010000071.1 GCA_949300115.1 uncultured Oscillospiraceae bacterium | reverse complement strand
TGTCCGACCGGCGGTACAACCATTCGCTGGCGGTGGCGAAGCAGGCGGTGCGCCTTGCCGAGCGGTATGGGGCCGACCGGGAACGGGCGGAGCTGGCGGGGATTCTGCACGACTGCTGCAAAGAGATGAAGTCCGACAGTTTGTTGCATATCCTGCGCGGCTCTGGTATAATACTAGACAACGATTTTCTCGTTTCCCGCGGCATCTGGCACGCCTTCGCGGCGGCCGAATGGGTCCAGCGGGAGTACGGCATCCGGGACGAGGCGGTCATCTCGGCCATCCGCTGGCACACGACCGGCCGGGCGGGGATGACGCTGCTCGACAAGGTGGTCTATCTCGCCGATCTCACCAGCGAGGACCGCGACTATCCCGACGTCAACCTGGCCCGCGCGATTGTCCTGCGCGACCTCGACGAGGCGATGCGGTATGCGCTCGCCTTCTTTATCAAGGAGGCGGCGGGGAACCTCGAGGTCATCTACCCCCGGACGCTTGCCGCCTACAACGACATTCTGCACACCCTCGACACCCGAGCCCACGCGGAACCTGCGGAAGGAGAGAGGTTATGACATCCCTCGAACTGGTAAAAGATATCGTACACATTCTCGATCAGAAGAAGGGCATGAACATCCAGGCGATCAAGGTACGCGATCTGACGATTGTCGCCGACTATTTTGTCATCGCGGGCGCCACCTCGACGACCCATGTCAAGTCGCTGGCCGACGAGGTGGAATATCAGATTAAAAAGGACGATGAGATCTCGCCCGCGCGGGTCGAAGGCTACGGCAGCGCGAGCTGGGTGCTCATCGATTACGGTGAGGTCATTGTGCACATCTTCAACCCCGAGGCCCGCGAGTTCTACAAGCTCGAGCGGCTGTGGGCGGACGGTGAGCCGGTCGATCTCAGCGAATTCGGTATTGGGGAGGCATAAGTGGCCGATGCGCTACGACTACAAGAGCATTGAAAAGAAATGGCAGAAGATCTGGGAGGAGAAGAAGGTATTTGCGGCGAAGAACGACTACACGCTGCCCAAATACTACGCGCTGATCGAGTTCCCCTACCCGTCGGGAACCGGACTGCATGTCGGGCATCCGCGCCCCTATACCGCGCTGGATATCGTCGCCCGCAAGCGCCGGATGCAGGGCTACAACGTCCTCTACCCGATCGGCTGGGATGCCTTCGGCCTGCCGGCGGAAAACTACGCGATCAAAAATCACGTCCATCCAGCGGTGGTGACCAAGGAGAACGTCAAGCGGTTCACCGAGCAGATCAAGAGCCTCGGCCTGTCGTTCGACTGGGATCGAGAGGTCAACACCACCGATCCCGGCTACTACAAGTGGACCCAGTGGATCTTCCTCCAGCTCTTTAAGAAGGGGCTGGCCTACAAGAAGGAGATGGCGGTCAACTGGTGCACCTCCTGCAAGGTGGTGCTGGCGAACGAGGAGGTTGTCGGCGGCGTCTGCGAGCGCTGCGGCGGCGAGGTCATCCGCAAGGTCAAGAGCCAGTGGATGCTCCGCATCACCGAGTATGCCCAGAAGCTGCTCGACGATCTCGACACGGTCGATTACATCGAGCGGGTCAAGACCAGCCAGATCAACTGGATCGGCCGTTCGACCGGCGCCGAGGTCGATTTCGCGACCACCGCCGGCGATACCCTGACCGTCTATACCACCCGCCCGGATACCCTCTTCGGCGCGACCTATATGGTCATCTCGCCCGAGCATCCCTACCTCGAGCGGTGGGCCGGTCGGATTGAGAATATGGACGAGGTGCGTGCCTACCAGCAGGAGGCCGCCCGCAAGAGCGACTTCGAGCGCACCGAGCTGGTCAAGGAGAAGACCGGCGTGCGGCTTCGCGGCGTCAACGGCGTCAATCCGGTCAATGGCGAGGAGATCCCCATCTTCATCTCCGACTATGTCCTCATGAGCTACGGCACCGGCGCCATCATGGCGGTCCCCGGCCACGATACCCGCGACTGGGAATTCGCGAAGAAATTCGACCTGCCGATCATCGAGGTGGTGCAGGGCGGCGACGTCGAGAAGGAAGCCTTCACCGATTGCGCCACCGGGATTATGGTCAATTCCGGTATGCTCGACGGGCTGCCGGTCGAGGAGGCCAAAAAGAAGATCATCGCCTGGCTGGAAGCGGAGGGCAAGGGCCGTCCGAAGGTCAACTACAAGCTGCGTGATTGGGTGTTCAGCCGCCAGCGCTACTGGGGCGAGCCGATCCCGCTGATCTACTGCGAGCACTGCGGCTGGGTGCCGCTCGACGAGAGCGAGCTGCCGCTGCGTCTGCCCGAGGTGGAGAGCTATGAGCCGACCGACGACGGCGAGAGCCCGCTTTCCAAGATGGAGGACTGGGTCAACGTCCCCTGCCCGAAATGCGGCCGGCCGGCCAAGCGGGAGACCGATACGATGCCCCAGTGGGCCGGTTCGAGCTGGTACTTCCTCCGCTACTGCGATCCCCACAACGACGGCGCCCTCGCCTCGAAGGAGGCGCTCGACTACTGGATGCCGGTCGACTGGTACAACGGCGGCATGGAGCACGCCACCCTGCATATGCTCTACTCCCGCTTCTGGCACAAGTTCCTCTACGATATCGGGGTGGTGAGCTGCCCCGAGCCCTATTCCAAGCGCACCAGCCACGGCATGATCCTCGGCGAGAATGGCGAGAAGATGTCCAAGAGCCGCGGCAATGTCGTCAATCCGGACGATATCGTCCGCGACTATGGCGCCGATACCATGCGCCTCTACGAGATGTTCATCGGCGACTTTGAGAAGAGCGCGCCCTGGAAATCCTCGAGCATCAAGGGCTGCACCCGCTTCCTCGAGCGGGTCTGGGGACTGATGGACAAGCGCCTCCCCGGCGACGGCTTCCGCCCCGAGCTGGAGACGCTGATGCACCAGACCATCCGCAAGGTGTCGGAGGATACCGAGACGCTCGGCTTCAACACCGCCATCGCCCAGATGATGACGCTGGTCAACGCCCTCTACGACGCGGGCGGCGCCACCGACGGGGAGTACAAGGTGCTGCTGACGCTGCTCAATCCCTTCGCGCCGCATATTACCGAGGAGATCTGGGAGCAGTGCCGGTACGGCGGGATGATGACCGATCAGAAGTGGCCGGTCTACGATCCCGAGAAATGCCGGGAGGATACGGTCGAGATCGTCTTCCAGATCAAAGGCCGCATCCGCAGCCGCGCCACCGTCCCGGCCGATATCGCCGCCGCCGACGCGATTGCGATGGCCAAGGCCGATCCCAAGATCGCCGAGGAGATTGCCGGCAAAGAGCTGATCAAGGAGATCTATGTCCCCGGCAAGCTGGTCAACCTGGTGGTCAAATAACATATCCGATCGGAACAGGACAAAGCCCCATCCGCGGCGTATGGCTTCGGATGGGGCCTTGTTGTGCTTGTTGTGATGGCTGGGGTGGAAGCTAGCGGTCACAGGTGAGGACGCCGCCTTTGGCGTGGTTGTGCTTCTCCATATCGTGCAGGATGATGGTGACCGCGTCGGGGCTGACCTGCAAGGTCTCGGCGATGGCGTCGGTGACCGCCCGCACGAGCGCCCGTTTCTGGTCCTCGGTGCGTCCGGCGAACATCTCGATGGTGACAATGGGCATGGGAAAACCTCCTTGTTGTGGGATTTTGTTGCCGCTTTTATTGTAACATGCCCGAGCGGCCGGGGAAAATCGGGGCAAAACGTAGAATTTCCGGCCGCTTTCTTGTCAGAAAAGAACTTGACAGAACCCACCTTGTGCGGCTATAATAGACGGTGCATATTGGAATAGACCCGCACGATGTTTGGATACCAGATGTGTTTGGTTGATCCGAAACCGGATCCCATCCGCAGATGTGTATAAAGACCCCTGCACGGAGCGGAGGGAGGGAATAGGATGGCAGAAATTCATGTCAAGGATAATGAATCCCTGGACAGTGCCCTGCGGCGTTTTAAGCGCTCGTGCGCCAAAAGCGGCGTCCTGCAGGAAGTTCGCAGACGGGAGCATTATGAAAAACCTTCCGTGAAGCGCAAAAAGAAGTCGGAAGCTGCTCGCAAGCGCAAGTACCGCTAACCCCGCGACGCTTTCTACGATGTCGATGTCAAAGCAGGCGTTTTCGCCTGCTTTTTCATTTCGCGGCG
>CASGDD010000070.1 GCA_949300115.1 uncultured Oscillospiraceae bacterium | reverse complement strand
GCCCAGACTGCCGGTGGACATGTCGATGCCGGGGACGGTGTTCATGTTGGGATGGCCCTGCAGATAGCTGTCGATGTGACGCAGGGTGGGCAGATCCTCGACCGGGAAGAAGCCGCGGTTCGCCAGCGCGGCGTACAGGCCAGGCGCGGTGTGGCCCTTGGAGAGGACGAAACGGTCACGATCCTCCCAGCGCGGGTTCTTCGGGTCGATCTTCATCTCCTTGAAATACAGATAGGTGAAGACGTCGGCGGCGGACAGGCTGCCGCCGGGATGGCCGGCCTTAGCGCCGTGGACTCCTTCGATGACCCCCATCCGCACCTTGCAGGCGGTGACGGCGAGGGCTTTTTTCTCAGCGTTTGTCATGTACGGTTCTCATCCTTTCCCAAAATCTGAGGGCGGGCGAAATTATTCGCCGAAGACCTTGATGTAGTCGGCCTTGAACTTCTCGATGCCGGCATCGGTCAGCGGGTGCTTGGTCATCTGCATGATGACGCCGTAGGGCACGGTGGCGATGTCAGCGCCGGCCAGCGCGCAGTCGGTGACATGGATCGGGTTGCGGACCGACGCGGCGATGATCTGGCAATCGATGTCGGCGTAGTTGGCGAAGATGTCGCTGATGTCCCGGATCAGGTCGATGCCCGGCTGGGAGATGTCGTCCAGACGGCCGAGGAAGGGGCTGACATAGGTCGCGCCGGCACGGGCGGCCAGCAGAGCCTGGTTGGCCGAGAAGATCAGGGTGCAGTTGGTGGGGATGCCCTCAGCGGAGAGGACCTTGATGGCCTTGAGGCCTTCCGGGGTCATCGGGATCTTGACGACCATGTGCTTGGGATCCAGCTTGTAGATCTCGCGGCCCTCGGCGATCATCCCCTCGGCGTCGACGGTGGTGGCCTTGACCTCGCCGGAGATCGGCCCATCGACAAAGCTGGCGATCTCGGCCAGGGTCTCGGCGTAGTCGCGGCCCTCCTTGGCGATCAGGGACGGGTTGGTGGTGACGCCGGCAATAACGCCCATGTCGTTCGCCTTGCGGATCTCTTCCACATTCGCGGTGTCGATAAAGAATTTCATAATGGCTTCCTCCTGTGCATGTTGTTGTTTAATATTTTCAGCATCCCCGGTTGCCCGAAGATGCAAGAGAACCGTTGTTATGCCTTGAGGGCGGCGGTGAAATAGTAGCTGTCCCCCCGGTACCACGCCTGTAAGTACTCTCCCGGCCGCTCATCGGTATCGTAGGAGACCCGCTCGATGTAGAGCAGCGGATCCCCCTCCTTGATGCCGAGATATCCGGCCAGCCGCGCGCCGGCGCTGACCGCGTAGATCCGCTGGGTGGCGCGCTTCCAGACAATGCCGTACTCGGTCTCAAGAAACCGGCGCAGCGACTGGCGGGAAAAATCCTGTCCCTGCACACCGGGGCACCGGCTGAGAATCAGATGGGAACTCTCGATACACATCGGCACCTGATCGGCATACCGCAGCCGCTCAACCCGGATCAGCTCGTCCCCTTCGGCAATCTCCAGACAGTCGGCGATCGACCGGCTGGCATAGATCCGCTCGTTGGAGAGCATGGTCACCGAGGAGGCAAATCCCCTCTTTTCCATCTCGCTGGCGAAGTGCTCGACCCTTGTGAGGGTCTGCTCGACCTTTTTGTTCTGCACAAAGGTCCCGCAGCCCCGCCGCCGGGCGATCAACCCGTCGTTCATCAGCAGTTCGAGCGCCTTTCGCACCGTGATGCGGCTGATGTGGTACCGCTCCATCAGGGTGTTCTCGGTGGGCAGCAGCTGGCCGGGCTTGTAGACCCCCTCCCGGATCTCCCGGTAAAGGATGTCGTAAAGCTGAAAATACAGCTGGGTGCGACCGCTGAAATCAAGCTGTTCCCCCATCGGCCGCCCCCCCTTTCCCCCGGCGGTAAAAGCGCCGCCCGAATTTGTTATAACATTATTACATTCATATTATAGAGAGCAGTCTCTATGCTGTCAACGGGGCAGAGGTAAAAATCCCATAAATTATCACAGAACCTCTCGCAGGAAGGCCAGCACCCGCTGATTGGTCACCTCGGCCCAGGGCTGCCGGAAGACGAAATGGTCGGCCCCCGGCTGGATCCAAAGCCTGCCGTTGGGCAGCGCGGCGGCGATATGCCGCAGATGGCCCGCCCGGATCATATCATACTGTCCGCCGAGGATCAGCGCAGGACAGGTCACCGACCGCAGCGCGGCGAAGGGGAGCTGTGGCTGGTCGACCATCAGCCCGAGGATGTCCGCTTTCCGTTTTGCGCCAAGCAGGCGTTTGCCCAGCAGCCGCAGCGGCGGGGTCAGCAACTCGCAGGGCAGCTGCGCGGAGAGCTTTGCCCCCGCGGGGACGAGGTTCGGGCCTGCGGCGACGAGCGCCTCGAGCGCGTCGGGCCGCAGCGTGGCCATCAGCAGCGCAAGGTTGCCACCGTCCGAAAAGCCGACCGGAATCGCCCGGCGCAGCCCGAGGGCGTCCAGCGCATCCAGCGCGTCGGCGGCAAGCTGCTCGGGGGTCATCGGCAGCCGTCCCCTGCTCGACCGGCCGTGACCGCGGCTGTCCAGCGTAATAACCCGGTAGCCGGTGTCGGTAAAAGGTCCGACCTGGTGTTCAAAACAGCGCCAGTCCTCCCCATTGCCATGGAGCAGCAGCAGGGTATGGGGCGCGTCCGGGTCGCCATAGTCCCGATAGTAAAGGCTGACGTCGGCCAGCGCGAGGTAGCCCGCAGCGGCGGGCTGTATCCGGTTATCTTCCCTCATTCGGATCGCCTCCTTCGCGCCGCAGAAGGCGCGTTTTCACAGCCGCCCGTATGGGGCGCTGTGCTTCCTTATTGAATATTATACCATAGGGCAAGCCTTATGGGATCCACCATCTTTTTCGGTCGCCCCACAAGGGGCGAAAAAACAAAATGGTATAATGACCGCTCTGCGGTCATTATATCATATTTCGTGCCGTGGAAAAACCCAAAACCTGCCGATTTTCCCTTATCCATTTTTCTTTGCAGGAGGGAGCGTGAGGACAAATTCGGTTACCCTGGGCGGCATGGGATGCG
>CASGDD010000069.1 GCA_949300115.1 uncultured Oscillospiraceae bacterium | reverse complement strand
CCGCCGTCGGTATACTCGGACTGCATCGCAAAACGGGCGCTGGTGTAGAGCAGCTCCCCCTCCGGTCCGACCAGCATGGCGTCCGCCCCGGTGTCGCGGAGAAGGGCGTCCAACAGCGGGCCGCAGTCGGCCGACGCGGTTCCGGCGAGCTGCTCTGCCAGCGCCTGCACCCGTCCGGCCAGATCGTCGTTGCGCACGGCGGTGTAGGTGCTGGGGGTCGCCCACGCGATCAGGCCGAAGGTGACGCTCCCCGCCCCCAGCAGGACGAGAGCCGTCATCCAGAAGATGCGGGCGGTCAGGCTCTCAGCGATTTTCCTTCGCAGCACGATATCCCACCCCCCGCACGGTTTCGATATAATCGGTGCCCAGTTTGTGCCGCAAATTTTTGATATGGCTGTCGACCACCCGCTCGTCGCCAAAAAAATCATAGCCCCACAGTTGGGCCAACAGCATCTCACGGGTAAAAACCCGCCCCGGACTGGCAACCAGCGTCCGGAGCAGGGCAAACTCCCGCGTGGTCAGATCCAGCAGGCGGCCCGCCAGAACCGCCTCCATGCCGTCCAGATCCAACGTCAGGTCCCGGTAACGCAGACAGCGGCGATCCTCCGTCCCACCCGCGGTGCGGCGCAGGATCGCCCGGATCTTCTGCAGCAGGATGGGCATCGAAAATGGCTTGGTCACATAGTCGTCGATCTCCATCCGGAATCCGCGCAGCTGGTCCTGCTCCCCCTCCAGGGCGGTGAGCATCAGAATCGGCAGGTGGCTCTCCCGGCGGATCCGCTCACAGACGTCAAAGCCGTCCATTTTCGGCAGCATCAGGTCCAACAGGACCAGATCAAACCGCTCCTTCCGAAACTTTTCCAGCGCCTCCACGCCGTCTCCCGCCGTCACGACCGCATAGCCGGCATCCCGGAGATAGACGGCCAGAAGCTCCTGGATATCCGGTTCATCCTCGATGATCAAAATTTTACTCAAATCGGATCACCCCCTTCGGAACTGTAGCACAGGATTGTGAATTTGGTATGGAGAAGGTGGGAGAAATCACAAAACCCGGAGGCACCATCCACCCGGATGGCACACCGCCGCGCCCGGCCTGCCCTCAAATCCGCTCTCCCCGGGAAGGGCGCGCATCCGCAGGCAGGACCTCAGGGGAAATCTTTCCGAAGCGGAGCGCCGCCTGGCACCATTCAGGATCCGCCGGCGGGGAACCGATCACCCCCCGATGGAAATTCCTTGCAGGGGACAGTGCCGGGCTGCCGGGGCTGTTCGTCCCTATGGCGGCCCCGATGACATGAAAAAGGCTTCAGCATCCCATCAGTAGATGCTGAAGCCTTTTTTTGAACGGAACACACGTTACAGATAGTTGAGCGGATTGACCTTGGTGCCGTTGCGGATCACCTCAAAGTGGAGGTGGTTGCCGGTGGCATTGCCGGTCTGGCCCATCCGGGCAATCTGCTGGCCCTTCACGACCCGCTGTCCCACCTGCACGAGCAGCTCGCTGTTGTGGGCATAGAGGGTGCGGAAGCCGTTGCCGTGATCGATGATGATATACCGGCCGTAACCGCCGGTGATCGACCGGGCGGTGATGACCGTACCGTCATCGGCCGCATAGATGGCTGTACCGGCCTTGCTCGCGATATCAATCGCGTAGTGGCCCTGATAGCCGAGCCAGCCGCAGGTGATACTGCCGGCCGCCGTCGGCCACATGAAGGTACCCGAACCGATTCCGGTGCCCCGGCTGGCGGCAAGCGCCGTCGCGGTGGTGCCCGAAGGCGCCTTGGTGCCGACGACAATCCGCTGGCTGACCGGCTCGGTCAGCACCTGGCTGTCCAGCACCTCTTCGGTCGTCACCCCGTTGAGCAGGGTGTACTGTACCGTCTCGCGGGCGGAACCCTTCTGTCCCTCGCGGGCGACCGCATAATAACCGGCCGACTTGCTCGAATCCTGTACCTGCTCGACCTCAAAGTCGATCTCGGTTGTACGCACGCCGGTATAGGTGGCGCTGACCTCGAGGTAGGGCTTGCGGGCATTGATAATGACCTCGTCGCCGATCATCAGCCGGTCCTCGATGCCCTCGTTGAGCGCCATCAGCGTCGGGGTGGGCACATCCACCTTGTCGGCGATCAGGCTGACCGAATCGCCCGCGACGGCGATATAGATCTGTTCCTCCTCCACTTCGGAGTTGATGACATCGATGATCTCCTGCGGATCGACCAGGCAGGTCACCGGATAGAGACGTTCGTCGGTCAGTTCGACATCCCGCACGAAATTGACTTCGGCGTCGATGCCCTCCTCGATCATCTGCTGCTTGTAGGGGAGCAGCAGGCTGGTGAGGGTCGCCTGAATCGAGCTGCCATCCTCCACCGCGCCCCAGAACTCCCCGTCAATGTAGAAGCCCTGTGCCTCGGTGATCTCGGTGCCCGACGCGAGTACCAGCGCGTCACAGATATCCTCCACCGGCGTCAGCTGCACCTCATCACTGACCGCCCGGAGGGTAAATTCGGGAACCACAACGATCGGTTCCTCCCCCTCCTCGTAGACGATCATATCCTGCAGCTGGTGCTCAGCCTCGGTAAACTGCGCTTCCTCGCGGATATAGCCGATGACCTCACCGCCGTAGTTGACCTCCAAGAGATACTCGGTGCCGAGCGTCTGCTGCACGACCACCACCAGCATCACCACGCCGGCCACCGGCAGCAGATAGTTGGCGAGCGTCTTGCAGCCGCCCTTGCATCCCACCAGGAAATGCCCCAGCACGCGGAAAAACTCTTTACAGGCCGCCATACGGCCCTGCTTGGCCGCCTGACGGATCCGCCAGTCGAACAGCTTGCCCCAGTCCTGCAGCCGGAGAAACGGCCTTGTCAGCGCACCCCAAACGGTATGCGCCGCCCAACCGGCCGTGCTGGCAGCGAGGGAAGGCAGCCGCAGGACGGTCGTCTTCAGCTGACCGCACTTATGTAACAGCCGCGACCGCAGCTTTTCGGTCGTCTCTTCCATCAGAAGGCCTGTCCGATACATGCCTTCGTCCAGCAGCTCAAGAAAGCCGCCGGAAAGCCTGCCCGATGAAGGGGCCTCGGTCTTCTTCGCGCCGACAAGCTCCTTCCCATCCGCGGAAGGATCTGATGTCGACGGCATCGTGTGTTCGTTCTTCGCGTCTTTGATGACAGTCAGCTCCTTTCTCGCAAATTGCAGTTTTCATGTCATTTTCCCATGTACACACCGGTACATGTACGGTTCTTATTATACCGGGAAGAGGAAAAAAATCAAGATTGCGTAACACCTTTGATACTTTTGGAGGCGATATGCACAAAAATCATTTCACAAAATCATCCGAACTATCCACAATCTCATCAAACCCTGTCGTTCTCTTCCGCGCGCCTCCACCCGTCCTTCACCCCATCTTCACCGGCATCCGGCCGGTTTTGGGCTGTATTTTGAAGGAGCTCCTTCAAATTTACACCCACGGGCAGGATCGCCTGCATGTCCTCCGGCAGCGGCGCGGTGAGGGCGACCGTCCGACCGCTCTCGGGATGGCGAAAACAGACCTGGCCGCAGTGGAGCGCCTGCCGCCCGATCCGGGCACGGGAGCCGCCGTACATGTCGTCCCCCAGCAGCACATGGCCGACCGACCGGAGGTGCACCCGGATCTGGTGGGTGCGCCCCGTCTCCAGCCGCACCTCGAGGAAGGTCGCCTCCGCATCCCGGGCGAGCACCCGGTAGTGGGTCACCGCCCGCTGGCCGTCCGCCCGCACACAGCGTTCGGTCGTCCCCTCATGCAGCCGGGCAATCGGCGCGTCGATGGTACCGCCATCCCCCTCGATCCGGCCGCTCGCCACCGCGTAGTAGATCTTCCGCACCCGTGACTCGGTCAGCACCGCCGCCGCGTGGGCATCCTTGGCGACCACCACCAGCCCGGAGGTGTCCCGATCGAGGCGGTTGAGCACCCGGAAGGTGCGGTCGATCCCCTCCCGTCTCATATCGGCGGCAAAGACGTTGGCCAGCGTCCCGACCGGATGGCGCAGCGTCTGATGGGTGGCCATGCCGGGCGGTTTGTCATAGACGATCACGCTCGCGTCCTCATAGACAACCGGAACCCGCCGGTCCTCACAGGGCACCGCCTCGTTGTGGTCCTCCGGGAAAAGGACGGTCACCCGGCTGCCGGCATGCACCCGGTCGATGGTACGGGCGTGGACGCCGTCGATCTGCATCGCCCCATAGGTGTGCTTGAGTGAGGTGATGCAGCGGCGGGAAAAGCCGCGGTCGCGCAGAAAATGCTCGAGCTTGCGCCCCTCATCCTTTGCCTCCACCGGAAAATCAAACCGCTCCAACCGCGTTCCCCTCCTTTAGGCAAACGAAAAGCCCACATCGGTGGGCTTTTCGTCTGTTCCTATTATGCAGTATACCACAGATGTTAGCGGACTTCAACACTCCAGCCTTCCGGACCGGGACGGCGGCCGTACTGGATGTCGGTCAGCTCATCGTAGAGCCGCTTGGTGATCGTGCCGATCTGGCCCTTGGCGATATCCATATCGTGCTCGCCCCATTTGAGGTGGCCGATCGGCGAAACAACCGCCGCGGTGCCCGAGGCAAACGCCTCCTGCAGCTTGCCCGCCTTGTAGGCCTCGAAGACCTCGTCGATGGTGACCCGGCGCTCGGTGACCTTCATGCCCCAGCTGCGCGCCAGCTCGATGACCGACTTGCGGGTGATGCCGGGCAGCGTCGTCCCCTGGGAGAGGTCGGGGGTCACGATCTCGTTGTCGATGACAAAGAAGGCGTTGGAGGTGCCGATCTCCTCGACATACTTCCGCTCGATGCCGTCCAGCCAGAGGACCTGGGAATAGCCGTCCTTCTTGGCCTCGACCTGGCCGATCAGGCTGGCCGCGTAGTTGCCGGCCGTCTTGGCCTCGCCGGTACCGCCCTTGACCGCACGCACATACTTGGTCTCGACATAGATGTTCACCGGATCGAGGCCGGTCTTGTAGTAGGCGCCCGAGGGGGACATGATGATGACGAACTTGTACTCATAGGAGGCGCGCACGCCCAGCTTGGGGTCGGTCGCAATCATGAACGGACGGATGTACATCGAGGTGCCGGGGGCGGTGGGCATCCAGTCGCTGTCGACCTTGAGCAGCTCCATCGTCGCCTGAACACCGTCCTCCACCTCGACAGGAGGCATGCAGAGACGGTGGCAGGAGCGCTGCATCCGCTTGTAGTTCTCGTCCGGACGGAAAAGCAGGATGCGGCCGTCGGCCGTATGGTAGGCCTTCATGCCCTCAAAGACCTCCTGGCCGTAGTGCAGCACCATCGCGGCCGGGTCGAGATCGAGCGGCCCGTAGGGCAGGATCTCGGGATCGTGCCAGCCCTGGCCCTCGGTGTAGGTCATAACAAACATATGGTCGGTAAAGATCTCGCCAAATCCGAGTTTGCTCTCATCGGTCGGTTTCGGCTTCGGGTTGGGGTTCTTTGTCACTTTGATGTTGAGCATACAGATTGACCCTCTTTCTCAAGCTTTTGTCCGTTGATGGCATCCATCGTACGACGCCGTCCGTGCAGAAGATGGCGCCCGCCGCACAGGCGCCACGCACCCACCGGTGCACCGCATCCCGTCCCGACAGCCGCCATCCCCCGAAAGGATCCGCAGCACCCGGAGCGGCGGCAGGGCTGACAGCCGCCCCCACCGTCCGAATGCCCGATCGGTCACACGTTTTAGTAGGTGACACCCTGCGCGAGCATCGCATCGGCGATCTTGGTAAAGCCGGCGATGTTGGCGCCCGCCACCAGGTTGCCGTCCATGCCATACAGCTTGGCCGCGTTGTCGGCATTGTGGAAGATGTTCACCATGATCTCGTACAGCTTGCGGTCGACCTCCTCCGCCGTCCAGCTGTAGCGCGCCGAGTTCTGGCACATCTCGAGACCGGAGACGGCCACGCCGCCCGCGTTGGAGGCTTTCGCCGGCGCGAAGAGGATGCCCGCCTTCTGGAAGACGGCAACCGCGCCCGGGGTACTCGGCATATTGGCGCCCTCGGCAACCGCCATCACGCCGTTCTTGACAAGCGCTTCGGCCGACGCCTCGCCCAGCTCGTTCTGGGTAGCGCAGGGCAGCGCGATGTCGCAGGGGATGTTCCAGATGCCGGTGCTGTCCTGGGTATAGGTGGCATTGGGATGGGTTTCCGGATATTCCGCAATCCGGCCGCGGCGGACTTCCTTCAGTTCACGGATAAAGTCGATGTCGACGCCATCCTTATCATAAATATAACCCGCCGAGTCGCTCATTGCAACCACTTTCGCGCCAAATTCGATCGCTTTGTAGGCGGCGTAGATGGCGACGTTGCCCGAGCCGGAGATGACAACCGTCTTGCCGTCGAAGGAGGTATCCCGCATGTTCTGGAGCATCTCCTGGGTGAAGTAGCAGAGGCCATAGCCGGTGGCCTCCGGGCGGATCAGCGAACCGCCGTAGGAGAGGCCCTTGCCGGTCAGCACACCCGCGGTCGAGTTGGTGATCCGGCGGTACTGGCCGTAGAGGTAGCCGATCTCGCGGCCGCCGACGCCCATATCGCCCGCCGGCACGTCGGTATCCGGACCGATGTGGCGGTAGAGCTCGGTCATAAAGCTCTGGCAGAAGCGCATGACCTCGCCGTCCGAACGACCCTGGGGGTGGAAGTCGCTGCCGCCCTTGGCGCCGCCCATCGGCAGGCCGGTCAGCGAGTTTTTAAAGCACTGCTCGAAGCCGAGGAACTTCATAATCGAGAGGTTGACCGACTTATGGAAACGCAGGCCGCCCTTGTAGGGGCCGATCGCCGAGTTGAACTGCACGCGGAAGCCGCGGTTGACCTGCACCTTGCCCTCGTCGTCGATCCAGGGCACGCGGAAGATGATCGCCCGCTCGGGCTCGGTCATCCGCTCGATGATGCCATACTGCTTGAGTTCCGGACGGCTCTCAATCACCGGTTCCAGCGACTCCAGAACCTCGAGTACCGCCTGCAAAAACTCCGCCTCGTGCTCGTTGCGCATCTCTACCTTTTTGTACACCTGCTGCAGGTACTCACTTTTCAGTGACATGATCATCCCTCCGTTAGTCTTCTTCCGGGTACTGCAATTGGTTCTGTCAATTGATCCCCGCACTCTAAATTTGTTCCATTATAATGTGCATATGCACAATTTGCAAGAAAAAGTGAAAGTGGCGCTGCAAATTCTGTCACATTGAACTTCATCAAGTTAAATGACTGACCTCTTTTCGGTGAAAATGACAAGAAGGATTCCACCTTTTCCGGCCGAAAGGGGGCGAGTCTCTGCCACTTTCGTCCAAACAAATGAAGGAAAGATTGGTAATATCGACCAACCCGTCAAAGTGAAGCGCTATTTCAGCAAGGGAAATGAAGGTTTTTTATTTTATCTTTCATTTTTGCTTTTTAAGCCGTCTTGTGCTATACTGGTCCCATCGTGAGCAAGCCAGGCAGCAGCGCCTGCCGCCCGCAAGGGGACAGGTGAGGAAAGTCCGAGCTCCTCAGGGCAAGGATAGCGGCTAACGGCCGCCGGAGGCGACTCCAGGGAAAGTGCAACAGAGATATACCGCCGATGGCCGGGCGACCGGCACAGGCAAGGGTGGAAAGGCGAGGCAAGAGCTCACCGGCGCATGGGAGACCATGCGGCCCTGTAAACCCTATCCGGAGCAACACCCCTTCCCTATGGCGATGGGTCCACGAGCCCGGTGCATCGTCAGGACAGGAGGTGGCTAGAGCCGGCGCGGCAACGCACGGCCCAGATAGATTGCTGCCAAATACAGAACTCGGCTTACAGACTTGGTCACGATGCAAAAATACCCGGATTCCCAAAGCAGGCGGAATCCGGGTATTTTTGCTGTACCGGTCTATTCCCATGAAGGAGGAAGGCGTGATTTCATCGCCACAGCGTCCGCAGCAGGAGCATCCCCACGACGCCGGGCAGTCCGAGCAGCAGCGAACAGCCCACGGTAAAGGCGTTGATCCCCAATGTCAGCCCGGTCCATACCGAAGCGGCCTGGACGAGCAATAGCCCCACCGCGCCCAGTCCCATGCTTTTGGCGGCGGTCCGGATGGGACGGCCGGTGCTGCGGTAGACGCCCATCAGGAAAAGGGCGAGCAGCACCGCCGCCGTCATCAGCAGCGGCTCCATCGTTCCCACATCCTTTCCGGCAGGGTCATCGCATAGAAGGGATAGGGGATTCCCCTCCGGCGGGCCTGCCCTGTCAGATCCTGCATCCGCACGGTCAGCGCCTGCATTTCGTAGATGAGGCTCTCCAGCCGCGCCGTTTCGTCCGCTGCGGTGAAATGAAACTGATTCTCCACCTGGCGAAGGCGGCTTCGCACCCGCCCCATCTCCTCAAGCAGCAGCGTATCCGCGTCGGGCGGCGGCTCGGGTCCGCCGCAGAATGTCTCGAACAGCGCCCGCAGTCCCATCGGCAGCCCCCCTTTCTCTGCTTCCATTCTATGCCGCCGGGGCTGCCGTTTATGTGACAATTCCGTCCATCCCACAGAAAAAGAGCCCTCCCATCCCCCCTTGGGGGAACGGAAGCGCTCTCCTCGCGATGCGGTATCCTCCGGGCCGCGCGGGACTATGCCCGATCCTGCTCAGGCTGCGCCGCCCTGCCGCGGGCAGGCGCGAAACTCACCCGGCCGGTCGAGATGTCGGCCGCGGTCACCAGAATATCCAGCGGATCCCCGACCCGGTAGCGCATTCCGATTGTCGGATTCAGCACACTGATGGCGCCGTCGAAGGCAAAGCCCTCGCCCAGCTCGTTTAAGCGGATCAGGCCGTCCACCGTGTTGTCCAGCGAGACATAGATGCCAAAGTTGGTGGCGCTCGAGATGATGCCGGTGTACCGCTCGCCGAGATGCTGGGAGATGTACTCCGCCTTGTAGCGGTCGTCGCAGTCCCGCTCGATGTTCATCGCGCGCAGCTCGGCCTCGCTCGAGGAAGCGCTCGCCTCCTCGACAAAGCTGTCATACCGCTCATGCAGCGCCTTGCTGTCCGCCCCCTCGACCGATTCGCTCATGATCCGATGGATCATCAGGTCGGGGTAGCGGCGGATGGGGGAGGTAAACTGGCTGTAGTCGCGCAGCGCCAGCCCGAAATGGCCGATATTCTCCGGCTGATAGCGGGCCTTGGCCATGCTGCGGAGGATCATGAAGTTGACCAGCGTCCCCAATCCGCGGGCGCGGGCAGTCGCCAGAATCCCCGCCAGCGCGTGGGGATCGACCACCCCATCCAGCGCATCGGTCTTCATCCCGATCGCCTCGAGCACCTCTTTGAGGCGTTCGAGCTTGTCGGCCGGCGGATTTTCATGCACCCGGTAGACATGCGGCAGCTTCCGCTCGCGCGCGAAGCAGGCCGCCGCCTGGTTGGCCACCAGCATGAACTCCTCGATAAAGCCCTCGCTGAGCCCCTCTCCCCGGGTTTTGATGTCGATACAGACGCCGTTTTCGTCCAGCACAAACTTCGGTTCGGTCGTCTCCAGATCGAGGCTGCCCCGCTCCATCCGGCGGGCACGCAGCAGACCGGCCAACTCCTTCATCAGCGGCAGCGCGTCCAGCACCTCCCGGTACTTCTCCTCCAGTTCGGGAGGCCGGTCGCCGGTAATCATCCGGTTGATCTCCCCGTAGACCCCCTGCACCCGCGAACGGATCACCGTCTTGTGGAAGGCCCACGACTTGAGGATGCCGTCCGGCGTCAGCCGCATCAGCGCCGAAAAGGCGAGCCGGTCCTCCTGCGGATTGAGCGAGCAGATGCCGTTGGAAAGCGCCTTGGGCAGCATGGGAATGACCTTGTTGGCATAGTAGATCGAGGTGCCCCGCTCGCGGGCCTCGAGGTCGAGGATGCTGTCATGGCGGACATAGTAGGAGACATCGGCGATGTGGACGCCCAGCATCCAGCCGTCGGCATCCTTCTCGATCGAAACGGCGTCATCGATATCCCGTGTATCGGCGCCGTCGATGGTGAAGATCGGCTTGTCCCGCAGGTCGAGCCGGCGGGCGATCTCCGCCTCGGGGATGCCGGCCGCCGCGACCCGATCGGCCTCGACAAGCACCTCATCGGAAAATTCCTGCGGCACCCCGGCGATATCCACCACCACCTGGCAGGCGGTGGCAGCATTGTTGGCGCTGCCGTAGGTCTCAAGGATGGCCGCGCGGTGCCCGTCGTGCCGGTCGCCGCGGGAGAAGATCTTGCCGATGACCTTGTCCCCCACCTTGGCCTCCACCGCCTGGCGGCTGACCAGCAGCGGGAAGGAGGTCAGCGTATCCGGCTGGATCGCCAGCCGTCCGTACTCGTCCCGGATCAGCGTGCCAGCAAAGGGCGCGTCGTTCCGCTCGGTGATCTGGGTCACCCGGCCTTCCTCCCTGCCATCCCGGCCGGTGCGGATCTCGACCAGCACATGGTCGCCCGGCATGGCGCCCATCAGCTGGCGGCCGGGTACAAACAGGTCGGTCTCCGCCTCATCCAGCCGGACAAAGCCGAACCGCTCCCGCACCGACACCACCCGGGCAGGCACCCCGGCGGGAGCGGCGCCCAGCCGGCTGGCAGCTGAGCCGCGGGGGGAGGGGCCGCGGCGGGGCGCCGTGGTCGGAAGGGACTGTTTGGCGCGAATCGCCATCGAATGTTTGCGTGCGTTCTTCTGATTTCTCTCCATAAACCTCTCTTTTCCATTTCTCGTTGATGCCGCCGCAGGGCCCTTCCCCGCGCGCGGATTTGTGCGCAAATCTGACACAAAGAAAAGGCCCTGCCGCGACCGGCAGGGCACGTTTCATCCTACGCTGCAAAACGGATCCATACATTGATGGCGAGGGTGATGACGAACATGGCGATCGCCATAATCCGTGTCCAGCGCACCAGCATCGCGTTCATCGTCCGGGACTTCGAACGCGCCGCGTTGGTGTTGCCTTCGCCGGTGATCGAACCGCCGAGGCCCTTGCCGCTGGACTCCTGCATCACGACCAGCACGATCAGGATAATGCATGAAACCATTAAGAGAATGCCGCTGATAATCTCAAAAATTTCCAATGAGATAACCTCCGATAACCCTGTTCCAATGTCTACACAAGCGATATCTTACCACATCCGTACCCGTTTGGCAAGAGAAATTTTCGCCGATTGCGCTATTTTTGTTCGAAAAAGGCGCGGAAGGCGCGATAGGCCATATAGACGTCCAGCTTGGACACCACCTCAAAGGGGGCGTGCATCGACAGCACCGGCACCCCGATGTCGATGACGTCGACGTCGAGATTGGCAACATACAGCGCGACGGTGCCGCCGCCGCCCATGTCCACCTTGCCAAGCTCGCCCTGCTGCCAGATGACCCCCGCCTGATCGAGCAGCCGGCAGACCTCCCCGGTGAATTCGGCCGACGCGTCCGAGGTGCCCGATTTGCCGCGGGAGCCGCTGTACTTCATCAGCGCGACCCCATAGCCCAGGCGGGCGGCGTTGCGCTTGTCGGTGACATCGGGGAAGGTGGGATCGTGCGCCGCGTTGACATCGGCCGACAGGCATTTGGAGGCGCTGAGCACCGTCCGGGCCGAAACCCCCTCCGCCTCGGCGAGGTCGGCGATAAAGTAACGCAGATAGGCGGAATTGAGTCCGGTATTGCCGTCGCTGCCCGTCTCCTCCTTGTCGGTCAGCACGGTGATCACCGTGCTAAGGGGCGCCTCGACATCGAGAACGGCCCGCAGGGCGGTATAGGCGCAGACACGGTCGTCGTGGGCATAGCCGCCGATCATCGAGCGGTCGAAGCCGAGGTCGCGCACCGGATAGGCCGGCACCGCCTCCAGCTCAGCCGAAAGGAAGTCCGCCTCGACCATACCGTACTTCTCATGCAGAATCCGCAGGATGTTGAGCTTGACAAGCTCGCTCTGCTGGTCGTCCTTAAAGGGCATGCTGCCGACCAGGATGTTGAGCTCCTCCCCCTTGATGCCGGCCGAAAGGGTGCGCTTCATCTGCTCGCCCGCCAGATGGGGCAGCAGGTCGGTGACGCAGAAGACGGGGTCGCCCGGCTCCTCGCCGATCGAAACCTCCACCTGGCTGCCGTCCCGCTTGATGACCACCCCGTGCAGGGCGAGCGGGATGGCGGCCCACTGGTACTTTTTGATGCCGCCATAGTAGTGGGTCTTGAGGAGCGCGAGGTCGCTGTCCTCATAGAGCGGGTTGGGCTTGAGATCGAGACGGGGCGCGTCGATATGGGCCGCGACGATGCGGACCCCCTCCGCTACCGGCTTCCGGCCGATCACCGCCGCGATCACCGCCTTGCCGCGGTTGTTCAGATAGACGCGGTCGCCCGCCTTGTAGACATGGGTGCGGTCGAAGGGGACAAAGCCGGCCGCCTCAAGCAGCGCCACCGTCCGCCCGGCCGCCAGCCGTTCGGTCTTGGCGGTGTTTAAAAACTGCATATAGTCGCCGCAAAAATCATAGGCGCGGTCGATCTCCTCCTGCGAGAGGGTCATACCCGCCTGCTTGGGGGTAAACATCAGCTCTTCCGCGAGCTGCTGTCCCTTCGTTTTCTCTGCCATCAAAAAAGCCTCCTTCCCGTGCGGGATCTCTCCATGCGGCATCCCCCGCCGGTTATTCATAGCCATAAAGTGACTGGTAGGCTTGGCGGGCCTCGGTCACCTTGTTTACATAGTTGCGGGTCTCGTCGATCGGGATCTCGACCAGGTCGGCGCCGTTCTCGCTGTACTGCGGGTCGGACAGCCACTTTTTGACATTGCCCCAACCGGCATGATAGGCGCAGAGGGCGTTTTCAACCGTGTCAAACTCGTCGAGCAACAGCGAGAGCATATAGGTGCCGTATTCGATGTTGCGCTCGGGGTCGTACATGTCGTCAAAGGTGACATCCTCCTCCCCCGCCATCCGCATATGCACCCAATCGAAGGCGTCGGGCATCAGCTGCATCAGCCCGCGGGCGCCGACATTCGAGGTTGCATCCGGCTGGAAGCTGCTCTCGGTGCGGATGACCGCATAGACAAGCGAGCGCGGCAGTTCGTTTTGTTCGGCATACCGCTCAACCAGTGCCTGGTATTCCACCGGATAGGCGGCGTTGTAAAAGGTCTCGTAGCCGGTTTCGAGCAGAAAAAAGAGAACACAGAACCCAACAATCGCAACTGCTGCCAGCAGGATCCCAATCAGCGCCGAACCGCGGCGCTTTCTTCTAACGACGGCCACCTTCGGCCTCCTTCAAAAGAGCGATCAGCTCCCCCGCCTCCCAGCGCAGGGCCTCCAGATCGCCGGTATTTTCGAGCAGATAGTCGGCATGGACCATAAAAAATCCCTTCGAGCGCTGGGCGCCGATGCGGGCGGAGGCCTCCGCCTCGCTGAGATGATCGCGCGTCCGGATCCTCGCCCGGCGCACCGCCTCGTCGGCAATGACCGCAATCACCCGGTCGCAGCGGGCCGCCAGCCCGCTTTCAAAGAGCATGGGCGCGTCGAGCACGATCGAGGGATGCCCCGCCGCCCGCAGTGCCGCGATCTTCTCCTCGATCGCTTGGCAGATGGCCGGATGGGTGATCGCGTTGAGCTTCGCCAGCCTGTCGGGGTCGGAAAAGGCGCGGAAGGCGAGCTTCCGGCGGTCGAGGCTGCCGTCGGGCAGCAGGATGTCCCCTCCAAACGCTTCCGCCAGGGCGGTCACCACCGGACTGCCGGCGGCCTGCACCTCCCGGGTCACCCGGTCGGCATCGATCACCGGAAAGCCCGCCTCCCGCAGGAGGGCAGCCACCGTCGATTTGCCGGCGCCCGTCTGGCCGGTCAGTCCCAGCATCATACCTCGATCACCTCAAATCCTGCCGATCGCAAGAGACGGTTGTAGACGGCCAGCCCCACGCCCTCCCGATCGGGCGTTCGGGCATAGACCGTCCGCGCCCCCCGGCGGTCGACCTCGCGGAGGGCGGCAAACAGCCGGTGGGCCTGGCTCTCAGGATCGCCCGGCAGTCCATAGAGGACGGCCGGCACCGCGAGCGCCGACTGTTCCCCCTCGAAGCAGAGGGCAAACACCCCCGGCGCCGCGTGGGCATTGACATAACGGACATACCCCGCCAGATCGCCCTCGAGCAGGATCACATGGGCCTTGGGGGCATAGTGCTTGTATTTCATACCGGGCGAGGCGGGATGGGTGTCGGGCGACACCTCGTGCAGCACCGCCGTATCCAGCTCGGTCGCGGGCAGGACGGTGCGCAGCGCCTCGAGCGAGACGCCGCCCGGCCGTAGCACCCGCGGACGGCCGTCCGCGAGGGTCAGCACGGTCGACTCGACCCCGATGCCGCAGTCGCCCGCATCGACCAGCGCATCCACCCGGCCGGTCAGATCGTCACAGAGATCCCGGAAGGTGGTGGGGCTGGGCTTGCCCGAAAGATTGGCCGACGGCGCCGCCAGCGGGGTCCCCGCCGCCGCGATGATCGCGTGGGCAATCGGGTGGGAGGGGCATCGGACCGCCACCGTATCAAGTCCGCCCGCTGTCACCGCCGGTACCCGGTCGGTCTTTGGGAGGATCAATGTCAACGGGCCCGGCCAGAACCGGTCGATCAGCGCCTGCGCCTCGGGCGGGATCGATGTCACCAGCGGCCGCATCCGCTCCGCCTGGTCGACATGCAGGATGAGCGGGTTGTCGCTGGGACGTCCCTTCGCCCGGTAGATCGAGGCCACCGCCTCGGGGTTGAGCCCATCGGCCGCCAGCCCGTAGACCGTCTCGGTCGGGATGGCGGCCAGCCCGCCCGACCGCAGGATCGAGGCCACCGCCTCGATGGCTGCCCGGTCCCGCTGGGGGTCCCGGATGGTAAAAATCTTCGTCTCCATAGCGCTCCTAGCTTTCGCTCGACGCCTTGAGCTTTTCCGCCTGATCGGCGCTGATGAGCGCCTGGACAAACTCGTCGAGATCACCGTTGAGCACCTGCTCCAGCCGGTAGACGGTCAAGCCGATGCGGTGGTCGGTCACCCGGCCCTGGGGGTAGTTGTAGGTGCGGATGCGCTCGGAACGGTCGCCGGTACCGACCTGGGCCTTGCGCTCGGAGGCAATCTCGGCCGCCTTCTTCTGCTGTTCGGCCTCGTAGAGCTTGGAGCGGATGATCTTCAGCGCCTTGTCCTTATTTTTATACTGGCTGCGTTCGTCCTGGCATTCGACGACAATGCCGGTCGGAAGGTGGGTCACCCGGATGGCCGATTCGGTCTTGTTGACATGCTGGCCGCCCGCGCCCGACGCGCGGAAGGTATCGATCTGCAGGTCGCCGGGGTTGATCTCCACCTCGACCTCCTCCGCCTCGGGCAGCACCGCGACGGTGACCGTCGAGGTGTGGATGCGCCCCTGCGTCTCGGTCTCGGGCACCCGCTGCACCCGGTGGACGCCGCTCTCAAACTTGAGGCAGGAGTAAGCGCCCTCCCCTTCGATGAGGAAGCTGATCTCCTTGTAGCCGCCGAGCTCGGTCGGGTTGTCCGAAAGGATCTCGGTCTTCCAGCCCTTTGCCTGGGCATACATCGAATACATCCGGAAGAGGGTGCCGGCAAAGAGGGCCGCCTCCTCGCCGCCCGCGCCGCCGCGGATCTCGACGATGACGTTTTTGTCGTCATTGGGGTCCTTCGGCAGCAGCAGGATGCGGATTTCCTCCTCCAGCTCGCCGAGACGGGCCTTGGCTGCCGCCAGCTGCTCCTCCGCCATCTCCTTGAGATCCCGGTCGAGCCCGCCGTCACGCAAAAGTTCCTCCGCCTCATCCCGCTCGGCCTCCGCCTGGCGGTATTCCCGATAGCGCTCGACAATGGGGGTCAGCTGCTTGTACTCCCGCATGAGGGTCTTGTACTGATTCTGATCGCCGATCACCGCGGGGTCCATCAGCTTCTCGTTGATCTCCTCGTAACGTTGATCCGCAAATGTAAGTTTCTCGATCATATCCGGCCTTCCTTCTGTCTATTTGACCTCCGGCGGTTCGTTTTCCCGCAGGATTTTTTTGATATTGCGTTCAATTTTGGCGCGCGGCACCATCACCTCGTGGCCGCAGCCCTGGCATTTGATCTTGAAATCCATCCCGACCCGCAGCACGTCAAACCGCTTGCTGCCGCAGGGATGGGCCTTCTTCATCTCCAGTACGTCCCCTATCCGGACATCCATCGGTCATTTCCTCCTTTGGGCGTCCTACCCCATACCATAGATAAGAGTAGTATACCACCAAACCGGCCGTTCGGCAACGCCGGGAGGGGCTTTTTCTCGGCCGGAGGGCAAAATTCCGGCCCGCCGGCCGGGGCGGCGGGGAGGCGGCAGGCATGGCGGATGCGGCGGATGCATATAGATTGGCAAACGGCGGACGTCCCCGGGGCGCCGCCCACGTTTCCCCTCCACCGGCCGCGCGGGATGGAGGACGGCAAAAATCGCCGCGCGGGAAAGGACGGCCGGCATGAATGCTTTTCTGCCCGAGGGCTGGCGGATCGATCTGCCCGACAACCAGGCGGCGCTCCGCGACCCCGCCCTGCTCGAACTGGCCTGCCGGACAGGGGCAATCCTCGAGGCGCGCGCCTCCCTCTGTGACAGCGCACACAATCTGATGGTCGATCTCGGGTGTATGCGGGGGCTGATTCCCCGTGAGGAGGCGGCGCTCGGCATCGCCCAGGGGAATACCCGCGACATCGCCATCATCTCGCGGGTGGGCAAGCCGGTTTCGTTTGTCATCACCGGCTTCTTTGCCGGCCCGGAGGGCAAGACGATGGCCATGCTTTCCCGCAGCCGGGTGCAGCGGGACTGCACCGAACAGTACCTCAGCCGGCTGGCGCCGGGGGATATCATCCCCGCCCGGGTGACCCATCTGGAGCCGTTCGGCAGCTTTGTCGATGTCGGCTGCGGGGTGGTCTCGCTCATCCCCATCGACCTGATCTCGGTCTCCCGCATCGCCCATCCGCGCGACCGCTTTCGGACGGGACAGAATATCCGCGCGGTCGTCACCGGCTTCGACAGCCAGGGACGGCTCTGCCTCTCCCACAAGGAGCTGCTGGGCAGCTGGGAGGAGAACGCCGCCCGGTTTGAGGCGGGCGCCACCGTACCGGGCATCGTCCGTTCGGTCGAGAACTATGGCATCTTTGTCGAGCTTGCCCCCAATCTGGCCGGGCTGGCCGAACCGCGCGAGGGGGTGCGTCCGGGGATGGGCGCCAGCGTCTTTATCAAAAGTATTCTGCCCGAACGGATGAAGGTCAAACTCATCCTGGTCGATACCTTTGAACGCACCCGCGAACAGACGCCGCTCCATTACTATCTGACCTCCGGCCATCTCGACCGCTGGACCTATTCCCCGCCCGGCTGCCAGAAGGTGATCGAATCGGTCTTTCAAGCCGGCTAACGCACATCTGTGCCCACCTTCCGTCACAAAGCCCGCCCGTTTTGCATACGGGCGGGCTTTCGTGTATAATGGAGGCAACATCTTCAAGGGAGGACAGGCTATGGAGCTCACCGCATTGCTCGAGATGATCGGCACCGCCATCCCCATCCTGCTCATCGTCGTCGCCGTCGCCTTTGTCGGCATGCTC
This sequence comes from uncultured Oscillospiraceae bacterium, assembly GCA_949300115.1. GTDB lineage: Bacteria > Bacillota > Clostridia > Oscillospirales > Ruminococcaceae > CASGDD01. The sequence goes on along the minus strand of CASGDD010000069.1, from coordinate 1,659 downwards.
GCCGCGGCAGCGGCCGCCAGCATCCACCAGTTTAAGCGCAACAACGCCGCCCCCGTTCAAACGGTCGACGCACGGCTGATCTCCAGGCGGGTCAAGCTGCACACCGGCGGCCGGCCGGCGGGCGGACTGACCGGACAGGTCGCCGGACAGGCGGACACCTACTACGCCACCTTCGAGACGGCGGAGGCGGGGCGGATGGAATTTTATCTGCAGCAGAGCGAATACACCCGGCTGAAGGAGGGGGACCGCGGCAAGCTCACCTTCCAGGGCAGCCGCTATCTCGGCTTTGCCCGCCCCGGCGATCCGCCCGATGCACCCGACCCTCAGAGCAGGTAGAGCAGCAGCAGGAAACCGAGATTGCAGAGGGTAAAGATCCCGAGGTACTGCCGCTTGCGCTCGGGATAGCGGGCGGCGATCTGCTTGTAGGAGATGAGGCTGGCCATCGAGGCAATGAGGGTGCCGAGGCCGCCCAGATTGGTGCCGACAATCAGCTCGCGGAGGTTGTCGGTATAGCCGGCGAGCAGCATGGCCGCCGGGACATTGCTGATCAGCTGGCTGAGCAGTACCCCGACCAGCCGCTCCCTGCCGGCGAGCACCCCCTGCAGCAGGGCGTTGAAAGGGCCCAGCTGCTTGATGTTGCCGGTGAAGATGAAGAAAAAGACGAAGGTCGCAAGCAGCGAATAATCCACCCGGGCAAAGAGACGCCGGTCCTTCAGCGCGACGCAGAGGGCGACGAGGAGGAACAGCAGCAGATGGGGCACCCAACCCAGCGTCGCGCCGATGCAGAGAAGAAAGAGCAGCAGATAGAGCGCCACCGTCCGCCGGTCGCCGAGCTGCGCCGCCTCGAGACGGATCTGCAGGGACGACTGCCTGCGGCAGCCGGCCGCGGTAAAGAGAAAAAGCAGCACCCCCGCCGCCGCGGTATAGGGCAGCATCAGCCAGAGAAAGTCCTCCAGCGCCATGCCCGAGCGGGAGAAGAGGTAGAGATTCTGCGGGTTGCCGATCGGGGTAAACATGCTGCCGAGGTTGCCCGCGAGGGTCATCATCGTCACGACATAACAGAGAAGCCCGCCCATCTCGGCCATCTCGAGGAGCATCAGCCCGAAGGGGACGAAGGTGATGAGCGCGACATCGTTGGTGATGAACATGCTGCTGACAAAGCAGAGGAAGACGAGGGTCAGCGCCAGTCCCCGCTTGCTGTGGACCCGTCCGAGCATCCGGCTGCCGAGCAGCTGAAAGAGCTGCTGCTCCCGCAGTCCCGCGATGAGGAGCATCAGACAGAAGAGCAGGATCAGCGTGTGGGTGTCGAGATAATCGAGATAGCCCCCATTCGGCGGTACCAGCAGGCAGGAGACCGCTGCCAGCAGCATCGACACCGTCAGCACGACATCCTTTTTGAAAAATCCGAGCACCTTGCGCATACGATCGCTTCCCATCCGTCCGATATCGTTTCCCTCCGAGTATAGCAAAAAATCCCGCCGCCGTCACCCCTTCCGGCGGAAAATCCCCCGGCCGATCGCGCGATCGGCCGGGGGACGCCGGTTTTGCCCATCATCTAGTAGAACAGCGCGTAGAAGGAGAGCAGGATGTACTGCGGTTCACCCGCCTTCTCGACATAATCGGTGAGGATCTCGGTGGGAATCTCAGCCACCTGATCGG
>CASGDD010000068.1 GCA_949300115.1 uncultured Oscillospiraceae bacterium | reverse complement strand
GTAATCGCGCCCGCCCTGCGGGGAATGCGGGCGGGCGAACAGCAGTCGATCGACCGGCGGATGTGCGAGCTCGACGGCACCGGGGGCAAGAGCCATCTCGGGGCCAATGCCATCCTGGCGGTCTCGCTGGCCAACGCCCAGGCGGCGGCGAAGGCGGCGGGGATGCCGCTCTACCGCTTTCTCGGCGGCACGGGCATGAACCGGCTGCCGGTGCCGATGATGAACATCCTGGGCGGCGGCGTCCATGCCGCGGGCGGCCCCGACACCCAGGAATTCATGATCCTGCCGGTCGGGGCGGCGAGCTTTTCCGAGGCGGTGCGCGCCGGCAGCGAGATCTACCACCAGCTCGGGCGGCTGCTGTTGGCGAAGGGGTTTTCGACCGCTGTCGGGGATGAGGGCGGCTATGCCCCCGCCATCGAGGAGGATGCGCAGGCGATCGAGCTGATTCTCGAGGCCATCCGCAAGGCGGGCTATGCCCCCGGCCTCGATGTCAAGCTGGCGATTGACGGGGCGGTTTCCGGCTGGTACCGGGACGGCGCCTACCACCGGCCGAAGCGGGGGGACACCCTGGACAGGGAGGCGCTGGCCGATCACTGGAAACGGCTGGTGTCCGCCTATCCGATCGCCTCGCTCGAGGACCCGATGGGGGAGGAGGACTGGACCGGCTGGCAGCAGCTCACCGCCGCCCTCGGCTCCACCGTCCGGCTGGTGGGGGACGACCTCTTTGTCACCTGCAAAGCGCGGCTCGAGCAGGGCATCGCGGCGGGCGCCGCCAACGCCATCCTCATCAAGCCCAACCAGGTGGGCACCCTCAGCGAGACGATCGAGACCGTCCGGGCGGCCGAACGCGCCGGCTATACCCCCATCCTCTCCCACCGCTCGGGCGAAACGGAGGACAGCACGATCGCCGATCTGGCGGTGGCGCTGGGGGTCGGGCTCATCAAGGCGGGCGCCCCCTGCAGGGGGGAACGCACCGCCAAATACACCCGGCTGCTGCGCATCGAGGGGGCGCTGGGCGGGCAGGCGGTCTATGCGGGGGCGGAAGCGCTGGCGGGATAGCCTCGCTTGCCGGATGCCCCTTTCCGATGGGGGAAAAGACGCCGGCGGGCCGCTCCGGGAAGGGGCGCCCGCCGGTTTTTGCCGCGCTAGAGGATGCGCGCGCCGTTGATGGCCAGCTGGAACTGGATGCCGAGGAAGTCGGCCGCCTTCTGGCAGAGGATCATCCGCCCGAGGAAGATTTCAAAGTAGCTCATCACCGGCACGACGCTGGTGTCGATCGAGATATCCAGCCGGACATACCGTTCCTCGGGGTGGAGCTCGAGGGAGGATTCGGTCACCGAGTAGTTGACCCGATCGTGGATATCGAAGGTGGAGGGGTCGGGGTTGCGCACCCGCGACCGGCGAACGTCCGACTTGTCGGCGAGGATGAGCGCCGCCGACATCGGGCTGACCGGCACGGCGGTCGACTCGTCGTGGTTGCCGATGGCCGAGATGATCTGGGCGACCTCCTCGGCCGGCATCCCCATGTTGTCGAGGATGCGGAAGGACATGATGGCGCCCGACTGGGCGTGGTCGACCCGATTGACGACGTTGCCGATGTCGTGCATATACCCCGCGATCTTGGCAAGCTCGCAGGTCCGCTCGGGATAGCCCAGGCGGGTGAGAATGTCGCTGGCAAGGTGGGCGGCGCGGGTGACGTGGGCAAAGGCATGTTCGGTAAAGCCCATGGTGCGCAGCGCCAGGTCGGCCTGCTCGATATAGGCGCGGATCTCGCCGCTCTGCTGGATGTCTTCAAAGGTAATGTGTCTGTTTTGCTCTCCCATTCGGTTCACATCCTGTCCTGTCTGCGTTGTGATAGCCGCCGCGGGCGGCCGGGGAGCGGTCCCCTATGGGTCCTATTATAGCATCCTTTCCCCTCCTTGCCCACCCCCGGCGGCCGTCGGCAAATCCTTTTTGCAGTCTGCCGCCGGATGTGCTATACTAGGCTATACAAATACAAAGCCCGCCCGCGGAACCTTCGCCGGCGGGACGAGGTGTGTGGCGGAAGAACCAAAAATTTCCCGATGGGGTGGAGGACATGAAATCTGTCAATATCCGCAAGATGACCCAGCTTGCCATTTTCATCGCGATCGAGCTGCTGCTCTACATAACCCAGATCGGCTACATCCCGCTGCCGCTGGTCAACGCGACCATCATGCATCTGCCGGTGATTGTCGGCGCGATTCTGCTCGGCCCGATGGCGGGCGGCATCCTCGGCTTTGTCTTCGGCTTTACCAGCATGCTGCGGGCGACCTTCTTCCCGACGCTGACCTCCTTCGCCTTCTCCCCCTTTGTACAGGCGGGAGCCCAGTCGGGGAGTCTGGCGAGCCTGGTGATCTCCTTCGTCCCCCGCATTCTCGTCGGGGTGGCGGCGGCCTACAGCTATCGCGGGCTCTGCCGGCTCTTGCATGGCGGGCGGCATCCCGAGACGACGGCGGCCGCTGTCGCCGGGGTGGTGGGGTCGCTGACCAACACGCTGCTTGTCATGGGCGGCATCTGGCTCTTCTTCGGCCGGCAGTACGCCGAGGCGATGGATGTGGCCTTTGAGGCGCTCTATATCACCATCGGTACGGCGGTGGTGGTCAACGGCATTCCCGAGGCGATCGTGGCCGCCCTGCTGTCGGCGGTGATCGTGCGGGCGCTGCTCAGTGCCGAGCGGCGCCGCAAGCGGGTGCGATAATTTGTTCAAAAGCCGGACACAATTCGGACGTGTTGGCGCAATTGACTTTGTTCCGGCTTTATCTTACACTAGATATGATGCGGCCTGCCGCGGGGCGGGCTGATGGAGCGAAACCGGGGCGATGCCCGGGGAAAGGGGGCGGTGCGGGCGATGCGGACGATTGGGAGGCGGCCGTGGGGACGCTTGCTGCGGATGACGCTGCTGGGCGCGCTTTTCTGCCTGCTGTGCGGCTGCGACAGCCTGCAGTTCGAATCGGTGGACGACCTGCTGACCCCGCCGCTCATCAATGCCAACCAGGAGGGGGTCTATCAGGCGATCGAGATGACCCTCGGCAGCGGCATCCAGTATGTCTACCCCAAGGAGGGGGACAGCCGGCAGGCGATCATCTTCTGCGATCTCGATGGGGATGGCCTCGAGGAGGCGATGGTCCTCCATACCGACGCCCTCCCGACGGCGGGACAGGGCGCCATCCGGCTGTCGGTTTTCCAGCAGAACGGCCTCGACTGGTCGCAGCTCGGCCGGACCATCGAGCTTACCGGCGCCCAGTCGATCGAATATCTCTACCTGCCCGAGCTTACGCGGGACGGCAGCTTTTCGCTGGCGCTCGACTGGACGCTTTCGGTCGGCGGCGAGCCGCATGAGGCGATGTCGATCTTTACGTTCGACGGCTTCAGGCTCGAGAGGATCTACGAGCAGATGGCGCCGCAGGATTACTTTGGGTATTTCTTCGCCGATTTTCAGAACGCCGGTTACGACGACCTGATGCTCGTCTGGCGGGATGAGATGGGCTCGCATGTCGATCTCATCGGCTGGGATGGGCGGACCGAGGCGGTCGGCCACCTTTCCACCCTCACCCTCAACACCAGCTGGCTGGTCTATGAACGGATGATGATCGGCCAGATTGACGAGGGGCGGATGTGCCTGTTTATCGACGAGCTGCAGGAGTATGAACCCCGCCTCTACAACACCGAGATTGTCGGCTTCTTCCCCGGCAGCGGCTCGGTGCCCGGGCGGCTGATGAAGATTGACAATGTTGCCACCGTGCGGCAGGTGGGCTCGCTGGAGGAGGATGCGGAGGAGACGCCGTCGTCGGCGTCGGGCTCGGTCGAGAATCTGCCCGACAGCTACTTTCTCACCGAGCGGGTCGACTATGAGTCGACCATCCGGCCGGCCGCCTTTCTCACCCAGGATATCAATGGCGACGGGATCGTCGAGATCCCGATGGCCCTGCCCGAGATGGAGACGTCGGGGGATGTCGACTACGGCACCGGCGTCTGGTCGGCGGTGCCGGTCGCCTGGCAGCAGCTGCGGTGGAATGCCGCCGACAAGCGCTTTGAGGCCGAGACGGTCGAGTATTCGCTCTACAACCAGATGTACAACTACTGCATCCAGATGGACCCCGCCTGCTTCGAGTCGGTCGGCTTTGAGATCGGCTTCGACCACGACCGGGCGACCAATGTCTGGATCATCACCGTCGCCGGCGGGGACGGCTATGAGCCCTTCTCCTTCCGCATCAAGCGCATCGAGAAGGACCGCAGTCCGGTCGACGAGCAGCCGTTCAGCGAACAGTATGTCCAGTTCGGCGCGACCGAGCTTTACAGCTATTATCTCCGGGACAACACCGGCGCATTCGACATGCGCAGCGATCTCGGCGGGATTCGGTGGCCGGAGGATATCCGGGTGGATCTGGATGATTTTGTAATTTTACCCTAGCGATTCGATCACCCGCCGCGCCTGCCCGGAGGGGCAGGAGCATCCCGCGCGCGGCGGAGGCAACGGAGGAAAGAGGTGCTCAGCGTATGAAACGAATTCTGGTGTGTGAGGACGAGGATGTCATCCGCGATTTTGTGGTGATTAACCTCCAGCGGTCGGGCTACGAGGTGGTGGACGTCTCGAACGGCGAGGACGCACTGAAGGTTTTTGCGGAGCAGAATGGCGACTTTGACGTCGCGGTGCTCGATATCATGATGCCGGGAATCGACGGCTTTACCGTCTGCCAGAAGATCCGCGAGAAGAACGCCAACATCGGCATCATCATGCTGTCGGCCAAGAGCCAGGAGATGGATAAGGTCCGCGGGCTGATGCTCGGGGCAGACGACTATGTCACCAAGCCCTTCTCCCCCAGCGAGCTGGTCGCGCGGGTGGATTCGATCCACCGCCGGGTGACGATGGCGACGAGCGCCCGCAAGGAGGTCGACCAGCTGGTATCCGGCCCCTTCAGCCTCAACCTGCGCAGCCGGACGCTGACCAAAAACGGCAGCCCGATCGATTTAACCCAGGTGGAATTTCAGATCATGGAATTCTTCCTCAAAAACGAGAATGTCGCGCTCGAGCGGGGGGAGATTCTCGCGAAGGTGTGGGGGGAAAATTATTACGGCGATATCAAGATTGTCGACGTCAACATCCGGCGGCTGCGCATCAAGATCGAGGACGATCCCTCCAACCCCCGCCACATCGTGACCGTCTGGGGCTACGGCTACAAATGGAACCCCTGATTTTTAAGGGGAGCGTGGATTGGGATGCGCCCGGCATCTAATAGGAAATAGGTCGTTGGGTGCGATAGGCGGTTTTTCCGCGGATCTCCGCGGTTGGACGGCGCAAACGCAGACGCGGATGTGGGGGGCGTGGATTGGAATGCGCCCGGCCCCTGGTAGGGGATGGGCCGTGGGGAGAGAGGCGTTTCTTCCGGCGGATACCCACATGCGAGATCCGCGCAGCGGGGCTGCCGGCCGGGGCTTCCCGGCCCATCGGGGGCATCCTGGGAAAGGGGGATGGAGGAGAGCATGGCGAAGACGGGCATGGCGAAAACCAGTATCACCAAGCGATGGCTGATCAATTCGCTGGGGAGTATTCTGCTTGTCCTGATTATCCTCGAGATCGTCTTCGCCTACGCGGTACACAACACCTTCTACGCGATGGTCGACCAGGAGCTCAGCACCCAGGCGACCCTCTGCGCCACCCAGCTGTCCGCCTACGCGGCGTCGGCGCCGGAGGATGGGGAGGGGAACTGGACCTACTACAGCAACGCCCGGCGGATGGTCGAGACGTTCGACGCGCGCGACCGGTTTGAGCTGATGCTGGTCGATGGAACGGGGCGGGTTGCCGTCACCTCGAGCGGTTTTTCGACCGATCTGACCTTTGCCGGCAGCGATATCCGGCCGTTTGAGGCGCACGAGCTGCACCTCGAAACCGACCCCGACGTCATGGCGATGTTTGTCGCCTCGCCGCGGGAGGGGCTGGAGGACTTCGCGGGGATGGTGCTGATGGTCTCGCTGCAGGAGGTCAACCATCAGATTTTGACGATGATCGCCCTGATTACGCTGGTCGGCATCGCCATCATCTTCTTTGTCGTCTTCTCCTCCTCCTACTTCATCAACTCGATCGTCATCCCGGTGGGGGAGGTGGGCAAGGCGGCCCGCCAGATCGCCTCGGGGGACTTCAATACCCGGCTGGTCAAAAAGCACAACGACGAGATCGGCGAGCTGTGCGACACCATCAACCATATGGCGGATGAGCTGGGCGAGTCGGAACGGCTCAAGAATGAATTTATCTCAACCATCTCCCACGAGCTGCGCACCCCGATGACCGCCATCCGGGGATGGGGCGAGACGCTGATCGACGACCAGGTCGCCGCCGATCCGGCGCTCATCAAAAAGGGGATTGGGGTGATCCTCAGCGAAACCGAACGCCTCTCCCAGATGGTCGAGGAGCTGCTCGATTTCTCCCGCATCCAGAGCGGACGGCTGTCGATTGTGCTCGAGCGGGTGGATCTGCTCGCCGAGCTGGACGAGGTGGTGCTGATGTTCACCGAGCGCACCAAAAAGGAGGGCAAGGAGCTCCACTTCAGCTATCCGGGGGCATTGCCGCCGGTGGCGGGCGATCCGGCCCGGCTCAAGCAGGTGTTTATCAATATCATCGACAACGCCATCAAATACTCCGACGCGGGCGACCGGATCGACGTCTCGGCCCATCGGACGGGGGGGAATATCCTCGTCAAGGTGGCGGATACCGGCATCGGTATCCCGGCGGCCGATCTGCCCCATATCAAGGAGCGTTTTTATAAAGCCAACCAGACCCGGCGCGGCTCGGGGATCGGCCTTTCGGTGGTGGATGAGATCGTCCGCATGCATGGCGGCACCTTCGATATCGCCAGCACCGAGGGGAAAGGCACGACGGTGACCGTTTCGCTGCCGGTGTACGATCCCAAACGTACCGGGCTGATTACCCAGAAGACCACCAAAGAATAAAAGAATAGGAGAAGTGCAGGTTGTCCAACGAACAGAAATCCGGCCTGCGGTCGGTACACAAAACCAGCATCGGCGGACAGGCGGTGATCGAGGGGATCATGATGCGTTCCCCGATCAAGACGGCCATGTCGGTGCGCAAAAAGGACGGCGCGATCCATACCGAGATCCTCGAGACCCGCGCCGCCCCCCGCAAGATCAACAAGGTTCCCTTCATCCGCGGCATTGTCAGCATGGTGCTGAGCTTAAAGCTCGGCTTTCAGTGCATCCTCCAGTCGGCCGATCTCGCCGAGCTGGGGGAGGAGACCGTCCAGCCGCAGAAAAAGAAGTCCAAGATGGACGATCTGATGACCTTTCTGTCGGTGATCCTGGGGGTGGTGCTCGCCATCGCCCTGTTTATGGTGCTGCCGACCTTTATCGTCCAGATGCTCGGACGGCTGGTCGACCTCGGCGGGTTCAAGACGCTGATCGAGGGAATTATCAAGATTGCGCTGTTTGTCCTCTATATGTGGCTGGTCTCCTTCGAGAAGGACATCGGCCGGACCTATGAGTACCACGGCGCTGAGCACAAGTCGATCGCCTGCTATGAGGCGGGGGAGGCGCTCACCGTCGAGAATATCCGCAAATACCCCCGCTTCCATCCCCGCTGCGGCACCAGTTTCATCTTCCTGGTGCTCATCCTCAGCATCTTCCTCTACTCGGTCGTCCCCTGGGAGACGGTGGTCGGCCGGGTGCTCTTGAAGCTGGTGCTGCTGCCGGTGCTGGTGGGGGTCAGCTATGAGCTCATCCGGCTGGCGGGCAAGTATGACAACCCGCTGACCCGGGCGATTTCGGCGCCGGGTCTCTGGCTGCAGCGGTTGACCACCAAAGAGCCGTCGGACGACCAGATCGAGGTGGCGATCACCGCGCTGAGCGAGGTCATCCCCGACGATCCGGAGATCGACCGGTGGTAACGCTGGCTGCCCTCGAACGGCGGGGGCTTGCGGCCTTACGGGAGGCGGGCGTGCAGGCGCCCGCCTTTGAATTGGACTGCCTGCTCGAGACGGTCACCGGCCTGGACCGCACCGCCCGCGTCCTCCAGGCCGACAGGCCGGCGGCGGATGAATGGACCGTGCAGCTGGACCGGCTGATTGCGCGGCGGCGGGCGGGGGAGCCGTTGCAATACCTGCTCGGCTGGTGGGAATTCTACGGCGTGCGGCTGGCGGTGACCCCCGCGGTGCTCATCCCCCAGCCGGATACCGAGGTGCTGGTCGAGGAGGCGCTCCGGCGCCTGCGTCCGGGGATGCGGGCGGCCGATCTCTGCAGCGGCTCGGGCTGCATCGCGATTGTGCTGGCCGGGCGGGTGCCGGATGCCCGGGTGACGGCGGTCGAATATGACCCGGACGCCTTCGAGGTGCTCTGCCGCAATCGGGCGGCGGATGCCCGCGCCAATCTCGAGGTGCTGCGGGGGGATGCCCTCGATCCCACCTTGCCCGATCGGCTCGCGCCGCTCGATCTGATCGTCTCCAATCCGCCCTATATCCGGACGGAGGTGCTGCCCACGCTGCCGGATGAGGTGCGGCGGGAGCCGCGGATCGCGCTCGACGGCGGCCCGGATGGGCTGCGTTTCTACCGGGGCATCGCCCGGCTTTGGCGGACGGCGCTCCGTCCCGGCGGCTGGCTGCTCTTCGAGGTGGGATACGATCAGGCGGAGCCGGTGGCGGCGATCCTCCGGGAGGCGGGCTATCGGGACCTTGTGACCCGCCGCGACTACGGCGGCCATCTCCGGGTGGTCGGCGCCCGACGCCCGGTGGAGGAATGAGCCTTCCGGTTCCGGCAAGGGACGGGCGCCTATCCGATCCATCCCGAGGGGCATACCGCATCGACAGAAAAGAAGGGACGTACCGGGTGGGTACGTCCCTTTTTGATCCTGCTGCGCCGGCGGAGGGGCTGGACGGGCGGAAAACGATGGGGATGGCGGACATTCCGCCACGCAAAAGGGGGCGTACCGCGCGGTACGTCCCCTTTGGTAGGATATGGGATTTTAGCCGAGGATGGAGGGATTCGCGATGTTGACGGGGCGCTCGCCGCGCAGATAGGTGGCGATGCCGCCCAGCGCCTCGGCGATCATCTTCAGCCGGACCTCGGTGGTGTTGGTGCCGACATGCGGGGTCAGCACGACATTCGGCAGGCTGGCCAGCTCCGCGCCGACCTTCGGCTCGAACTCGAAGACGTCGAGACCGGCGCCGCGCAGTTTGCCCGACTTGAGCGCCTCGACCAGGTCGGCCTCGCAGACGATCGCGCCGCGGGCGCAGTTGACGAGATAGGCGCCGTCCTTCATCTTGGCGAAGGTGTCCTTGTTGAACATGTGGTGGGTCGAATCGAGGTAGGGGCAGTGGATGGTGATGACATCGGCGCAGGCGAGCACCTCGTCGAAGCTCATGTAGGTGGCGCCGATCTCCGCCTCGACCTCGGGGGCCGCGCGGTACTCATCGTAGTAGACGATGTTCATACCGAGCGCCTTGGCCTTCTTCGCGACCGACTTGCCGATGCGGCCGAAGCCGACGACGCCGAGCGTCTTGCCGAAGCAGCACATGTCCCGATCGAAGAAGATCATCTTGGGGCAATCCTTGGTCTCGCGCAGGTCCTTGTCGAACATGACAACGCCGCGGGTGATGGCGAGCATCAGCGCGATGGCGAGCTCGCTGGTCGGCTCCATGACGTTGACGGGGGTGTTGATGACGGCGATGCCCCGCTCGGTGGCATACTTCCAGTCGATGTTGTCGTAACCGACGCCGTTGTTGCCGATGGCTTCCAGCTTGACGCCCGCCTCGATGATGTCGTGGGGGATCGGCAGGCTGACCGCGAGGACCGCCTCATAGTCGGGGATCAGCTTTTTGATCTCCTCCTGCGAGAAGGTGTCCTCCGGCATGGTGATCTCGAATTCCTTCCGAAGCTCGGCGACGCTCGACTCCGGGAGTTTGCGGGTGATCAGAATTTTTTTCATCTGCGACTCTCCTTTTTGGGGCATTCTCTCACCTTGGATCCCGTCCCGTACCTGCCGGGGACGAAATCGGCCCTCGGGGATGGGCTACAGGCTACAGGACCATTATATCACATTTTGGTCGGACCGCATCCCCGAAACCGGCCTTTTATGTCGGTCAAGCTGCACAAAAATCTGGTCGGATTTTCGTAGGGAAAGCGGGAAGAAAAGGACGGCGGCCTTCCCGGGAGGAAGGGCCGCCGCCTGCGAAGATGGGCCGATTACCGGCCGGACTTGTCCTCCGCCGGCAGGCCCATGCGGGCGAGCGGGGAGAGGATGACCGCGCCGATGGTGGTGATGATCATCTCGGGGATCATGAACGAGCCGTTGTAGATGACCGAATAGAGCAGATAGAGCAGCGAGCCGGAGCTGTGGGCGAGAACCCAGTTGCCGAAGGCGAAGCCCTCCTGGCCCAAAAACCACTCGGCGTAGCTGCTAAAGAGGATGTAGCCGGAGAGGATGTGGGTTGCGTAGCGCAGCATCAGGGCGAAGAGGGTGCCGGCGACCAGCTCGGCGGTTGTCGAGCGGAAGCGGCCGCGGAAGATGCCGCCGAGGCCCAGCACGGTGAAGGCGACGATGTAATCGAGCAAGATGACCCCGACGGTTGAGAGGAAATCCATGCCGGCGAGTCCCCGCAGACCGCTGAGGATCTGGATGAGGCTGAAGACGAGGCCGGAGAGCAGCCCCCAGCGCAGCCCCCGGCGGTAGGAGATGAGGACGATCGGCAGCATGCTGCAGAGGGTGATCGAGCCGCCGTTGGGCCAGAAGCTCTCAAATTTGGGGAAGACCGACAGCACGGCGGCGATGGCGATGAGCATGCCGCACTCGACGAGGACGCGGGTTTTGCTTTGACGGTTGGACATTTGACAACACCTCTTGGAGCGGCCGCACCGCTTCTGCCGCGAAATCGGAGCGGTGCAGCGCGGAATGGACAGAAAACAGGACGCCGGAAAACAAAACGCCCGCATCGGAAGGATGCAGGCGTCAAGCGGCACTATACAAACTCCCTTCGCCGGCATTACCCGGATCAGGTAAAAGGGTTGGGACACGCGGTCCCTCTCAGCCTGCAGGCACCCCTGTTTTGCTGTTGTAAGCTATTATAGCACCGCGGGGAGGGTTTGACAAGACGTTGACGGGGCGATCCCCGGGCGCGGCCCCATTTGCCGGCTTTCGATGGCGGCGCCGGCCGCGAAAGGGCGGGATGGGCGGATGGATTTCTGCCGGCATCCTCCGGCTTTTATGCTTCCAGGGGGACGGAGGGGGATTCGGCGCGGGCGCGCGGCGTATCGCGCGGGGTTATCCGGTGGCAGGCGGAATTTGGCGCGATCGCACAATTCCGGCGGCAATTCCGCGGCAGGATTGTCCAAATCGGCCCGATTGTGATCGGAGGGCGTTCATGGTACAATAACCGAAGAGGGCTGTCCGCCGGACGGCCGAAGGAGGAAGCAGGATGGAAGGATACAAGGGATATCTCACCGACGCGGGGGTCTGGGTCGGGCACGCCTGGGATGAGGCGGCCCGCACCGGCTGTACCGCCGTTCTGGCGCCCGGCGAGGGCGCGGTGGTCGGCTGCGATGTGCGCGGCGGCGCGCCGGGAACGCGGGAGACCGATCTGGCCCGGCCGGGGCAGTTTGTCGAGCGGGCGAACGCGGTCGTGCTGGCGGGCGGCAGCGCCTATGGACTGGCTGCCGCCTCGGGGGTGATGAACTACCTCGAGTCGAAGGGGATCGGCCTCAACACCGGCTTTGCCCGCGTCCCGATTGTCTGCGGCGCGGTCATCTACGATCTCGGGGTCGGCTCGGCGAAGATCCGCCCGGACGAGGCGATGGGCCGGATGGCGGCCGAAGCGGCCACGCTTGCCGAATGCAGGCAGGGGCTGGTTGGCGCCGGCTGCGGCGCGACGGTCGGCAAGCTGCTGGGCGCGGAGGGCTCCGAGCCGGGCGGACTCGGCAGCGCCACCGTCTGGCTGGGCGGGCAGGTGGCGGTGTCGGCGCTGATGGTGGTCAACGCCCTCGGCGATATCGTCCAGGAGAATGGGCGGGTGCTGGCTGGCCTCCAGCGGGAGGGGCGGCATCTCGGTACCGTCGAGACGATGCTGGCCGGCATCTCGGCCGGCGGGCTGCTCGGCCGCAACACCACCATCGGGGTGGTCGCGACCAACGCGAAGCTCGGCAAGGAGGGCGCCTGCCGGCTGGCGATGTCCGCCCACGACGGCATGGCGATGGCCATCCATCCGGTGCATACGATGGCCGATGGGGATACCACCTTCGCGCTGGCCACCGGTCAGTCGGGGCGCGAGATGGATCTCACCGTCCTCTGTGCCGCCGCGGCCGAGGCGGTCCGCCGCGCGGTGGTCAACGCGGCCATCGCTTCGAACAATCTGTAAAGCGGCGCCCCTTCGCGGCGGTTTGGGCGGCGGGGGGACCGGAATGGGAAAAATACGATGGAAAAGGGAGGAAGCGGCATGCCGCAGCTGTCCGGACAGATCCCGGCAGATCTGCTTCGGTGGTACGATCACAACCGGAGGATTCTGCCCTGGCGGGAGCAGCCGACCCCCTATCGGGTGATGGTCAGCGAGTTTATGCTCCAGCAGACGCGGGTCGAAACGGTGATCCCCTATTTTGAACGTTTTGTGGCGGCGCTGCCCGATTTCAGGGCGCTGGCCGCGGTGGATGACGACGAGCTGGCCAAGCTGTGGCAGGGCCTCGGCTACTACCGGCGTGCCCGCAATCTCAAACGGGCGGCCGAGATTGTCGCGCGGGAATATGGCGGCGTGCTGCCGGCCGATTACGCGGTGATCCGGTCGCTGCCCGGTCTGGGCGACTATGCCGCCGGCGCGGTGGGATCGATCGCCTTCGGGCTGCGGGTGACGGCGGTCGACGGCAATGTTCTGCGGGTGACCGCCCGCCTGCTCGGCAGCAGGGAGGATGTCATGCGTCCGCCCGTCCGCCGGGCATTCACCGAACAGATCCAGGCGCTGCTGCCGGGCGAGCGGGTGGGGGATTTCAACCAGGCGCTGATGGAGCTGGGGGCGATGGTCTGTCTGCCGGGGGCGCCCAAATGCCTGCTCTGCCCGCTTATCGCCCACTGTGAGGGATACCGGCAGGGGATTGCGGCCGAGCTGCCGGTCAAGGCCCCCAAGCCGGAACGGCGGGAGGAGCGCTGGACGGTGCTCATCTGCCGCATGGGGGATCGCGTTCTGCTGCACCGCCGCCCCGAGAGGGGATTGCTGGCGGGGATGTGGGAGTTTCCGCTGCTGGAGGGATGGCCGGACGACGAAGCGCTGGCCGGGATGCTGCCGGCGGGGACGTCGATCCTCCCGCTGCCCGACAGCCGGCATGGCTTTACCCACATCGAATGGAAGCTGCACGCCTTTCTGGCCGATCTGCCGGCGG
>CASGDD010000067.1 GCA_949300115.1 uncultured Oscillospiraceae bacterium | reverse complement strand
GCAGCGGCAGGGCAAAACCGATCGGCAGAAAGAGCCCCAGATTGCCGAGGACATTGAGGACAAAGTAGAGGAAATAGCCGTTGACCACACACTCCCGATAGAGATCGACAAACAGCATCCCGGGGATCAGATTGAGCCGTCCCGCGAGGTTTTGGTTCACAATGCCCAGCGTCCCCTGCCCGAATTCCAGCTTGGGAATTACCGTCTGGGAAGCCACCCCAACCGCGAAAAGCACCAGCAGCCCCAGGCCCAGTTCATGCCAAAAGGTGGTCTGCCAGCGGTCTCTCGTCCGCAGGCGGTAGAAAATCCGCAGCGGCAGATAGACCGGCAGCGCGCAGAGCATGTAGGGAACGGCGTTAACAAGATAGGCCAGCACACGGCTCATTGGAACATTCCTCCTTGTCGGTTCGGTTCTATCCCTCCAGCGGGACCAGCCGGCTGAGAAAGGCGGTGAAGTAATCGGGCAGCGGGCTGTCGAAGGAGAGAAACGCCCCGGTGGTCGGATGAACAAAGCCCAGCTTGCGGGCATGGAGGCACTGGCCGTCCAGCCCCGTCCCATCCTTGCGGGGGCCATAGACCGGATCGCCGGCCAGCGGATGGCCGATCGAGGCCATGTGCACCCGAATCTGGTGGGTGCGCCCGGTCTCCAGCCGCAGCCGCAGATGGGTAAAGCCCCGATAGCGGGCCACCACCGCATAATGGGTGACCGCCTTCCGGCTGCGCTGCCGCGGGTCGGTGAGGATGGCCATCCGCTTGCGGTCGACCGGATGCCGGCCGATCGGCGCGTTGACGGTCCCCTCCTCCGCCTTTACATTGCCGTGCACCACCGCCTCATACTCCCGCAGCATACTGTGGACGGCAAGCTGTTCGCTGAGCCCCTGGTGGGTACGGTCATTTTTGGCGACCACCAGCAGACCGCTGGTATCCTTGTCGATGCGGTGGACAATCCCGGGGCGCAGCTCGCCGCCGATACCCGAAAGCGAGTCCCCACAGTGGAAGAGCAGCGCCTGTACCAGGGTGCCCGTCTCGTGTCCGGCCGCCGGATGCACCACCATCCCACGCGGTTTGTTGAGCACCAGCAGATCGCCGTCCTCGTAGAGGATGTCGAGCGGGATATCCTCGGGAATGAGTCCGGCCGGACGGGGTTCGGGCAGGGTGACCGACACCCGGTCTCCCTGCCGCAGCTTGTAGTTCTTTTTGACCGGACACCCCTCCACCGTCACCGCGCCCGCCTCGAGCAGCTGCTGGATGCGGGAGCGGGAACAATCGGCAAGCGCCTCCATCAGCACACGGTCGATCCGCATGCCGACAAAGGCGCCAATATCCTCGGGCCGCAGCTGCCTATCCATCCTGACGGTCCTCCGTCTCCCCGCCGTCGTCTGCCGCCGGAACGGACGCCTCCCCCGCATCCGGCTCATCGAGCGCCTCTGCGGTCGCCGCCATCGCGAGAGCCTCCGCCTCCCTGCGGCGCTCCTCCCTCGGCTCGATCCAGATCAGCGCAACCGCCGCGAGGAAGGTCGAACAGGTGACCAGGATATCGGCAAAGTTGAACACCCAGAAGCCGATCAGCTGAAAATCGAGATAGTCGACCACAAAGCCGCGTGCCAACCGGTCGATGAGGTTGCCAGCGCCGCCCGCCATGATGCAGACCATGCACCAGCACAGCAGCTGGGAGCGGATTTTACCCGAAAAGAGCAGATACCCCACGACGGCCAGCACCACCATCATCGCCACCGTCATCAGCGCATTCATCCCGCCGAACAGCCCCAGTGCCCCGCCATAGTTGCGCTGGTAGGTCAGATGGAAGACCCCTTCGAGGACGGGGATCGATTGGCCGGCCGTCATCAGGGTGGCCACCACCAGCTTGATCAGCTGGTCAACGCCCACCAGCAGGAGAATCACCAGAAGATAGAGTGCGATCATCGTATGCCTCCGTCCTAAAAAATCTGCCGGGCCCGAAAAGGGCCCCTACAAAAGCATTGCGGTGTGCCAAAGCCCACCGCAATCCGCCGGCTGTATCCCGCACAGGGCGATCAGCGCCGGCGTTTCTTGTCGTCACCCAGCGAAAAACCGGGACCGAACTCGAGCGCACCGAATCGCCCCTCGCCAAACGAATGGCCGAAGTTGATCCGGGAGGGCTTCTTCTCCTCCCGCTCGGGTTCCTCCTGCAGCACAAAGCCCTCGTCCGGCGTAGGCAGAGGGGCCGCAGCCGGTTCGGCCGTGCTGCCCGAAATCGGCTCAAAGACCACCGTCTTGCGTTCGGCCGCCGCCGGCGCTGTCACAGCCGGCTCGGGCTGGGGCTCGGGCTCCAGCGTCTCGGCCGGTTCGGCAAAGGCCATCTCCTCCACCGCCGGTTCCTCCGGCTGCGGCGCCGCATCGGCCGGCGCCGGAGTCTCCTCCAGCTCTTCAACCGGCTCGGCGTTTTCCTCCGGCAGCGCGTTGATCAGCTCGAGATGGGATTTATACTGGCTGAGCAGCCGGTTTTTAAACTTTTTGACCTCCGCCTTCATCTTGCCGAGCAGCATCTTCTCATGCTCGACCTGGGCGCGTGTCCCCTCGACAATCCGTTCCGCCTTGCTCTCCGCCTCGGCGAGCATCTGCTCGCTCTTCTTTTTGGCGTCGCGCACAATCTGATCGCCCAGCTTCTGGGCGCTGAGCAGCGCCGAGCTGAGGCTGTCCTCATCCTTGCGGTACTCCTCGACCTTGTCGGCAAGCACCTGCAGCTTGGCGACCAGATCCCGGTTCTGGCTGTCGTACTGCTCGACCTCCCTGGCGATCTGCTCGAGGAACTGGTCGACCTCATCCGCGCGGTAGCCGTTGCGGCCGACCCGCTCGAACTGCTTCATCTTGATCTCCCTGGATGTGATCATCGGGCTTCCTCCCATCATAGCCGGACGTCATCGTCCGCCCCTAGATACCGGACGGTCCCGTCCGGACAGAACCGAACCGCCGGCCCATTCCCTCCGGTCCGGCCGGCAGTACGCCGCGCCGGGGCAGGCCGCCCCGCCGCCGGTTAAAAGAATACCCCGTTGTTCTCGAGCTCGTCGAGCAGCTCGCCCATGATGTCGACATTGTACGGGGTGATGATAAAGGTCGAATTGGCTACCCGCTTGATCTGGCCGTTGTTCGCATAGGCCACACCGCTGAGAAAATCGATCAGCCGGCGGGAAACATCCTTGTTGGTCGATTCGAGGTTGAGGACCACCGTCCGCTTGGCGTTGAGATGGTCGGCGATGCCGCTTGCGTCGTCGAAACGCTCCGGTTTGACCAGCACCACCTGCAGCTGGGTCGTCGCATGGATGTTGACAACCTTGTTGTTCCGCCGGCCGCCTTCGGGGGCGCCCTCATCATATCGCTCACGCTCGCGCTCGTTTTTGGAGATCAGAGGGAGTTCTTCCTCATACTCCTCATCGTATTCCTCGTCCCCGCCAATCCCCATGAACTCCTGGATTTTGGAGAATAAACCCATATTCGTCCCTCCTGACAGCGTTACCGGACTCAAGGCAGCGTACGCGCTACAGCCGGGGTCTCCTTCCGAACAGCGCCGAACCGATCCGCACCAGCGTCGAACCCTCCTCGACCGCCAGCTCGTAGTCGGCCGACATGCCCATCGAAAGGATATCCATAGAAACATTATCTATGTTTTGGTTCGAGATGTCAACCAATAGTTTTCGAATCCGCCGAAAATAGCCGCGGGTCTCCTCCCCTGTCGCCTCGAGCGGCGGGATGGTCATCAGCCCCCGCACCCGCAGATGGGGCAGCTCGGCGAGCGCCGCGACGAGCTCCGCCGCCCGCTCGGGCGCGACACCCGACTTGGAGAGCTCGCTCCCCACATTGACCTCAACCAGCACCTCGAGTGTCCGGCCGGAAGGCACCAGACAGCGCTCGATCTCCCGGCCAAGATGGAGGGAATCGACCGACTGGATCATCCCGACCCGGTCGACAATCTTGCGCACCTTGTTGGTCTGCAGATGTCCGATGAAATGCACCTCGGCCCTGGGGTCGTAGTCCTCCAGCTTGGAGAGCATCTCCTGCACCCGGTTCTCCCCCAGCAACCGCAGCCCTGCCGCGACCGCCTCGTTGATCCGCGCCGGCTCGACCGTCTTGGTCACCGCCATAATCCGAATCTCCTCCGGCCGCCGGCCCGCACGCAGCGCCGCCTGGGCAACCCGCTCCTCGATCCGCTTTACATTCTCCGTCACATCAATTTGTGGACATGCCGACATATACATTGCTCCCCTCTACCACCACTTCGTCATACAGGCGGACGAAGTCG
Organism: uncultured Oscillospiraceae bacterium; assembly: GCA_949300115.1. Lineage (GTDB taxonomy): Bacteria > Bacillota > Clostridia > Oscillospirales > Ruminococcaceae > CASGDD01. Next base: position 5,164 of record CASGDD010000067.1, on the reverse strand, counting down.
CTGTCATCGCTGATCCGGCTCAGGATAAAACCTGCGCCCTCATAGATGGTGTCAATCCGCTTGAACTGAATGCGGGTGGTTCCTTCGACCAGGACGCCCGGCGTCGTGCCATCAAAGCGGATGGCGTCGGTGTCGATACGCAGGCCGGTATAGCTGCGGAAGATGACCTGTACCGTCTGGGTGCGCAGCGAGGCGAGATCGGCGCTCATCTGGTTGCCGCTGAGCAGTACCACCGCGCCGCCGGTCGAGGCGTCCTCCAGCACCGCTTCGACGGTCACCGGCACCCGGGCGGTGTCGACAAAGGGAAAGGCCAGCTGGATCGAACGGCCCTCGGTGAAGCGCCCGACATCGGCCGCCTCCACCGGGATGGCAAAGATCCACTCGTAGCCGGTGATCACCTTGCAGCAGCTCTCATCCGTCTCGATCGTGGCGGCAAGGTCGATCCACTTCTCGAGATTCTCCGGCGTCAGCCGCCCGGCCATCTCGGTGGTGCAGAGCCCCTCCAGCCCGTCAATCGAACCGGCGAAGTAGCCGGTTGCGGGGGTGGTCAGCTCGATCACCTCCCCCTCCAGTTCGCCCTCGAGCGCCTCCCGCTCGGCCTCCAGCTCGTCGAGGATATCCTCAAAGCTGTCCAGCTGGCCGATCGCGATGAGCCGCCGGTTGAGCTGGGTCAGCAGCTCGCTTTGCAGCGTCTGCAGATCGCCGGGGGAGGCGGTACCCGCCCGGATTTTGACGATCTCGTTGATCCGGCTGTGGATCTGCTCGCTGATCGCCTCCACCTGGGAAAAGCCGGTCATATCGGCGTCCCCCGAGGCCTCCAGCAGCTGGATCTGTCCGTCCAGCGCCCGAATCTCGCTCGAGCGCACGGCATCCGCCTCGCTCTCATAGAGATGGGCCACCACCTGGTTTTTGCCCACCCGGTCGCCGTTCTCATAGTCATAGGCCATGACACCCTGAACCTCCGGCCGGATGATCCGTTCCTCCCGGATCATCAACCCGGTTGCCGCCAGCGTATCCTCGACCACATATTCATAGGCCGTTTCGGTCCGGTAGTGCTTGCCGACAAAGCGGAACAGCTGATAGCCCACATAGAAGAAGGCAACCAGCGCCAGCGCGCCGGCCAGCAGCTTGGGAATGAGATCACGCAGGGTCATCGTTCTGTTCTCCTGTGATAAACTGCCGCCAGATGCTCTCCGCCTCCCGGACCAGCGCCTCGGAGGTGGGATAGCGGTCGGGGTCGAGCCAGTGGATGCGCCCGTCCCGCCGAAACCAGGTCAGCTGCCGTTTGGCATAGCGGCGGGTCTGCTGTTTGAGCTGCAGCACCGCCTCCTCGAGGGTACACTGCCCCGCGAGATAGGGCCAGAGCTCCTTGTAGCCGATCGCCTGGGAGGCGGTCGGGGCCTGTCCCGGTCCGCCGAAGCGGCCATAGAAGGCGCGCGCCTCCTCGAGCAGCCCCGCCTCGAGCATCCGATCAACCCGGAGGTTGATCCGGTCGTACAGCCGCTGCCGGTCGGTATACATCAGTCCCAGGATACAGGGCGCATAGCGGGAGGGGGCCTGCTTCGAGCGGCGTCGGTGCTCAGCCATCGTCACCCCCGTCTGCCGGTAGACCTCGAGCGCCCGGATCACCCGGCCGAGGTTATTGGGGTGGAGGGCGGCCGCCGTCTCGGGGTCGACCGCCTCAAGCATCCGCCAGACCGCCTCGTTGCCCTCGCTGGCCGCCCGCGCCGCCAACTCCTCGCGATAGGCGGGATCGGCTTCCGAATCGGAGAGGGCGAGGTCGTCGAGCAGTCCGGCGATATAAAGCCCGGTTCCGCCGCAGAGGACGGGGGTATGCCCCCTCGCCGCAATGTCGGCAATCACCCGGTGGGCGCAGGCAAGGTAGTCGGCCAGCGAAAAGGGTGCATCCGGCCGAAGAAAGCCGATGAGATGATGGGGGACCCCCTCCTTTTCCATCTCGGTGGGCTGGGCGGTGCCGATCGGGAGCCCGGCGTAGATCTGCATCGAATCGGCCGAGACGACCTCGCCGTCCAGCCGGCGGGCCAGGGCGGCCGCAAGGCCGGTCTTGCCCGACGCCGTCGGTCCGACGACCGCAAGGATGGGCAGTGGCATGCTTCTCCTCCTAGCATACACCGCCGTCTCCCCGTTGTCCGGCAGATTCGGTCGAGGGCGGCGGGTTTTTCTCTCCATCGGGAAGGGTATGTCACATCACGCGGCCAAACTGCCGCTCGAGCTCATGCCGGGTGAGCACAAAGGCGATGGGACGGCCGTGGGGACAGTAACGCAGGCTGGCATCCGCCTGCACCAGTTCGACAATCCGGCGCAGCTCCCGCTCGTTCGACAGGTCGTGCGCCTTGATGGCCGCGCGGCAGGCAATCGAATGGTAGAGCTCATCCAGCCGGCTGGGGGTGAGGTCGAGCTTGCCCGCCGCCAGCGCTGCGGCAATCTCCTCGACCACCGCCGGGATATCCGCCTCGCGGTAGAGGGTCGCCGCCTCCCGGACGATCACCGAGCCGCCGCCGAAATCCTCCACCCGAAAGCCCAGCCGCTCGACCTGTTCGGGATGGGCGAGCAGCGCGCCGTAGAGCTCGCGGGGCAGCGTCACCACGACCGGGCTCAACAGCAGCTGGCGGGAGAGCGCCCCCTGCCGGGCCTTCAGCGCCTCAAACAGCATCCGCTCATGGGCGGCGTGCTTGTCGATGAGATAGACGGCGTCGTCCACCTGGGCGATCACATAGGTGCCGAATACCTCGCCGATCAGCCGGATGTCCGGCGCGGGCAGCTCCCCGGCCTGCGGCGCGGGCGGCACCTCCACCACCGGCTCCGCCGCATCGGCCGGCGTGGCATCCGGTTCGGCCGAAGCCGGCATACGCTCGAGGGGCAGCTGAGCGGCGGAGGGCCTATGTTCCTCCTGCGGCGGTGTCACGGAAGCCGGTGCGACCGGTGATGCCGGCTGCGCCGGCAGGCGGATCCCCGTCCGGTAGGGGGACTCGGAGGGCTGTCCCAATTTCAGCCGTCCGCCGGAGGACCCGGCCGTATAGCGCGACAGAAAATCCGAGGCCGGCAGCCGTTCAAAGCCCTTGGGGTTGGCGGGCGAAGAAGCCGGTGTGGGGACGGATGACGGCGTAAGCCGCAGCTGAGGGGCGGGCGCTGGCTGCAGCGCATCCATCGCCGTCTGCACCGCCGGCTTCGGCTGGCCGAGCGCCAGATGGGGCCTGCCGTCATGGGCGGCCAACGCGTTCTGTACCCCGTGGTAGATGGCCGAAAAGACCGGGCGTTCGTTCTGGAAACGCACCTCGACCTTGGCGGGATGGACATTGACATCCACCAGCCCGCGGGGCAGTTCGATATGGAGGATGCAGGCGGGAAAACGCCCCGCCTGGATGGCGTGTTTGTAGGCCTCCTCGAGGGCGACCTGGCCCGTCCGGGTTTTGACATAGCGGCCGTTGATGAAGAAGGACTGCATCGTGCGGTTCTGCCGGGCGGCGAGCGGCCGGATAATCAGCCCATGCACCCGCACGCCATCCGCCTCATAATCGACCGGCATCAGCTGGTCGGCGAACGCCTTGCCATAGACGGCATAGGCACAGGAATAGAGGTCCCCGTCCCCCGGCGTCAGCAGCTGCTGTTTGCCCTCACGGACAAAGCGCAGCGAGACCTCGGGATGGGAGAGGGCGATCCGGTCGAGGACACCCGCCACCGCGTTGCCCTCGCTGACATCCTTCTTTAAAAACTTCATGCGGGCGGGGGTGTTGTAGAAGAGATCGCGGATGAGGATGGTGGTCCCGCGTGGACAGCCCGCCTCCTCGTAGACCGTCTCCTCCGAGCCCTCGATCTCATAGCGGGTGCCGTCCGCCTCCCCGGCCGCATGGGTGAGCATCGAAACGCGGGAGACCGACGCAATCGAGGCGAGCGCCTCCCCGCGGAAACCGAGCGTCCCAATCGCCTCGAGATCCACCTCGTCGTGCACCTTGCTGGTCGCATGGCGCAAAAAGGCGGTCGGCACCTCCGCATGGGGAATGCCGCAGCCGTCGTCGGTCACCCGCATCAGCGTCACCCCGCCGTGCTGAATTTCGACGGTGACCGCACGCGCGCCCGCGTCGATGGCATTTTCCACCAGCTCTTTGATGACCGACGCCGGGCGTTCGACCACCTCGCCCGCCGCAATCAGATCGGCCACATGTTTATCAAGCACCTGAATCATACCGGTCACCTCGGATCATCAAAGGATTGCAAACTAGTATCGGGACATCCGCCTGCAGGCCCGGTCGAACAGCCAGGCGAGGAAAAAGCAGAGTCCCATCGCGCCGGCTACGGCGAGCCGGAGCCAGAGGGTGGGGTCTTCGACCAACACCGCCAGAAAGATCTGCAAAAGCAGGCAGAAGGCCCCCAGATAGATCCAGACGGTTTTGCCCTTCTGCAATAGCCAGATCGCCTTCCGCCGTAAGCCCCGCTGGCCCACCCGCTGCAGCATCTCGGCATCCGGCGGCCGTTCGGTCACATCCCGGACGGGAATCACCGTCGGCAGCGGCTCCAGCCGCCTGGCGGAGACGGCAAATTGCATGCCGCTGTCGAGCGGGTCGCGCATCTCCAGCGGCCGGGGATCCCCGCCGTTGTAGTACCGGCCGAGCAGCAGACCGGCATCGAAGAGCAGCGCGCCCAATAGAAGCAGCAACGCCGTCCCGAGCCGCAGGGAACCGAAGAGCAGCATCAGCAGCGCCCCCGCCACGAGCAACGAGCCCAGCAGGATCAAGCCCCGCCGCACAATATAGAGCCAGCGAGGTTCCTCCGCCGGGAGGATCTTCCCCAGCAGACGGAGAAGTGGGCTGCGGCTGTTCGGGGAATCGGACGGTTGTTTCATCGCGTACTCCCTTCGGTCACGGGTGGGAGGCGGTCAGTCGGCCATCGCGCGCAGCTCGTAAAGCAGGTTGAGCGCCTCGATGGGGGTGAGGGTATTGAGATCGACCGCGCGCAGCCGTGCGCGGATGCGGTCGTTTTCGGCGGCAAGAAAGCTCAGCTGGGGGGAGGGGGCCGGTTCGGCGGATGGCTCTGCCGCCAACCGTTTGGAAACGGCCAGCGCCTTGCCCTTTTCGAGCGAGGCGAGCACCGCCTTGGCCCGCTCGACCACCCAGTTGGGAATCCCCGACAGCTTGGCCACCTCGAT
>CASGDD010000066.1 GCA_949300115.1 uncultured Oscillospiraceae bacterium | reverse complement strand
ATCTCGGGGCTTGCGTTGTTGTTCGCATAAACTTTATTCGCGCGTGCTTGACGATCTTGGATGTGGTATCACCCGGTGCGCGGCGGGGTGCCCCCGCTGCCACGTCGCGTAATCGGAAAGTCATGTATCAAACGCTCCCGGCCCGCGACCAGCCGAAGAAGGGTGGCGCGCAGCACAATTGGCTGTCGGCACTGCCGACCGCGGCGGGGTGCCCCCGCTGGCGATTCGCGCAATTGGGAAGTCGTGCATCGAACGTTCCCGGCCCGCGACCAGCGCCTTTGCGCGGGGTCAGCGACCTCGGATGCGGAATCAGATGGTGCGCGCACGGGAATGGGGAGTTATCTGACTTGCCGTCCACGCCAACCCAAGTTCGTGGCGCGCGCAGCGCAAATGCCCGCCGGGGCTCCCGGCCGCCGCAGGTGATTGCCAGCGGGGGCACCCCGTTAGGATTTTTTGTTGACGGCTTTGAGGCGCATCGAAGTGTTGAGGATCTTTTTGCGCAGGCGGATGTTTTTGGGGGTGACCTCCAGGAGCTCGTCCTCGCCGAGGAACTCGAGGGCGGCTTCGAGGCTCATGACGCGGGGCGGGATGAGCCGGAGGGCATCGTCCGAACCGGAGGCGCGGACGTTGGTCAGCTGCTTGCGCTTGCAGACATTGACCGCGATATCCTCGCCGGTCGGGGTGGCGCCCACCACCATCCCCTCATAGACGGGGGTGCCCGCGCCGATGAAGAGGGTGCCGCGCTCCTGGGCGTTGTAGAGGCCGTAGGTCACCGCCTCGCCCGATTCAAAGGCGATCAGCGAGCCCTGCGAACGGCGGGCAATCTCGCCCTTGTAGGGGGCATAACCCTCGAAGACCGAGTTCATCACGCCCTCGCCCTTGGTGTCGGTGAGGAATTCGCTGCGATAGCCGAACAGGCCGCGGGCGGGGATGAGGAACTGGACGCGCATCCGGCTGCCGACCGGGTGCATCGACTGCAGCTCGCCCTTGCGCGCGCCCATCTTCTCCATCACCGTGCCGACAAATTCCTCCGGCACATCGACGGTCAGCCGCTCGATCGGCTCCTGCTTGACCCCGTCGATCTCCTTAAAGAGGACGCGGGGGGTGCTGACCTGGAATTCATAGCCCTCCCGGCGCATCGTCTCGATGAGGATCGACAGATGCATCTCGCCGCGGCCGGCCACCACAAAGGAGTCGGTCGAATCGGTGTCGGAAACCCGCAGCGAGACATCCTTTAACAGCTCGCGGTAGAGCCGGTCGCGGATCTGGCGGGTGGTGACGAATTTGCCCTCCTTGCCGGCGAAGGGGCTGTCGTTGACCGAGAAGGTCATCTCGACGGTCGGTTCGGTGATCTTGACGAACTCGACCGGCTCGGGGGTGTCGGGCGCGCAGATCGTCTCACCGATGGTGATGCCCTCGATGCCCGAGACGCAGACGATGTCGCCGACCATCGCCGACTCGGCCTTCTCCCGCTTGAGATCCTCGATGGTGTAGAGGTTGACCACCTTCGCCTTGTAGGGCTGGACCCGGTCGTGGTAGTCGCAGACGACGACGTCCATATTCGGGCGCATCCGGCCCCGCTCGATCTTGCCGATGGCGATGCGGCCGACGAAGGAGTTGTAGTCGATCGAGGAGACGAGCATCTGCAGCGGCCCGTTCTCATCCCCTTCGGGCGGATCGATCCGCTCGAGAATCGCCTCAAAGAGGGGGGCGAGGTCGGTACCGGGATGGTCGGGGGAGAAGGAGGCGGTGCCATCTCTGCCCGAGCAGAAGAGCACCGGGCTGTCAAGCTGTTCCTCCGAGGCGTCGAGGTCGAGCAGCAGCTCGAGCACCTCGTCGACCACCTCGGTGCAGCGGGCGTCGGGGCGGTCGATCTTGTTGATGACGACAATCACCTTGAGCCCCAGCTCGAGCGCCTTGCTGGTGACAAAGCGGGTCTGGGGCATCGGGCCCTCGGCCGCGTCGACCAGCAGGATGACGCCGCCCACCATCTTGAGAATCCGTTCGACCTCGCCCGAGAAGTCGGCGTGTCCCGGGGTGTCGACGATGTTGATCTTGACCCCCTTCCAGAGGACGGAGGTGTTTTTGGCTAAGATGGTGATGCCGCGCTCCCTTTCGAGGTCGCCCGAGTCCATCACCCGTTCGGCGACCACCTGGTTTTCCCGGAAGGCGCCCGCCTGTTTGAGCATCTCGTCGACCAGCGTCGTCTTGCCGTGGTCGACGTGCGCGATAATCGCGATGTTGCGCAGATCGTTGCGAATCACAAATCTGGTCCCCTTTCGTTGTGTCGCTTAGTATTATACACGGACGTGCGCCGTTTTTCCAGTCATCGCGCGATTTTGTACGCATCCCACCACCGGGAGGGGGATAAGCGGGGCGGTTTTTGGCGATGTTTACGCCCTTTTTCCGCTTCATTCGTCCGATTGACTTCTTTCCCCACACCGATTATACTAAAAAGAGAAAAAGTGCCCCTCTGTACGCGCGGCGGGAAAGGAAGAGAAAACCGCTTCGTCCCCCTCTCCCGCCGGCGCCTTACGCACTTTGCCCGAAGGGTGGGAAGATGGATGGCCAGATCGAAAAAGGCGGCCAGGATTCGGCTGATAATCCTGCTCGGCATCCTGCTTGCCGCGGTGGTGACCCTCATCGTGCTGATCCAGACCGGTTCCTCGCGGGGACTCGGCGCCTACAACAAGGCGCTCGACGTCCATGAACGGCTGTCGAGCGGCCGGGTGACCGCCCTGGTGGAGCTCTCCAACCCGATTGACGGGGTGGTGTTTACCGGCCAGACCGAGACGCTCCGGCGGACCGACCGGCAGCTGGGGGTGCTGATGTGCAGCGAAAGCCTCAGCGAACGGCAGGGCGCGCTGGATTATGCCTGCCGGTATTATGACGGCACCAATTATTATGTCAACGACGGTGTCGGCTGGTACATCTACGCGGGCAGCTACTACCAGAACAGCGTGCGGGAGGACCCCTTCCTCGACCTCGGCCCGGGCATCGACCCGGAGGGGGTAGAGGAGACCGTTCAGACCAAGCTGGAGGACGGCGCGACCCAGCTTGTCGTGACCATGAAGGAGGCCATCGACCCGATTCCCCTCGAACTGCCGCTGCTCGAGGGGGAGGAGGAACTCACCCTGCGGATCGAGACGGTCACCATCCGCATCGGCGACCGGGGGCGGCTGGAGGCGATCTCCTACAGCGGCATCGCCACCCTTTCCCGCGGCGACCGGCTGGATCAGTACAGCTGCCTGATGGACTACGCGGTCACCCAGCAGAATGACGACACCATCAGCTTCGGGATGCCCACCCCGCCCGATCTCGACAGCCTGACCCCCACCCTCGGCGAGGGGGAAACG
>CASGDD010000065.1 GCA_949300115.1 uncultured Oscillospiraceae bacterium | reverse complement strand
TCCTCCAACGGCAGCACCCGATCGCCGAACAGCGCGTTGAGCAGATCCTGATCGGGCAGCAGCAGCTCCTTCTCGTGCGCCCGCACATAGTCGAACAGTGCCTGGGGCGCGATCTCCTCTCTCCCCCGCTGCAGGTCGATCAGCAGCACGCCCGAATTGTAATAATCATGATCGGTCCCCAGCCGCAGACGGTTGACATCGTTGGCCAGCTCGGTCATACCGGTATGGGCTGCCGCTGCAAAGAGATTCCCGCCCAGATTTTGAATCCAGAGTGGACGCAGCGGATTGATCACCAGGATATCGGGGTCGAGATAGAGCACCCGCTCGACCGTCTGGGGCAGCAGCTGGGGCGCCAGCAGGCGATAGTACATCTCCTTGGGATACTGGGCACTGACCGGCGCATCAGCAAACAGTGCCGCCGGCACCCGGATGGGTCGGAACACCCAGCCTACACGCCCGCACCAGGCCTCCAGCTGTGTCAAATCCGATTCCGGCAGTGTCTCATGCAGCAGATGGATCACAAACCGTTCATCGGGGTTGTTGAGCCGAATCGAGGTCAGCAGCACCCGCAGTTGGGGCAGATAATGTTGATCGAGTGAGACCAGCAGTTGGATCGGTTCCATGGGAGACCTCCTATCGATGGGGGAATATTGCTTTTATGATAGCAGATTCAGCGCCCCTGGGGAAGAGGTTCTTTTGCCCGCAGCCCCTCCCCCACAAAAAACGGCGCAGCAAAAGCTGCGCCGTTTTGGGGAGATCCTGCCGCTGGGCGCGGCAGTGTTCGTCGTTATTTCGCCTTCTGATAGACCACCTTGCCGTCGACGATGGTCATCTCCGGACGGATGTCCTTGATCTCATCGGAAGGAACGGTGAAGATATCCTTATCCAGCACCACGAGGTCGGCAAGATAGCCTTCCTTGATGCGACCCTTGATATCCTCCTCGAAGCTCGCGTAGGCGCTGCCGATGGTGTAGCCATCCACCGCCTCATAGACATCGAGGCACTCTTCCGGATAGAAGCCGCCTTCCGGCTTGCCCTTGAGATCCTTACGGGTCACCGCGCAGTAGATGCACTCGAACGGGTTGGAATCCTCGGTCGGGGCATCGGTACCCAGCGCAACATGGACGCCGAGGTTGAGCATCGTCTTGAAGGCGTAGCTGGTCTTGGCCAGATCCTTACCGACACGGGCTTCCACGACGCTCCAGTCGCTGTTGAGGAAGACCGGCTGCACGATGGCGAGGGTATCGGTCTCCTTGAACATCCGCAGCAGCGAATAGTCGGTGATCTGGCAGTGGATGACCGCATGACGGCGCGGGTTTTTGCCCGGCTCGTTGACCTTGGCATACGCCTTGATCGCTGTCTCGATCGCCTCGTCGCCGATGGCGTGCACCACAACCTGGAAGTTGTTCCTATGCGCCGTCTCGACAATCCGATTGAACTCCTCCGGCGAGACAGCATGCATGCCGCGCTCACCCGGCATATCGGCATAGTCCCGCTTCATCAGCGCCGTCCGGCCGCCGAGCGAACCGTCGAGGAAGGTCTTGACGGTGCCCTGCTTGTAGAAGTTGTCCTGCTTGAGATTCTTAAAGAAATCGCTGTGGACATACTTCTCGATCGAATCGGCATCGACAAAGTAGTTCTGCTCGTAGATACGCATGGTCAGGCGGCCCTCATCCCGCATCTTGAGGATGACGCTGAAGACATCGTCCTGCTCACGCATCTCGCGGAGGTTCATCGACTGGATGGAGGTGACGCCCAGCGAGGTCATATAGTCCATACCGGTGATGAGATCCCGCTCGATGGTCGCCTGGGTGGGCAGCGGCACCACCCGGCGGCGCAGTTCGCGGTCGGCCAGCTCCTTGAAGATACCGTTCGGCATGCCGTCCTCGCCGATCTCAAACTCGCCGCCCTCCACCTGGGGGGTATCGGCGGTGAAGCCGCCCACCTCCAGCGCCTTGGTGTTGCAGGTGGTGACATGGCCGCAGGTACGCGCAAAGACGATGGGCACCTCGGTCGAGATCTTGTCGAGGTCATGACGGGTGAGGAACCGGCGTTCGCCCTCGGGGAACTGCTCCTGGTTCCAGCCCTGGCCCATCAGCACCTGGCCGGGCAGCAGGGTATGGGTCTTGAGGAACGCACGGCCGCGCTCGATGACATCCTCGATCGACTCGGTTCCCAGCAGCTGGACCTGGTTGAGGTAGTTGCCCATAAACAGCACGTGCGCATGGCTGTCGTTGAGGCCGGGGATCACCGTCTTGCCGCCCAGGTCGCACAGCTCGGTATCCGCCGTCTTGTGGGCCAGCATCTCATCGTTGGTGCCGACCGCCTTGATGATATTGCCGTCGATATAGACCGCTTCCGCAAACCGATCACGTTCGAGATAGATCTTGCCGTTATAAAGAATCATACTCATAATAGCTTGTCCTCCCTGTGTTGTTGTTGCGTGGGACTGGATGCGAGGCATTTGGTAGATTGCACGGTCTAAAGCCGTTATTTCTTGCTCTGTGCCGCCTGTTTCTCGTTGCGTTTACCGAAAAGGTAGTAGAGCACACCCGAGATGCCGAGCGCGCCGAAGCCGACAATCGCCGAGACGGGGTCCTCCAGGAGGCTGTTGATGGCCAGCGCGGCAAAGAGAACCGAGGTGATGAGCACGGTCACAACGCCGCCCGGAACCTTGTAGGGCCGCTCGAGATCGGGGAACAGCTTGCGGTAACGCAGCACGGCGATTACCGTCGCGAGGTTGAACATCATGCCGACAAAGACGACCATCGAGGTCAGCTGGCTGAGGCTCTGGAAGATAACCAGGATGATGGCGACAACCGCCTGCCAGAAGATCGCGACGACCGGGGTACCGTACTTCGGATGCAGGGTGCCCTGGGATTTGAAGAAGTGACCGCCGCGGCCCATCGCGTAGTAGGTACGCGGGAAGGACATGATCATACCGTTGAGGCAGTTGAGCATCGCGAGGACCATCGCCAATGTGACGAAGGTACCGCCAAAGGTGCCCATCAGCCGGTTGACAACCTCGGTGCCCAGGTAGAGGTCACCCGCGTTGATGCGCGAGACGATCTCGTCGTAGGGGATCATGCGGTAGATCGAGAAGTTGAAGAGGGTGTAGAGCAGGGTGATGCCGCCGATGGCGATGATGATGGCGAGCGGGAGGTTCCGCTTCGGGTTCTTGATCTCCTCCGCCACCAGGTTGAGGTTGACCCAGCCCTCATAGGCCCACAGCGCGGCTACCACCGCGAAGCCAATCATACCGAGCGCTGCCCCAAGTCCGGCGGGATCCCCATTCGCATCGACAATCGCAATGCTGAGGTCGGGGGTTTCACGGCCGAAGATGAGGGCGCCGATGATGATGATAAAGAGCGGAATCACCTTGGCCACCATCGTGATGTTCTGGAACATCGATCCCTGCTTGACGCCAAAGCAGTTGAAGATCGAGAGCAGGACAATCAGGCCGATCGCGATGCCTTTGATCGCAAAATCGGAAATGTCAAAGAAGGAAAGCAGTGCCGTGGGAAGCGCGATCGCCACGCCGGCGATCGAGGCAGGGTTGCTGACCAGCCACGAACAGAAGCCGTCGGCAAAGCCCATGAAGGGATGGAACGCCTTGGAAAGATAGATGGTCTTTCCGCCGGCCAGCGGGTCCGACGCACCGAGCTCGGCAAAGCACATGCCGCCCAGCAGGGAAACAAGTCCGCCGATCACCCAGCAGAGCAGCGCCGCGCCCAAGCTCATGTTGGTCCGCTGCAGCACGGTTGAACCGATGTAGAAGATGCCGGAGCCAATCATGATGCCGCCGATGATGCTGACACCGCCGAAGACGCCGATTTCCTTCTTAAAGGTTCCCTGTGCCTCTGGTTCTTGGTTGGTACTTCTTTTTTCGTCCATAGGTCCTCCCCCTTTGTTTTCCTGGAGCCGTCCGGACGGACTGCCCCCGGAGAATGTAAAAATACCCCATCTCAAACATCTGCCACAAAGCCGCAAACTTTTTCCTGCTGGGACACAAGACCCCCGGCCGAACCTCCCCTGCGGCGTCAACACCGGGGAGCTGCCGTCCGAGATCTGCCGTCCGATCCATCACGGAGAAAAAGAGATGAGCCAGAATGTCGTTTGACATGGAGCATCTTTTATCATTATACTCTTTTTAACGGGATTGTCTACAAACATTTTCTATGCGCGACCTTTTTTGTGTATATCATCCAATTTTCTCACCAATTATCGCATAAACACGTGAATACACACTTTCCCGTTTTGCATCCCCACCCCACCGCTCGAGCAAAGCACCCCGCTCCCCCAAAAAGCGGCAGGCCGCACGGCATCTGCCGCGCTTCCTCTATGGGGGTGTTCAGGAGATTTCCAGAGCGACAGCGGCGGAAATCTCCGCCATAGAGGGGGCTAAGCCCCCTATGGAAAAATCCCGGCGCGGGATAGTAACCTGGCAGAAATATCGATACAAGCAAAAATCCCGAACGCCTTCGCGTCCGGGATTTTTGGTGGGCCATCAGGGACTTGAACCCCGGACCAACCGGTTATGAGCCGGGAGCTCTAACCAACTGAGCTAATGGCCCCCAGATAGGACAGATGCCGCTGCATCCAAGGATACAGCGGCATACCGTCATTTGGCTCCCCCAGTTGGACTCGAACCAACGACACCGCGGTTAACAGCCGCGTGCTCTACCGACTGAGCTATGGAGGAATAATGTGCCGGCGTCGATCTATCTTCCCGGGCGGCTTCCCGCCAAGTATTGTCAACGCGGCCTAGCTTAACTTCCGTGTTCGGGATGGGAACGGGTGGATCCTAGGCGCCATAGACACCGGCTATCAGGTAAAACCTGCTCGCACCGCCAATCCCATGCTATGCACAGGATTCGGATTTGATTCCTTGCGGAACCGGGGTGCCAAATCCATTTTTCCTTCCGCAGATACGGAAGCGTGGTGACCCGTGGGGGAATCGAACCCCCGTTTCCGGCGTGAGAGGCCGATGTCTTGACCGCTTGACCAACGGGCCATCTTGTCGTCCCCGTCTACCGTGGGACTCGCTATTTCTCAAGCGCGAGTATGATTATAGCATAGGAAATCTCATTTGGCAAGGGGTTTTCGCAAAAAAATTTGTTTTTTTGAAAAATTTTCTTTTCCTCCCCTGCCGGCCGCTATCCGGCGCTCCAAGGGCCGGACGGTAATCCCCCGAGAAATACCCGGATCTCCCCGGAAAACCGACAGGAGGGGCGTACAGGCCGCTTCTCCGGCCCATATGCCCCTCATCCCCTCCAACCGCCGCTGTCGGGCAGCTGGCCGGCGGGATCGGATGCCCGCCGGTCTTTCTCTTCCGTCTACCAGTTCCATTCCCCTCGGTTGGCCGATTTGACCTGCATCCGGCCGTCCTCCGCATAGAAATAGACCGTCCGGCCGTAATCCTTGCCGGTATCATCCGCGACAATCGGGATACCGAGGTGCAGCAGCGTCTCCTTGACCGCCGTGACATTGCGCTGACCGATGTTCGCAAGCGAACTGTTGGACACGGTGGCAAACATCCGGGCACCGCCGGCAATTTTGGCGGTCAGCCGGCGCCGGTCTGCCCCGGCCGCCGCCATCTTCTGCACCAGGATGGCGATGGCGGTATCGGCAAAGCGATAGGCCTGTTTGGGGTCCTTGTTGTTCCCGCTCGACGGCAGCATGATATGGGAGAGCCCCGCGATCTTCTTGACCCGGTCATACAGGCAGACGCCCACACAGGAACCCAGCGCAAAGGTCACCAGCACGTCGGGAGAACGGGCAATATTCAGATCGGAGATCCCGACCTTGATGGTTTGGCTCATAGCTCTATCCCCAGGCAGGTCATCATTTTTTGCAGCGATTCCACATCGGGAATCAGCAGGACATGGTTGGGCGCGTGCAGGTCCTCCCCGTCAAAGGCATCCGAAATAAAGATGATCTTGTCGCTGATATCGGCATAGTGGATGGCCGGCACACTGAGGATAGCGCCCAGCATGTCAAGGCACATCGACGGGACGGTGAGGTTGATGGTCAGCCCGGTCAGCGCCGAGATGGCGTTGACATAGGAGGCGGCCATGATGTTGGCGACCTCCTGGATGGCCGAATAGCTCATCTCGTCGATCTCGCCCGACGCGGGCAGCCCCTGGCCGAGCAGCGCCTGCAGGGTCAGGTCGGCAAAGTTCTGCTGCAGCAGGAACATGATCATCCCCTGCACATCCCCGTCGAGGCAGAGCAGCAGGCCGACAATCATCTGTTCCGGTCCGCCGAGCTCCTCGACCACCTCTTCATAGTCGAGGATGCGCACCGTCGGTACCGCGATGTTGATCTGGCTGGTCAGCATCGAGGAGAGCGCCGTCGCCGCGTTGCCGGCGCCGATGTTGCCGATCTCCCGCAGGACATCCAGCTGAATATCATTTAAATCGTCGTAGTTATTCAGTGCCAAAGCTTTCCCCTCTTTCCGCATCCGCCTGCGCTACTGCCGCAGGTTGTTGACCAGCTGTTCGAGTTCATCGGCCGTCTGCACCATCCGGGCATTCATCTGAAAGGCGCGTTGGCTGACGATGACCTGTACCATCTCGTCGGACAGTTCGACCGCCGACTGCTCGAGCGCGCCCGAAAGGACCTGATACTGCCGGCCTTCCGACGCCTCTCCCTCGGTGACCGCCTCTGCCTCCCCCGAGCTGCCGGTCTCTTTAAAGCAGCTGCCCGAGGAAGGCTCCAGCCCATAGGGGTTGGGGAAGTCGTAGATGCCCAGACGGTCGGCCAGCCCCTCGAGATCGAAGGGCCCCTCCCCCTCGCCCCGTGTCAGTTCGATGCGGTCGCCGCTGTCGTCGAGAACATAGGAACCGTCGGCGGTCACCAGGTAGCCGCTCTCCCCCTCGACGCTGATATCGAAGGCGCCGTTGCGGGTGTATTCCACCGAGCCGTCCGGGCGCTCGACCGCAAAAAAGCCGTCCCCCATCAGCGCATAGTCGAGGGTATTGCCGGTCTGCAGCAGCGCACCCTGCCGGTAGATGAGCTGGTCATCTTCGATGCGGACACCATGGCCGGTCAGCGGCTCCTCGGGGGAGTTGACCGCCATCCGGGTGTAGAGCAGATCGCGAAAGCTCGAGCGGCTTGGCTTGTAGCCCAGTGTGTTGGCGTTGGCGATGTTGTGGGAGATGCGGTTGAGACTCTCCTGATAGGCAATCATGCCGGATGTGCCGTTATAAAAGGAAATGTTCATCTTGGGAAACCTCCTTCGGGTCCGCCTGCCGCTAGACCGAAGCGATCTGGGTGGCGGCCCGCTGGTCGATGTTGTCGATGATCTGCAGGGCGGTGCTGCAGGCCTGGAAAGCCCGCTGCGCCTCGATGACAAGGGTGTACTCCCGGTTGAGGTCGATGTTCGACCGTTCGATCCAGCCCTGGACGAGCTGGGTACTCTCATCGACCGGCTCGTTGGCTTCCATATCCTCCGTCCGGTAGAGCCCGTTCTGCAGCTGGGTGATCTCGGTCCCCTCGGGCGGGATGGTCAGCAGGAGCTTGTCGATCGCGTCGCCGGCGGCATCGTAGAGGGTACCGTCCGAGCCAACGGTAAAGTCGGCGCTCTCCAGTTCGATCGGACCGTTCTCACCGAGCACGAAACCGACGCCTGGCAGGTTCAGCCGCCCCTCCTCATCGACATCGAAATTGCCGTTGCGGGTCAGATACTGGGCGCCTTCGTTGCCCGCCTCATCCTCCGGCGCCTGGATGTTGAAATAGCCCAGGCCGTCGATCGCCAGATCGTAGGGGCGGCCGGTCTCCTCGAGCGAGCTCGGATCGAAACGGGTCGGCACCTCGCTGACCAGACGGATGGGGTCGCCGGTGCCGATGCGTCCGGTATTCTCCCCTTCGATGCGGGTCAGCAGTTCATGCTCAAAGGTCGAGGTGACCACCCGCGAAGCCCGAAATCCGGGGGTGTTGAGGTTGGCGATGTTGTTTGTCAGTACCTCCAGCGTCCGCTGCTGGGACAGGATGCCCGACGCAGCGGTGTAAAAGCCTCTCAGCATCTTGAGGAACCTCCTATGTACTGGGCTAGGGACGCCCGTAATTTTCCAATCAGTTTGCGGTTGATCTGCCCGATCCGCTGTTCGCTTACCTGCATGACCCGGCCGATCTCCTTCATCGTCAGATTTTCGTAGTAGTAGAGGGAGAGCACCGTCCGCTCCTGCTCGTTCAGATGGTCGATGGCCTCGGCGAGCAGCCGGCGCAGCTCCTTGCGATCGACCTGCTCCTGCGGATCGAAGGATTCCCCCTCGATCGAAAAGGGCCGGCTCTGGGAGGGGGATTCGAGCAGCGCCTCGAACGAGCTGAGGCTCTCCCCCGAAATCTCGAGGATGCATCGGTCGTAGGCCTCGGGCGTCATGCCCGCCGCCTTCGCCATCTCATTGCGGGTGGGTGTCCGCCCCAGCTCGGACGTCAGCTCCTTCTCGATCCGATGGATGCGGATATGCTCCTGCCGCACCCGCCGGGGCAGCCAGTCCTGCTTGCGCACATAGTCGATCATCGCGCCCCGCACCCGGGTGAAGGCGTAGGTGGAAAACTTGACATCCTTGTCGGGATCAAACCGCTCGAGGCTGTCGATCAGCGCGATGACCCCCTGATGGAGCATCTCCTCGGCGGAGGCGTATTTGTAGTAGGTATTGCCCATTCGGGCGACAATGCCCTTGATGATGTAGCTGTAGTACAGGACCAACCGGTTGCGGAGCGCAAGCGAGCCGGTCTGTTTGAACTGCCGGACGAGCTGTTCCGCCTCGTCCGCCGTCAGCTTCTCCTCACGGCTGTCCGCCGGCTGCATGGCGCCGCCCCCTTTCTCCCCCTGTCCCCTACGTCAGCGCGATATTCCCCAGCGCCTGGATCCGGATATCGGGATCCACCTCATTGAAGGAAAGCACGGTGACATTGGGGTAGAACTGATCGATCAGCTTTTTGAAATAGACCCGTACAATCGGGGAGGTCAACACGATCGGGACCGACACAAGGTCGTGGATCTTGTCGAGCTCCCGTTTGGCAGAGGCCACAATCCCCTGGATGGCCGCCGGCTCGAGCGCCAGGTAGGAACCGGTATCCACCCGTTTGACCGCCCCCATGATCTGGTTTTCGATGTTCGCGTCCAGACTCAGCACCTTCAGCTGTCCCGCTTCGGCAAAACGGTGGGTGATCGTCCGTTTGAGCGACTGGCGGACATACTCGGTGAGCATATCCATATCCTTGACCGCCGTGCCGTAGTCGGCGAGCGTCTCGAGGATGGTTTCGGTATCCCGGATGGGCACCCCCTCCCGCAGCAGGTTGCAGAGGACCTTCTGCAGCGTGCCGATCGAGACGATGGCGGGGACGGTGTCATTGACCAGCGCTTCGTTGACCTTGCGCAGGTTGGCGAGGATGTTCTGCACCTCCTGGCGGCTCAACAGCTCATAGGCGTGGGCCTTGATGACCTCCGAGAGGTGGGTGATGATGACCGAGGTCGGATCGATGAGGGTGTAGCCGGCGAGCTCCGCCTTGACCCGGCGGTCCTCGCTGATCCACTTGGCGGCGATACCGAAGGCCGGTTCGACCGTCTCGATGCCCTCGATGGTGTCCTGCTCGGCGTCGGGGGTCAGCGCGAGATAGTGATCGACCAGCACCTCCCCCTGGGCCACCTGTTCCCCCTTGATGCTGATCGCGTACTGGTTGGGGTTGAGCTGACCGCTGTCCTTGAGCCGCACCGAGGGGAAGACGAGGCCCATCTCGGTGGCAAACTGCTTGCGGAACATGACCACCCGGTCAACAAAGCTGCCGCCGCTCGCCTCATCCACTAGCGGGATGAGGCTGTAGCCAAATTCCATCGAAACGGGATCGACATTGAGGAGGTTGTAGACGTTGTCGATGTTTTTGTAGTAGTCCGCCTCGCTGGTGATCTCCTCGGTGACCGGCGGCGCCGGACCCGCCGCGGCAGCGGCCGGCAGGCTGCCCCGGCGCAGCAGGACCAGCCCGAGCGCCAGCAGAATGCCCGCCATCGTGAGTACCTGCGGGATGGGGAAGCCGATGAAGCAGAGCATCGACATGGCGATGGCCGCCAGAATCAGCACCCGCGGCTGGGAGGAGAACTGGCGGATGACATCCTCGTTGAGGCTGCTCTCGGAGGCCGAGCGGGTGACGATCATGCCGGTCGCCACCGAGATGAGCAGCGCCGGGATCTGGCTCATGAGGCCGTCGCCCACCGTCGCGGTCGAGTAGATCTGGACGATCTCTTCGAAGGTGCCGACACCGCCCAAAAAGCCCATCACAATGCCGCCGACCAGGTTGATAAAGGTGACAACCAGCGACATGATCGCGTCGCCCTTGACGAACTTGGAGGCGCCGTCCATCGCGCCGAAGAAATCGGCCTCCCGCTGGATGTTCGCACGCCGGCGGCGGGCGGTATCCTCATCGATCAGCCCCGAACTGAGATCGGCGTCGATGGCCATCTGTTTACCGGGCATCGCATCGAGGGTAAAACGGGCGGACACTTCGGCCACACGCTCCGAACCCTTGGTGATGACGATGAACTGGACGAGCACGATGATGAGAAAGATGACCAGGCCGACGATGACATTGCCCTGGATGACAAACTCGCCGAAGGTCTGGATGACCTCGCCCGCATAGCCGTCGTTGGTCAGAATCTGACGGGTGGAGGAGACGTTGAGCGCCAGCCGGAAGAGGGTGGTGATCAGCAGCAGCGAGGGGTAGATGGAAAACTCCAGCGACTCCTTGATATACATCGTGGTCAGCAGGATCACGAAGGAAACGGTCAGATTGGCGATGAACATAAAGTCCAACAGCCAGGTGGGCAGCGGCACAATCAGCAGGAAGATCACCGCGACCACAAAGGCCGAGACCAGGTTGTTAAAGAGCTTCACTCTACTTCAAATCCTTCTTCTTCAGGCTGTATACAAACGCCAGGACCTCCGCGACCGGCTGATAGAACCGGTCGGGAATCTCCCGGTCGAGGTCGACCGTCTCATAAAGGCCGCGGGCCAGCGGCTTGTTCTCGGTGATAAAAACCCCGCTTGCCTCGGCGACCGCCACAATCCGCAGCGCCAGGCTGTCCACCCCCTTGGCCACCACCACCGGCGCCTGGTTGCGCTGGGGATCATACTGGATGGCGACCGCGTAGTGGGTCGGGTTGCGGATGACCACATCGGCGCCGGGCACCTTCTGCATCATCCGCTGGCGGGCCTGCGCCTGCTGGCGCTCGCGGATCTTGCCTTTGATCTGCGGGTCGCCCTCGGTCTGTTTGTACTCCTCCTTGAGCTCGTCCTTGCTCATCCGCAGATTCTTTTCATAGTCCCACCACTGGTAGAGATAGTCGGCGGCGGCGACAAAGACCATGATGACGGCGGCCATCTGGACAATCGAAAGGATGATGTCACCGGTGGCCGCCATCGCCTCGGCAAAGTCCATATCCATCATCCGGGGGAAGTGCCGGAATTCGTCGAGGAAGATGTCGTAGATGATATAGCCGAGGACAAAAATTTTCAGCAGCGACTTGACCAGCTCGATGATGCCGCGCAGC
>CASGDD010000064.1 GCA_949300115.1 uncultured Oscillospiraceae bacterium | reverse complement strand
GCGGCGCAAAACGCTTCGCGGGTACCTTTAAATGGCATCATGCCGGTTCACCTCCCAGTTCTTGTTGCGCGATTTGATATTGCTCGGCCGTGAGCACGCCCTTGTGCCAGTCGTTGTTGTTTTCCATAAAGGAAAGCCCCTTGCCCTTGATACAGTCGCAGATGATGGCGCTGGGGCGGCCGCTTTCGCGCTTGGCGTTCTCTACCGCTCCCCGGATGGCGTCAAAGTCGTGCCCGTCAATCGACTGGGTGTGCCAGCCGAAGGCCTCGAAGCGGCGGGAGATGTCGTTGGTCCCCAGAATCTCGTCGACCGTGCCGCCGCTCTGCCAGCCGTTGCGGTCGACAAAAACGATCAGATGGCCGAGATTCCGGGCGGCGGCGAGGTTGATGCCCTCCCAGTTGATGCCCTCCTGCAGCTCACCGTCGCCGACAATCACATAGACGTCGTAGTTGCGGTGTCCAAGCTGTCCCGCAATGGCCATGCCGGCGCCGATGGCAATACCGTTGCCGAGCGAGCCGGAGGTCATATCGATGCCGGGTGTTTTGCCCATCGTCGGATGTCCCTGAAAGGTGCTGTAAAGCTGCCGCAGATGGAAGTCCCCGACCGGTTTGCCGAGATATCCCCGTTCGGAGAGGGCGGCGTAGACGATGGGACAGGCGTGCCCTTTGGAGAGGACCAGCCGGTCCCGGTCGGGCCAGTCGGGCTCTTCCGGACGGAGACGCATGATCTCAAAATAGAGCGCCGTCACGATATCACCGATCGAGAGCGCAGGCCCGGGATGCCCTTCGCCCCCTTCATAGACCATCCGAATGGCTTCCAGCCGCAGCTTGCGGGCGGTTTTTTTGAGCGCTTCGGTTGTCATCGCAATCCTCCTCTGCCGGTAAATGTCAAACATCAGATGTTTAACTGGTTGCAGTATACCCCAATTGTGAAGAAAAGTCAACGGGTTCGGCCGATTTCTTGCGGGACTGGGGGGCATTTGACCTGGGGTGGATCTTTTGATATGATAACATCAGAACGCAGACCGATTCTATCGAGGGATCGAAGACGAGAGGTTGGAAGAAAAACACCATGAACGAAGATCTGTTCGTTGCCCATAGCAAGGAAAGCGCGGTCGATACGGTGATCAACTGCATCAAAAAGCTGCTGCTCGAGCGCAAACTCAAAGCGGGCGACCGGCTGCCCAACGAGAATGAGCTTTCCAAACGGCTGGGGGTCAGCCGGGGATCGACCCGGGAGGCGATGAAAATTCTGTCCGCCTACGGGCTCATCGACGTCCGGGTGGGGGACGGCACCTATGTCGCCTCCTCGCTGCGCAGCCGGATGATCGAGCCGCTGCTCTATTCCTTTCTGCTCATCGATGCCGATCGGAACGAGCTGGCCGAGTTTCGCAAGTATATCGAGATGGATATCGCCCGTCTGATCATCGAGCACAGCGACCAAAACGGCGCGCTGATCGAGCAGATGAGGGAGAATGTCGCGCAGATTTCTACACTGCAGAGGGCGCACGCGCCGATGGAGGCCTTTGTGGAAAATGACATGGCTTTCCACCGCCTGTACGGCGAGGCCTGCTGTAACCGGCTGATCGAGGCGCTCTACACCTTCATTCTCGACTTTTTTGCGCAGTCGATTGCGGATACCCACCGGATGCAGCAGGAGGGCGCCCGGTCGCTCGAGAGCCACCGGATGATCCTCGACGCGATCGAGCGGGGCGATCCTTCGATTGCGGAACAATCGATCGACTATACCGTCGAAGTCTGGAAGCGGCTGCAGGCGGATGTGGCAGCGCAGTAGAGGGGAAATCGAAGGCAGGTGGAACTGCCGCGGGAAAAGGCGCTGCCGCCCATCGGCCGCACCGTCCGCGCGTTTCGCCGTCCTATCGAGCGGGATGACATCCTCCGCCTGTCACGACGAAAAACGTCCCGCCCTGCCGCGGGACGTTTTTTGCGGGGAGATGGAGCGGTGGTGGATCCAACCGGATAAAGGCCCCTGGCAAATCTGCCCGGGGCCTTCATCCGTACGAGGGAGAGGAAAACGTTTGCTTGATCGAGGAAAACATGCAACCGTTTCAAGACAAGATCGAAATGCGCTCCATTGCTGTCAGAGCACAACTTTACGCTTTTATTATAGCAGAGCTACCGGATAAAATCAAGTGATCTCCAAAAGTTATTTTCCGGCTGGGAGCATTTATGGAAGAAATGGACAAAAATCGAGAAAAGACAAGCCCCCTCGGGAGGAAACGCGAGGGGGCTTGTCTTTAAAACGGGCGCCGGTTACGACCCGGCGCGTCTGCGGCGGTCGGAGGCCTCCTCCGGCGGACGGCCGTCCTCCACCTGCTTGCGCACGACGCTGCCGCCGGCATACATCTGGCGCAGCTTGGGCTTTTCGATCTTGCCGGTCGGATTGCGGGGGACGTCGGCGAAGATGATTTTGCGTGGACGTTTGTAGCGGGGGAGCTCCTTGCAGAACAGTTCGATCTCCTCTTCGGTGCAGGTGACCCCCGGCTTGAGCTCGATGATGGCTGCGGCAATTTCACCCAGCCGCTCGTGGGCAAGGCCGATGACCGCGACATCCTTGATCTTGGGGTAGGCGCGCAGGAAATCCTCGATCTGGACGGGATAGATGTTCTCGCCACCCATGATGATGACGTCCTTCTTGCGGTCGACCAGGTAGATGAACCCGTCCGCATCCTCCCGGGCCATGTCGCCGGTGTAGAGCCAGCCGTCCTTGAGCACAGCGGCGGTTGCCTCGGGGTCCTTGTAGTAGCAGCGCATGACACCGGGGCCTTTGAGGCAGAGCTCGCCGATCTCCCCCCGCTGGACCGGCTGGCCGTTTTCGTCGACAATCCGGGTCTGCCAGTGGTAGCCGGCCTTGCCGATGGCGCCGACCTTGTGGATATTCTCGATCCCGAGGTGGACGCTGCCCGGCCCGATCGATTCGGAGAGGCCGTAGTTGGTGTCGTAGTCGTGGTGGGGGAAGACCTGCTTCCACCGCTGGATGAGGCTGGGCGGCACCGGCTGGGCGCCGATATGCATCAGCCGCCACCGCTCGAGGTTGAATTCCCGAAGATCGATCTCCCCCGACTCGATCGCGTCGAGGATATCCTGGGCCCAGGGCACCAGCAGCCAGACGATGGTTACCTGTTCCTCCATGACCGTCTCGAGAATCCACCGGGGGCTGACCCCCCGCAGCAGCACCGCCCGGCCGCCGACGAGCAGGCTGCCGAACCAGTGCATCTTGGCGCCGGTGTGATAGAGGGGCGGGATGCAGAGGAAGACGTCCTCCTTGGTCTGGCCATGGTGTTTCTGCTCGGTGATGCAGGCGCTGACCAGGCTGCGGTGGCGGTGGAGGATCGCCTTGGGGAAGCCGGTGGTGCCGGAGGAGAAGTAGATGGCGCCGTCCTGTTCATCGTCGAGCGGGATCTCCGGCTCGGTGATGGGCATGCTGCGCACCGTCTGGTAGTAGCTTTCGGCGAAGGGAACCGGCTCCTGGCCGACGAACAGCCGGTGCCGCAGCTTGGGATGCCGCCCGTGGACGACCTCCTCCACCCGCTGGATGAACTCGGGGCCGAAGAAGAGCAGCGAGACGTCGGCCAGATCGAGGCAGTAGCGGATCTCCTCGGCGGTATAACGGTAGTTCAGCGGCACGACGACCGCCCCCGCTTTGAGAATACCGAAGTAGATGGGCAGCCATTCGATGCCGTTCATCAGCAGGATGGCGACCTTCTCACCCGGCTGGATCCCATGCTGGATGAGCAGCTGGGCGACCTGACAGGCCCGGTCCTCGAACTGCCGCCAGGTGATCTCCTTGCGGTAGCCGCAGTCCGGCCGGGTTTCCACCAGATCGTAGTCCCGCCAGGAGCGCTGACGGGAGGGGTGCAGCTCGGGGTTGATCTCAACCAGCGCGACATCGTCGCCGAACGTGTCGGCGTTTCGCTTTAAAAATTCCGTGATGGGCATCGTGCCCGCCTCCTTTTCTGGGTGGGCCGCGGATGGGCGGCCTGCGTTGGGAATCCGGGGACGGCTTGCCGTCCGATGCGTGGCCTGCGATGGCATGTGGGGCATAACAAAAGCCCCCGTCCTCTGCAAGGACGAGAGCTGCTCGTGGTACCACCTTACTTTACCGATCACTTGCGTGATCCGCCTTATCGGGTACATCCCGCGCCGCAGGGGCGGCAGAGGGGATAGACCCTAGCACGATAACGGGTGCAGGAACCGTCGCAGCCTACTGGGGCAGGGCCCGTTCGGTGCGCCGCTAGAAGATGTATTCCCCGCCGCCTGCCATGCACCTCTCAGCAGCCGGTTGCTCTCTGTTTGGAGGGAAGGCGGGTACTTCTTCTTCATCATCGCTTTGACGCATTTATGCTTTTTGTCATTGTAGTACGAAGGGGGCACTTTGTCAAGAGGCAGTTTGTCCGGCCCATCTGCCGGCGCGCGGCCTCTTCCTCCGGTTCCGGAAGGGGCGGCGCACTAGAGATCCTCGCTCTCCTCCGCCTCCGCCGGCTCGGACTCGGTGTCGGCAACCTCCTCGTTGATCATCACGTCGTAGATGTTGCAGTAGTCGGCGAGAAAGCGCAGGATGACCCGGCAGTTTTCCTCGTTGTAGATGGGATCCTCGTAGAGCACCCGGGCGGTGGGATGATGGTAGATCCGCTGGTGGAACGCCTGATGGCCCCTGTAGGCCTGCTCGCCAAGCGGGGTCAGCCGCACATAGATCTCCTTGCGGTTGCCGTCCTTCTGATGCTTGCAGACGAGCCCCTTTTTGGCCATCCGGGTGACATAGAGCGAGACGGTCCCCTTGGTCAGCGAAAGCGACTCGGCCAGGTCGGTCAGCCGCAGCTCACCGGCATCCCCGACCGCCTCGATCACGTGGATTTCGAGGTAGTGGATGGGAATGTCCACCCCGTAGTAGCGGGAAATTTTGGAGACCTTATTGATACGGTTGGCAAGAACACCCAGCGCCTTGGCGATGGCATAATGCGTCTGATAATCCATGGAACTCCTTCCCTCCAGGTATTTGTGCGCGGTTGGCGGACGATTGTTTGATATAAAAATATTATCATAATGCCGGACGGATTGCAAGGGGCAGCACACTGAAAAAGGATTTCATTCGCTTGACAGCAGGGGGCGGGGGAGGGTAAGATACTAGAGGAGACCGGAAAGGAGGCCCCCCTCGGATGAAAAAATTTCTGCCGCTGATCGCGGCGGTGGCATCGGCCACCATCTTTGGCTTTGCGATGCTCTTTATCAAATCGGGTATGGCGGTGGTTGGGCAGGATACCGTCAAATTCCTGGCCTTCCGCTTCAGCATCGGCTTTCTGGTGATGAGCCTGCTGGTGCTGCTGCGGATCCGGAAGGTGCATTACCGGGGCAAGCCCTACCCGCTGCTGCTGCTCTGCGGGCT
This sequence comes from uncultured Oscillospiraceae bacterium, assembly GCA_949300115.1. Lineage (GTDB taxonomy): Bacteria > Bacillota > Clostridia > Oscillospirales > Ruminococcaceae > CASGDD01. The sequence goes on along the minus strand of CASGDD010000064.1, from coordinate 22,550 downwards.
GTTCAATCCGCTGATCAGCCAGGTCTGCGAGACCACCTCGACCTCCCATGCGCCGACCGCCCAGATCGCCATCGGCTCGAGCCTCATTCCGATTGTGATGGTGCTGCTCTCCATCCCGCTCAACCGGGAATACCCCACCCGCCGCCAGATGTTCTTTATGGTGGTGGCGGTGGCCGGCGTCATCATCACCAATCTCGGCGGCCAGATGGCGGGGGTGACCGCACTCGGCCTCATCCTCATTGCCGCGACCGTGCTGGCGGTTTCGACCAACCGGGTGTTGGTGCGCCGGGCGACCCACGATTTCACCTCCTTTGAGATCATCTACGCGACCACCGGCATGGGGGCGCTTGGATTTTCCCTCTTTACCATCTGCCAGCACGGGATGGAGGGGCGACTGGACGAGCTGTTTATCGGTTTCCAGTCGATGGATTTCATCATCGCCGTCCTTTATATGGGTATCGGCTCCTGTGTCGTCGGCTTCCTCTGCATGACCTACGCCTCGGCCAATCTGCCGATCGCCGTCTCTTCGACGGTCAGTATGCTCAATACCCCTATCACCATTGCGGTCGGTGCGCTGATCCTGCATGAGCAGGTGCGCCCGGTCGACGCCATCGGGGCGGTGGTGATCCTGGCCGGCCTCATCGGGATGAGCCTGAGCTACGACCGCAACCGGTCGAACAAGCTGGTGCTCCAGGGGGATGAGGAGGCGACGCTGGCCAAGATCCCCAGCCGGTAGCCCCATTTTGGGGAAAGATCCCCTCTTAGGAACGGCGCCTGATGACAGGCAATGCAAGGTCCTTCGGTGTTCTGCCGAAGGACTTTTTTCTTTCTGCAAAAGCCTTATGCAAAATAACCAATGGGTGCTCCGAGCTTTACACAGATTTCACAAAGGACTGACTTTGGTTTTGACAAAAGAGCCGTATTCTTGTGTCAAACGAGCAAGAGAACATCCAAGTGAAAAAGAAAGTCAGAAAAGGAGCATTCACTATGAAAAAACTTGTAAGCCTGTTTGTCCTGTCGGCGATGCTGCTGATGATGCTGGCCGGCTGCGCCGGAGATACCAGCAGCGCTTCGAGCACCGCCAGCACCGCGAGCACTTCCTCCGAGGCTTCCAGCGAAGCGAGCGAGGAGAGCAGCGAGGCGGCTTCCAGCGAGGCCACCGCCAACACCAACCCGATCGTGGTCAACTCCCGTGAGGACGGTTCCGGCACCCGCGGCGCGTTTGTCGAGCTGTTCGGCATCGAGCAGGAGGATGAGAGCGGCGAGAAGGTCGATATGACCATCGCGACCGCCGAGATCACCAACAGCACCTCGGTCATGATGACCTCGGTCGCCGGCAACCCCGACGCCATCGGCTACATCTCCCTCGGTTCGCTCAACGAGACCGTCAAGGCTGTTTCGATCGATGGTGTGGCGCCGTCGGTTGACACCGTCAAGGATGGCACCTATCCGATCGCCCGCCCCTTCAACATCGCGACCAACGGCGATGTCAGCGAGGCGGCCCAGGACTTCATCAACTTCATCATGAGCGCGGAGGGCCAGGCCATCGTTGAGGAAGAGGGCTACATCCCGATGGACGATGTGACCGCCTTCGAGGGCGGCAGCGCTTCCGGCGATGTCGTTGTGGCCGGCTCCTCCTCGGTCACCCCGGTCATGGAGGTGCTGAAGGAAGCCTACAACGCGATCAATCCCAACGTCAACATCGAGGTTCAGCAGAGCGACTCGACCACCGGCATGAACAACGCCATCGAGGGTGTCTGCGACATCGGCATGGCCTCCCGTGAGCTCAAGGACAGCGAGCTTGAGGCTGGACTTACCCCGACCGTCATCGCGATGGATGGTATCGCCGTCATCGTCAACCTCGAGAACGGCATCGACAACCTCACCAGCGAGCAGGTCAAAGGCATCTACACCGGCGAGCTCACCAGCTGGGCGGACGTTCAGTAACAATCCCCTATCTGCACGCACCGTTTGATTGGACCGGAAGGCAAACCCCTTCCTCAGTATGGACAGTGAGATCAAACGGATGGGATGTGCATCCTCCGATAGCCAGCCCGCCTTTGGTGGGCCGGCTATCCCTGTGTATGGCAAAAGGCTGCAGATTCCCGCGTATCGACCGCATCTGGGTTTGAGGCGCATGGAATGGAAATGGAGTATCACGCATGAGTATCAACAAGATCAAAGAGAGGGGTATGCAGGCGGTCTTCCTGGTCGCGGCCTGTGTCTGTATCCTCTGCGTCCTCCTCATCTGTTTTTTCCTCTTTGCCAACGGCCTGCCGGCAATCGGCGAGATCGGGGTGTTCAATTTCCTGCTGGGGACCACCTGGCGCCCCTCCAACGATCTCTACGGCATCGTCCCGATGATCCTCGGCAGCATCTACGTCACCGCCGGCGCCATCCTCATCGGTGTGCCGATCGGGCTGCTCACCGCCGTCTTCATGGCAAAGTATTGTCCGAAAAAGCTCTATAAAATCGTCAGCCCGGCCGTCTCGCTGCTGGCCGGCATCCCCTCGATCATCTACGGCTTCTTCGGCCTGGTGGTGATGGTCCCGCTGGCCCGCGAGCTGTTCGGCGCCTTCGGCTGCAGCGGCAAGAGCATGCTGACGGCGGCGGTGCTGCTCGGCATGATGATCCTGCCGACCATCATCACCGTCTCGGAATCGGCCATCCGCGCGGTGCCGGAGAGCTACTATGAGGGCGCGCTCGCCCTCGGCGCCAGCCACGAGCGGGCGATCTTCTTCACCGTCCTGCCCGCCGCCAAGTCGGGCATCCTGGCGGGCGTTGTGCTCGGCATCGGCCGCGCCATCGGCGAGACGATGGCCGTCATCATGATTGCCGGCAATCAGCCGGTCATCCCCGAGAGCATCTTTTTGGGGGTGCGCACGATGACCGCCAACATCGTCCTCGAGATGGGCTACGCCGCCGATCTCCACCGTGAGGCGCTGATTGCGACCGCCGTTGTGCTCTTTGTCTTCATCCTGCTCATCAACTTCCTCTTCTCACTTGTAAAAAGGAGGCAGAACGTATGACACCGACGAAGAGCTGTCCGGCCGACCGGGCCGCCGTCCAGCCGGATGCCCGCCCGATCAACCGCCGTACCCCGCTGCACCGCCTCCGCGAGCGAACCCGCAGCCCGCTTTCGATGGCGCTGTTTCTCCTTGTCATGCTCGCGGCGATTGCGACCCTCTTTGTCGTCTTCTTTCTGGTGGTCTACATCCTCGTGATGGGGATCCCCCACCTGACCCCCAGCCTGTTTGCGTGGGAGTATACGACCGACAACGTCTCGATGATGCCGGCCATCATCAACACCATCCTCATGACCGGCCTCTCGCTGCTGATTGCCGCCCCGCTCGGTATCTTCGCGGCCATCTACCTCGCCGAATATGCCCGCCGCGGCAACCGGGTGGTCAAGGTGATCCGTCTGGCGGCCGAGACCCTCTCGGGCATTCCCTCGATCGTCTACGGCCTGTTTGGGATGCTTTTCTTTGTCGTCGCGCTGAAGTGGGAGTATTCGCTGCTGGCGGGTGCCTGCACCCTCGCGATCATGATCCTGCCGCTCATCATGCGTACCACCGAGGAGGCGCTGCTCTCGGTGCCGGACACCTACCGGGAGGGCAGCTTCGGCCTGGGTGCCGGGCGGCTGCGCACCGTCTTTTCGATCGTGCTGCCGGCCGCCATGCCGGGTATCCTCGCCGGCATCATCCTGGCGATCGGCCGTGTGGTCGGCGAGACCGCCGCGCTGATCTTCACCGCCGGTACGGTGGCCGCGCTGCCGAAGGACCTGTTCTCGTCGGTCCGCACGCTGGCGGTCCACATGTACGCGCTGTCCAACGAGGGCCTGTACATCGATCAGACCTATGCCACGGCGGTGGTGCTGCTTTTGATGGTCATCGCCATCAACGCGCTGTCGAGCTTCATTGCGAAACGGATTACAGGAGGACGGAATGGATAAGATCAAAATCAGCGACCTCAAGCTCTATTACGGCGACTTTGAGGCGCTCAAGGGGATCAATATGGACATCCCCGAGCGGGAAATCGTCGCCTATATCGGTCCGTCCGGCTGCGGCAAATCGACGCTGCTCAAAAGCCTCAACCGGATGAACGACCTTGTCGAGGGCTGCCGCATCTATGGCGATGTGACCCTCGACGGCGAAAGCATCTACGGCGATATGGACATCAACCGGCTGCGCAAGCGGGTGGGCATGGTCTTCCAGAAGCCCAACCCCTTCCCGATGAGCGTCTATGACAACATCGCCTTCGGCCCCCGCACCCACGGCATCCACAAAAAGCGGGAGCTCGACGAGATTGTCGAGCGGTCTTTAAAGCAGGCGGCCATCTGGGATGAGTGCAAGGACCGGCTTAAAAAGAGCGCGCTCGGCCTTTCGGGCGGCCAGCAGCAGCGTCTCTGCATCGCCCGTGCGCTCGCGGTTGAGCCGGAGGTGCTGCTCATGGACGAACCGACCTCGGCGCTCGATCCCATCTCGACCAACAAGATCGAGGACCTTGTGCTCGAGCTCAAGGAGAAGTATACCATCGTCATCGTGACACATAACATGCAGCAGGCGGCCCGCATCTCCGACCGCACCGCCTTCTTCCTGCTGGGCGAGGTGGTCGAATATGACAAGACGGATACGATCTTCTCGATGCCGAAGGATAAACGCACCGAAGATTACATCACAGGGAGGTTTGGCTAATGCGCGACAGATTTTTAAGACAGCTTGCGCTGCTGCATGACGAGCTCATCCGGATGGGCTCGCTCTGTGAGGAGGCGATTGCGAGCGCCGCCAAGGGACTCATCGAGGGGGACGCCTACCTGCGCCGGCGCGCCATCGAGATCGAATCGCAGCTCAACGACATGGAGCGGGAGGTCGAGGACCTGTCCATCCGGCTGCTCCGCCGGGAACAGCCGGTGGCCGGCGACCTGCGCACCATCACCGCGGCGGTCAAGATGATCACCGATATGGAACGGATCGGCGATCAGGCGGCCGACATCTCGGAGATTGCCGAATTCCTCGCGTCGAGCCCGGTCAAGAGCGATGTGCACATCGCCGAGATGGCCAGAGCCACCATCAAGATGGTGACCGACAGCGTCCATTCGTTTGTGGCCAACGACCTCGCGCAGGCCCGTGCGGTGATCGCCTACGACGATGTGGTCGACGAGCTCTTCCGCAAGGTCAAGATCGAGCTGATCGAGGTGATCACCAAGGACAATTCGCTCGGCAGCGACTGCCTCGACCTGCTGATGATTGCCAAATACTTCGAGCGGATTGGCGACCACGCGACCAACATCGCCGAGTGGGTGGTCTATTCGATCACCGGCGACCGGGACTGAGCGCTTTTTCCAGATAAATAAGGCAGAACACCGGCGGAAACGTCGATGTTCTGCCCTTTTCTTTTGCCGCCCCGCTAGCGCGGCCGCCTCTCCGTCCGGCCCGCAGCCGGTGGGGTGGGACGGCTGGGATCGAGCATCGAGAGGGCGATGCGCTTTTTCGGCACATCCACCTCGAGCACCCAGACGGTCACGACGTCCCCCACCTGACAGCAGTCGGAGGGATGGCGGACAAACCGGTCGGACAGCCGGGAGATATGCACCAGCCCGTCCTGATGGACCCCGATATCGACAAAGACGCCAAAATCGACGACATTGCGCACCGTACCGCTGAGCTCCATCCCAGGCTTTAAATCTTCGATCGAGAGGATGTCGGTCCGGAGCACCGGCTGGGGGAGGCTGTCCCGGATATCCCGGCCGGGCCGCTGCAGCTCGGCGATGATATCCTCGAGGGTGGGAACGCCGATGCCGCAGGCTTCGGCCGCCCGCGCAAGCCCATATGCCGCCGCCTGCTGGCCGAGCGAGGGGATGCCGCCGCGGGCAAGCGCTTCCGGCCGGTAGCCGAAGAGATCAAGCAGTTTGCCGGCCGCCGCGTAGGATTCGGGATGGACGGCGGTATTGTCGAGCGGATTGTCGGCGCCGGGGATGCGCAGAAATCCGGCGCATTGCTCGAACGCCTTGGGGCCGAGCCCCTTGACCTTTTTGAGGGTGGCACGGGCGGTGAAAGGCCCGTTTTCGTCCCGATAGGCACAGAGATTCCTGGCGACCGTGCCGCTGATGCCGGCGATGTAGCCGAGCAGCGAGGGGGAGGCGGTGTTGACATCGACCCCGACCTGGTTGACGCAGGATTCGACCACCCCGCCCAGCGCCTCGCCCAGCCGTGCCTGCGGCATGTCGTGCTGGTACTGTCCGACCCCGATAGCCTTGGGATCGATCTTGACCAGTTCGGCCAGCGGGTCCTGCAATCGCCGGGCGATCGAGACGGCGCTGCGCAGCGAGACGTCGAAATCGGGGAATTCGGCGGCCCCCAGCTTGGAGGCGGAATAGACCGACGCGCCCGCCTCGCTGACGACCGCGTAGCTGAGCGGTTCGGGCAGCTCGCGGATCAGCCCGGCGAGAAAGATCTCCGATTCCTTCGAGGCGGTGCCGTTGCCGAGCGCGATGACCTCGACATGATGCCGGCGGATGAGACCGGTGAGGACGCGTTTGGCCTCCTCGATTTTGTTGTGGGGCGGGGTGGGGTAGATGACCGCGGTGTCCAGCACCCGGCCGGTCGGGTCGACGACGGCGAGCTTGCAGCCGGTGCGGTAGGCGGGATCGAAGCCCAGCACCACCCGGTCCTTGAGCGGCGGCTGCATCAGGAGCGGCCGCAGGTTGAGCCCAAAGGTATGGATGGCCTGTGCGTCCGCCCGTTCGGTCAGCTCGCTTCGCAATTCCCGTTCGAGCGAGGGGAAGATCAGCCGCTTCCAGCTGTCGGTGCACATCCGCTCGAGCAGCGGCCGTGCGGCGGCGCCGACGTTCGGCAGCCGCCGGCAGAGCAGCGCCTGTGCGTGGGCCTCCTCCACCTCCAGGCGAACCTTGAGGTAGCCCTCCCGCTCGCCCCGGTTGATGGCGAGGATGCGGTGCCCGGGCAGGGCGCTGACCGGCTGGGAGAAGTCGTAGTAGAGCCGGTAGACCGAATCGGCCTCCCCGGACGCTTCGGTGCGGAGGATGCCCTCCCGATGGATCAGCTGCCGCAGCCGGCCGCGCAGCGCCGCGTCGTCTGCGAGCCGTTCGGCCAGGATATCCAGTGCGCCTGCCAGCGCCGCCTCCCCATCGGGCAGCTCGCGGGCGGGGTCGACAAAGGGACGCACGACCCGCTCCAGCGGCCCATCGGTATCCCGATACTGCCACAGCTTGTCGGCCAGCGGCTCCAGCCCCCGTTCGCGGGCGACGGTGGCGCGGGTGCGCCGTTTGGGGCGGAAGGGCCGGTAGAGGTCCTCCAGCTCGGCGAGGGTACCGGCCTTCTCGAGGGCGGCGGCCATCCCCGCGGTCAGCTGTCCCTGCTCGTCGATCGACTGGCGGATCTCCGCCCGGCGCCCCTCGAGGTTGCGCAGATAGCCGAGCCGTTCGGCCAGCTCGCGCAGCACCTGGTCGTCGCAGCTGCCGGTCATCTCCTTGCGGTAGCGGGCGATGAAGGGGATGGTGTTGCCCTGGTCGATGAGCTGGATGATATTCTGGACATGCGGGGGCTTGAGATGAAATTCCTCCGCGAGTTGTGCGGCATAATCCATAGCGGGTTGCTCCTCTCTGGCGGGTATCGTCTACCAGTATACCAGATTTTGCGGCCGGGGTCATGGGTTTTGCGCCGGATGGCACGGGCAGATGGGAGAAAAGGAGAAAAAAAGCACACATATTTGTGCAAATAGACATAAATTAGAGTTTTTTATGGAAGCTATTAGGATATAGAGCCGAAAACTTCTTGACAATATCTGGGCGGCGGGCTAGGATAAAGGATGTGCGGAACAGGCAGAACCACCTCCTAGCGGCCCCGCTTCTGTCGGCTGAGCAGCGGTGGGGGCTATCCGGCGGCCGGGCTAGGGCTCTTCCGGCGGCCTCGAGTGGGGGGATGCGGCTGTTCCGCAGCGGCAGCTACCAATCCAAAGGAGGGATTTTTCTTGAAAGGTAAACGATTGCTGTGCGGTATTTCCGTCCTGCTGCTTCTGTCGCTGCTGGTAAGCGCCTGCGCGCCCGCGTCGGAGAGCACCTCCAGCGCGGCGAGCAGCGCCTCCAGTACGGCCAGCGCGAGCTCGAGTGAGGCGGCGGCCTCGTCCGAATCGTCCGCGTCCGAAACGGTCTCGACCAAGGCGGACAAGAATACGCTGATCTACGCGGTGGCTTCCGAGCCGGGCAAGATCGACCCGCAGGAGAACGCGGTCATCACCGGCATCACGATGGAAAAGCAGCTGTACGATCCGCTGATTCAGAAGGACCCCGAAACGGGCGAATTCCTGCCCTGCCTCGCGACCGCCTGGGAATGGGTGGACGATACCCATCTGGCGGTGACGCTGCGGGAGGATGTGACCTTCCACGACGGCAGCCCGATGACCGCCGAGGATGTCCAGTACACCATCAGCCGCTTTGAGACGGGGGCGGCCACCGGCTCGCTCTACGCCGCCTTTGACGCGGAGAACACGGTGGTCGAGGACGATACCCATCTGACGATCGCCTTCAAATACCCCTATGCGCCGGCGCTCAACTTTTTGACCAACAGCCGCGCGTTCATCGTCTCGAAGGCCTACTGTGAGGCCAACGGGCCGGAAGCGCTCAACCAGAACGCGATGGGGACCGGCGCCTTCAAGTTTGTCGAATGGACGATCGGCGCCCAGGCGACGATGGTGCGCAACGACGACTACTGGGGCGAGGTGCCCGCCTTTGAGAATCTGATCTTCAAGTTCGTGGTCGACAACACCGCCCGCATGGTCGCGCTCGAGACGGGCGAGGTCGACATCGTCTCGGAGATCGCGGCGGAGGATGTCAACCGGGCCGTCGCCGGCGAGATCGAGCATGTCATCGGCTATGCGACCCCGAGCTATAAGGTCAACTTCCTCAACTTCAACTACCAGGTGCCCGAGCTGGCCATCAAGGAGAACCGGCTGGCCATTGCCCATGCGGTCGATTGGGAGGCCGCCTGTGAGGCGGCGGGCGCCGGTGTGATCCAGCCGGCCCAGAGCTGTCTGGCTTCCACCGTCTTTGCCTATCAGCCGCAGGGCATCTATGACTACGACCCCGAGCTGGCGAAGGAATATCTCGCCGAGGCGGGCAATCCGGACGGCTTTGCGGTCAAGGCGACCATCGGTGAGACGGCGACCACCATGCGGATGATGGAGATCATCCAGGCCAACCTCGCCGATGTCGGCATCGCACTGGAGATCGAGATTGTCGACACCCCAACCCTCAACGAGGCGAACAACAAGGGGCTGTCCGAACTGACGGTCGGCAACATGACCGCCAACACCGCCGACCCGGCCCATACCCTCAACGGCACCGACCAGAACAGCCCCCGCATGTCCTTCCGGGTGACCGATGCGCGGTACAACGAGCTGATGGAGGAGGGCCTCCGCGAGATGGACGAGACCAAGCGCGCCGCCATCTACGAGGAACTCCAGCAGTATGTCTATGAGAACGCCATCCAGATCCCGATGTTCGAAGAGATCATCACCTATGCCGTCCGCGACTATGTCGTCGGCTTTGTGCCAGACGGCGGCCTGCAGATCGACTTCAAGACCCTTTCGATCGCCTGATCTCCCCCGATCACAGACGCCCCCGATGCTTCGAGCATCGGGGGCGTTTTTTATGGATCTGCGGGCGGTGCGGCCGGCTTGCGGGCCAGACAGAGCTCGAGTGTATCGCACAGCCGGATGGGGCCGCCGGCGGGCAGTTCCCGCAGCAGGTTGGCCTCCAGCTTCATCCGTGTCAGCGGCGGCAGCCGCAGATGTCCCGGCTGGGTGCGCAGCAGGTGGATGTACTCGACCGGGCTGCAGGTTCGCTGTTGGCGATGGGAATCGATCGCGGGGGCTTCCAACTGGTACCGGCCGGCCCACTCGAAAAAGAGGGGAAGGGCGGGATTGCCGTAGGCGGCGGGCAGCCAATCCAGAAAGCCGGGGTGGCGGTGTGCCTGCCTGCATGCCCCCAGCCGGACTTCGCCCCAAAAGACGGTGGTATGCGATCCCAGCAGGGCAAGGGTGCCGCCGTCGCGCAGCAGGGGAAATAGCTGGGGCAGCAGAGGCAGGCAGTGGGCCGCGTCGGCCGAGAGGACCAGATCGAGGCTGCCGTCGGGCAGCCGAAGCTGGTTTGGCGGCAGCTCGTGGACGGTGCAATCCCGATAGCGGACCAGACGGTTCCGGAGATACCGGGCAAAGGCCGCCCGGGGCTCAACCGCCTCCACCCGGCAGCCCATCTGCAGCAGCGGCAGGGTGTGCCGCCCGGTCAGGCTGTATACCTCGAGGACCCGGCTGCCGGGACCGAGCGCGGCATACCGTTCGATCTGCCGGAAGAAGGCGGCCGGGTAGCGCAGGCACCAGCGGTCGTAGCTCTCGGGATCGGGCAGAGGGGGCCTATCCACGGCTGGCCACGGCGGCATCCTCCGGTTTGTCCGCCCGAAAATAGACCGAGACGGTGGTTCCTTTGCCCTCCGTGCTGGACAGCTCGAGGGTGGCGTGGTGCTGCATGGCGATGTGTTTGACGATGGCGAGTCCCAGGCCGGTGCCGCCGGTCGCCTTCGAACGGCTCTTGTCCACCCGGTAGAACCGCTCGAAAACCCGCTCATGATGCTCCCGCGGGATGCCGATGCCGGTGTCCGCCACCCGCAGGACCACCCGGCTATCCGACCGTTCGACCGAAACGCGGACCGAGCCGCCCGGCCGGTTGTAGCGGATGGCGTTGTCACAGAGGTTGTAGATGAGCTCGCCGATCAGGCTGCGGTTGCCCCAGATCGGACAGTGTTCCCCCTCGACCGAAAGGGTGATCCCCATCCGTTCGGCGGGGAAGGAGAGGGTGTCGGCCGTTTCTCCGGCCAGCTCGAGCAGATCGAGTTCAGCCATCTCGATGTGGATCGATTCGTCGTCCAGCTCGGAGAGCTTGATGATGTCGCCGATGAGGGTGATCATCCGCCCCGACTCGGTCTTGATCTTTTCGGCAAAGTCACGGATATCCTCCTCGCGGGCCATCCCGTTGGCAATCATCTCGGCATAGCCGGAGATGGAGGTGAGCGGCGTCTTGAGTTCGTGGGAGACGTTGGCGGTAAAATCCTGCCGCATCCGCTGGGCTTCGTCCACCTGCCGCTGATGGCTCTTGAGCGCGAGGGCAAACGGCTCGAGTTCGGGGTAGGGCAGGTGGGCGTCGATATCCTCGAGATGGTTGGCCATCTCGACAATCGGGTGGACCAGCTGGCGGGTCAGCAGCAGCGAGAGCAGCCCCGACAGCAGCAGGATCACCAGGATCACCCCGATGACGGCGGGCAATGTCCGTCCGAACAGATGGTAGATGCTGCCCGCTTCCATCGCGATGCGCAGCACGTTGCCGTCCGGCAGCAGCATGGCATAGTAGTAGGTGTCCAGTCCCAGCGTCTCGGAACGCCGGGAGGAGGTGCCCTCGCCGTCGGCACGCGCCGCCAGCACCTCCGGCCGGGAGGCGTGGTTTTCCATCCGGTCGCGGTCGGTGTGGCTCTCGTAGAGTACCTGCCCGTCCGCGCCGATCAGCGTGATGCGCAGGTCTTCCGAAGCAAAGCGCCCCAGCTCATCGGCCCGGTCGATCAGCGTATATCCCTCGCCGATCATCCGGGCGGCCAGTGCGATATCGTGGCGGACCTGTTCGGCGAATGTCTGGTAGAGCAGCGCGACCAGCAGAACGGCAGTCAGCAGGATCGAGACCAGCCCAATCGCAAACAGCCGCAGATTGAGTTTGCGTTCCAAGCGCCCCGCCCCCTATTCGATCTTGTAGCCGACGTTGCGGACGGTTTTGATGATCCGTCCGCCCTCGCCCAGCTTCTGTCTAAGGGTTTTGATGTGCATATCGACCGTGCGACTTTCCCCCTCGAAATCGGTGCCCCAGACCTTGTCCATAATCTGGCTGCGGGAGAGGACGATGCCGCGGTTGATCATCAGAAACTTGAGCAGTTCATACTCCTTGTAGGTGAGCTCGCAGGGCTCCCCGTTGACCGTGACCGAGCGGGCCTTGTCGTCGATGGCAACGCCGCCGTGTTCGAGCAGCGAGGCTTCGGTTTCACCGCCGGTGCGGCGCAGCAGCGCCTTGACCCGCGAGATGAGCTCCATAATGCCGAACGGCTTGGTGATATAGTCATCCGCCCCCTCGTCCAGCCCGACGACGGTGTCCAGCTCGGTCGCCTTGGCGGTTGCCATGATGACCGGCAGCCGGCGGGTGCGGGCATTTTCCCGCAGGGTGCGGAGGATGGACAGCCCGTCCTCCCCCGGCAGCATGATATCCAGAATCGCCAGATCGGGGACACGCTCCTCGACCGCCGCGAAAAAGCTGGCGGCATCCCCAAAGGCGGCCACCTCGTAGCCGCTGTTGCGCAGCGCGTAACTCTCCATCTGGCGGATGTTGAGGTCATCTTCCACGATATAGATCATCCCATTCCCTCCTTCGGGTGTTCTTGCTCGTTGGTTCTTTTAAGCATACCACATTTTCGGGCGGCTTGGCAGCGAAACGCACAGGATTTTCGCCATCTTTACAGGATTTTTACATCCCAGCAACCCAAAAGGCCCCATCCGGCAGGGATGGGACCTGGGGTTCTCTGTCCGACCGCGGTTAAAACTCGGCGGCGGGCAGCATGTATTTCTCCTGATAGGACTCGTAGAGGCTCATGTACTCGGGGCCGCCGGCCGTCTTGACATCGTCGAGGTAGCTGTGGGTATCGAAGACATCCTTGCCGATCTGGATAACCGCGACCGCGATGTTCGAGCAGTGGTCGGCGACGCGGGAGAAGTTGGTGAGGAAATCGTTGAAGATAAAGCCCAGCTCGATGGTGCAGAGCCCATGCTGCAGGCGGGCGATGTGGCGCGATTTCATCTCGGCGGTCATCCCGTCGATCACCTGCTCGAGCGGTTCAACTTGACCGCCGAGGATGCTGCTTTCCTCCTCAAAGGCACGGAAGGTGATGCCGATGATCTCATCGACCGCCTCCATCAGAATTCGCAGCTCGTTTTGCGCCTCGGGGGAGAAGTGGATCTTTTTGTCGTGCATCTCCTGGCAGGAACGGAGGATGTTGACCGCGTGGTCGCTGATCCGCTCGAAGTCGCCGATGGTGTGCAGCAGCACCGACAGCTGATGGCTGTCCTGCATCGACAGGCTGACACCCGACAGCTTGACCATATAGGTGCCGAGCTTGTCCTCGTAGGTATCGACCAGCCCTTCCCACTCCTCAATCTGGACAGCCCGTTTGGCGTCGAAATTTTCAAAGCTGTCCAGCGCGCCGACGAGTGCCTGGTGGGTGATGTCGGCCATGTCGTGGGTCAGCTTGGTGCACTGGTTGACCGCCACCGAAGGGGTCGCGAGCAGACGCTCGTCGAGCATCTGGAACTGCTCGGCCTCGTCGGTGTCCTTGATCGTCCAGTAGGCGAGCCTCTCGAGCCCCTTGGTAAACGGCAGCATGACGGCCGTCGAAAGGAGGTTGAAGGAGGTGTGAACGATGGCGATGCCCACCTGGTTGATCGAGCTTTCAAGGAAGGGGAAGTGCACAAAGGCGTTGACCAGGTAGAAGAGCGAAAGGAAGAGAACGGTGCCGATGATGTTGAAGTAGAGGTGGACAATCGCCGCCCGCTTGGCGTTGCGGTTGGTGCCCACCGACGAGATCAGCGCGGTGACACAGGTGCCGATGTTCTGTCCCATGATGATCGGCAGCGCGGCGCCAAAGGTCACCGTGCCGGTCACCGACAGCGCCTGCAGAATACCGACCGAGGCGGAGGAGCTCTGGATGATGCCGGTGAGCACCGCGCCGGCCAGCACACCGAGGATCGGGTTCTGGAACATGAGGAAGATCTGCTGGAATTCGGGGACATCGGCGAGCGGTTCAACCGCGCCGGTCATCGTCTCCATGCCGAACATCAGGATGGCGAAGCCGAGCAGGATGGAGCCGATATTTTTGCTGCTGCGGCTCTTCATAAACATGACCATCACGATGCCGATGCCGGCCAGCAGCGGGGAGAAGGATGAGGGCTTGACCAGCTGGATCCAGAAGCTGTCCCCCTCCAGCCCGGTGAGGCTGAGAATCCAGGCGGTGACCGTGGTACCGACATTGGCGCCCATGATGATGCCGATGGCCTGGTTGAGGCGCATGATGCCCGAGTTGACGAAGCCGACCACCATGACGGTGGTGGCCGATGAGCTCTGGATGATCGAGGTGACGATCAGTCCGACAAGGAAGCCCTTGTAGGGGCTGTTGGTGAGTTTCTCGAGGATAACCTTGAGCTTGCTGCCCGCCTGTTTCTCGAGTCCCTCGCCCATCACGTTCATGCCGTAGAGGAAGAGCGCGAGTCCGCCGATGAGGGTAAAGAGATTGAAAATGTCCATACCGTCTCCTTTTTCAAAACACACAGATTTTACACGTCGTTTACACCCTACTATTCTTATTATACAAGATATCGTCGTTTCGTAAAGGCTTGGAGGGATGTTTGTAAAAAATACGTAAAGTAGAGAAAAAAGTTTCGATCCCCCGCGGTCAGGCCTGCCGCAGCAGGGGGATCGATTCGGCGAGCACCCGGCAGATGAGCCCGCCGGGCAGCGGCAGGTTGCCCTCGACGATCAGCCGGCGGGCCTCCAGCCGGTGGGCGGCAAGCAGTGGAAGGGCGGTCTGCCAGCAGCCGGCAGGGATCGCGACGGCATAGAGCCTGCCGGGATAGCGGGTGTTCAGCAGCTCAGGCAGCCGGTCGAAGGCGGACCTGTCGTCCGCCGCGTCGGTTCGGGGCAGCAGAAAGTGGTAATGAGTGAGCAGCACCGGCGAGAGATGGATCGGCCCGAGCAGCAGCACGGTGGGCTGGCCGATCCGCCCGCATTCCTGGAGAATCATACGGCGGGGCTCCTTTCGCGGAGGATTTTATTACCATTATAGCGAAAACCACCCGTTTGGCTCCCGGCGCCCGTCCATCCGGACAAATCAAAACCGCCAGCCGGTGAGCCGGCTGGCGGTACAAAATGACGGGAGTGGATCAGTTCTGGCCCTTGATATACCGGTCGATCGACTGGGCGGCCGTCTTGCCGGCGCCCATCGCCAGGATGACGGTGGCCGCGCCGGTGACCGCGTCGCCGCCCGCGAAGACGCCCTTGCGGGTGGTGGCGCCCGTCTCGTCGGCAACCAGGCAGCCCTTGCGGGTCGCGTCGAGGCCGGCGGTCGTGTGCCGGATCAGCGGGTTGGGCGAGGTACCGATCGCCATGATGACGGTATCGCAGGGAACGATGAAGTTGGAACCGGGGATCTCCTCCGGACGGCGGCGGCCGGAAGCGTCCGGCTCACCCAGCTTCATCTTGACGCACTCGATGGCGGCGACATGCCCGTTCTGGTCGCGGTGGATGCGCACCGGATTGGTGAGGAGATTAAAGACGATGCCCTCCTCCTCGGCGTGGTGGACCTCCTCCTTACGGGCGGGCAGCTCCTCGAGGCTGCGGCGGTAGACGATGGTGACATCGGCGCCCATCCGCTTGGCGCTGCGGGCGGCATCCATCGCGACGTTGCCGCCGCCGACGACAACCGCCTTGTTCGCCTGGGCGATGGGGGTGTCGTAGCCTTCCTTGTAGGCCTTCATCAGGTTGATGCGGGTGAGGTACTCGTTGGCCGAGTAGACGCCGACATAGCTCTCGCCCTCGATCCCCATGAAGTTGGGCAGTCCGGCGCCCGAACCGATGAAGACGGCCTCATAGCCCTCCTCAAACAGCTCGTCGATCGACAGCGAGCGGCCGATGACCCGGTCGGTCAGGATCTCGACGCCCGCCTGCTCGAGGCCATTGACCTCGTAGGCGACAATCGACTTGGGCAGACGGAACTCGGGGATGCCGTAGACGAGCACGACGCCGGGGACATGCAGCGCCTCAAAGACGGTCACATCGTAGCCCATCGCGCGCAGGTCGCCCGCGCAGGTCAGCGAGGCAGGGCCGGCGCCGACGATGGCCACCCGATGGCCGTTGGAGGGGACAACCGGACGGTTGCCGCTGCTGTGCTCCCGATGCCAGTCGGCGACAAAACGCTCGAGACGGCCGATGCCGACCGGCTCGTTTTTGATGCCGCGGACGCAGCGGCCCTCGCACTGGCTCTCCTGCGGGCAGACACGGCCGCAGACGGCGGGCAGCGAGCTGGTCTCGGCGATGATCTGATAGGCGCCTTCAAAATCCTGCTCGGCGATCTTCTGGATGAAATCGGGGATTTTGACTTCGACCGGGCAGCCGGCGACACAGGGATGGTTCTTGCAGTGGAGGCAGCGGCCGGCCTCCTCCACCGCCATCTCGGCGGTATATCCGAGCGCGACCTCTTCAAAATTCTTGTTGCGGACCGACGGCTCCTGCTCGGGCATCGGCACCTTCTTCGGATTCATATTAGGCATGATGGCGCACCTCTCCTGTCAATCTGCAAACGTGGTCGGCGGCTTCCTTCTCCTGCGCCTTGTAGGCCGAGCTGCGCAGAATCAGCTCGTCAAAATCGACCTCATGGCCGTCAAAGTCGGGACCGTCGACGCAGGCGAACTTCATCTCTCCGCCCACCGTGCAGCGGCAGCAGCCGCACATGCCGGTGCCATCGATCATGATGGGGGCGAGCGAAACCAGCGTCTTGATGTTGTAATTTTTGGTCACCTGGCAGAGGAACTTCATCATGACCGGCGGGCCGATGGCGATCACCAGGTCATACTGGTTGCCTTCCTCGATCAGCGCCTTGAGCTTGTCGGTCGTAAAGCCCTTTTCGCCGTAGGTGCCGTCGTCGGTGGTGATGTAGAGGTTGTCGGTGCAGGCACGCATCTCCTCCTCGAGGATGACGATGTCCTTCGAGCGGAAACCGGCGATCATATCGACCTGGATCCCCTTCTCGTGCAGGCTCTTGGCCTGGGGATAGGCGATGGCACAACCGACGCCGCCGCCCACCACGCAGGCGCGCTTGGTGCCTTCGGGGATTTCGGTGGGACGTCCGAGCGGGCCGACGATATCGGCAATCGAATCCCCCTCATTCAGCATCCCGAGCCGCATGGTCGAGGCGCCGATGAGCTGGAAGATGATGATGACCGTGCCGCGTTCGCGGTCGTAGTCGGCGATGGTCAGCGGGATGCGCTCACCCTGCTCGTCCACCCGATAGATGATGAACTGCCCGGCCTCCGCCTTGGGGGCGATATGGGGCGCTTCGATCTCCATCAGGGTGACCGTGCTGTTGAGCTCCCGCTTTTTGAGAATTTTGTACATAGAGGGCTCACTCCATTCCTAACACTCACATCTCTATACCATACTGGCCGGACGAACGGTCCGTACCGGCCAGACAGAGGGCCAATCCTGTGCGCCCGTCCGGCGGGCGTTCCGGTTAAAACCGGGTGATGCAGAAGAGCTCGTCGTGCCGAAGGCTCTCCGCACGGGTGCGGCGGCCATTGGCCGTCTCGAGCACCATCCGGTAGAGCTGCTCACCGCAGCTGTCGATAGTATCGGTGCCGTCGAGGATGCCGCCGGCGTTGAAGTCGAGGTTGAGCTGCATTCTCTCGTAGGTGCGGCTGTTGCCGGTGACCTTGATGACCGGCACAAAGGGGAAGCCGACCGGCGTGCCGCGGCCGGTGGTGAAAACGACGATCTGCGCGCCCGCGCCGACCATGCCGGTGACCACCTCGCCGTCGTGGCTGGGGGAATCCATCAGCAGTACCCCGCCCGTCCGATCGGACGGCTCGGCATAGTCGATCACGTCGATGACCGGCCGGTGCCCCGATTTATGCACCCCGCCCAGCGCCTTTTCGACGATGGTCGAGACGCCGCCGTCGAAGTTGCCGGTCGAGATGAGCGCCTTGCGCTTTTCGTATCGGGGGTCGCCCGACATCCGGGCAAAGCGGTCCTCCATCGCGTAGATGACCTCATAGACCCGTCTCGCGATTTCGGGCGAGGCGGCTCGGGCGGCGAGATAGTCCTCGCTGCCGATCAGCTCGTTGAGTTCGGAGAGGATGACCGTTCCGCCCCCGTCGACAATCCGGTCGCTCATCGCGCCGAGCGCGGGGTTGGCGGCCAGGCCGGAGGTGGCGTCGGTACCGCCGCATTTTAAACCGACCACCAGTTTGGAGAGGGGATGGGGCTGGGGGCGCAGGTCGGAAAACGCCCGCGACCAGGCGGAAACAATCCGAACCCCCTGCTCTATCGCCCGCAGGGTATCGCCCGCCTCCTGGATGACCACCTTCTCGACCGGCTTGCCGGTCACCCGGATGCCCTCAACAAACTCGTCGGGGGTAAACCGCTCGCAGCCGAGACCGACCACCAGCACGGCGGCCACGTTGGGATGCCGCCCCATGGCGATGAGGGTGCGGGCGGTCGTCTCGAGATCCTTGCCCACCTGGGCGCAGCCGAGCGGATGGTGGAGTGCGACTGCGCCCTCCACCTGGGCGGCGATCTCGGCGGCGACATGGCTGGCGCAGAGCACCGAAGGGATCACCGCGATGAGATTGCGCACCCCGACACGGCCGTCGGGACGCGCGTACCCCAAAAAGCTGTCGGTCATCATGTCCGGCCTCCCTCTCTGCCGCGGCGGCAGTCGATGTTGTGGTTGTGCACAAGCGCGCCGGCCGGAATCGCCCGCAGCGCATAGCCGATCGGCTGTCCGTACTTGCGGACGTCGGCGCCGGCCGGAATCGCTTCGAGCGCAATCTTGTGCGGGAAGGGGACCGGTTCGACGGCGGTCACCGTCCGTCCCTCCGCCCGGCAGAGGTCACCCGGCTGGACGTCCTCCAGCACCACCCCGACATTGTCGTCCGGATGGATGATGAGCATCCGTCTCTCCATTCCGCCACCGCCTCCGCTTTCCAAGCCGCTGCCGCCCTTGAAAGGGCGGCAACAAGCCATTTTGTAACGAATTCAGTATAACCTGAAATCCCGTTTTAGACAAGAATTGTTAAATAAATAACAAGTCCTGCGGACGGCAGGGATGGCAGCGGCAGCTTCCGCCCTCCGCGGGCGGATATCACCGGGCGGGGACAGCGGCAGGACTGCGCGGGGGAGCTCCCTCTGCCCGTGGGCGGACACCCTGCCGTTCGCAATCCGTCACCCCATGTTCACGCAGAGCTCGGGGAGGGGGCTCGTTTATCAATTTGTTTCCCAATATTCAAAACTTATCCATATTCTGGCGGGCAATGTGGGATACTATGGAGGCTGGACATTTTCGCGTCTCGGATGAGGACGGGGCGTGGGGTAAGGAGGACGGAAGCTTGATTGAAGTCAGAGGACTGACGAAATATTACGGGGATATCCTCGCAATCGACCACCTCGATTTCACCGTCGAACGGGGCCGGATTTACGGCTTCCTCGGGCCGAACGGCGCGGGCAAGACGACCACGATGAACATCATGACCGGCTGCCTTGCGGCGACCGAGGGCACGGTGGTGATCGACGGGCACGATATCTTCGAGGATCCTAAGGAGGCCAAGCGGCAGATCGGCTATCTGCCTGAACAGCCGCCGCTCTATCTCGAAATGACGCCGGCCGAATATCTCACCTTTGTCGCCGAGGCCAAGGGGGTTCCCCGGGCGAAGCGGGCGGCAGAGGTGGAGCGGGTGCTCGAGCGCTGCAGCCTCGAAGGGATGAAGGACCGGCTGATGCGCAACCTCTCGAAGGGCTACCGACAGCGGGTGGGACTGGCCCAGGCGCTGATCGGCGACCCGCCGGTGGTGATTCTTGATGAACCGACCGTCGGACTCGATCCCAAGCAGATCATCGAGATCCGCGACCTCATCCGTTCGCTGGGGGAGAAGCACACGGTGATCCTCTCGAGCCATATTCTCTCGGAGATCCGCGCGGTGTGCGACCACATCCTCATCATCTCGCACGGCAGGCTGGTGGCCAGTGACACCCCCGAGGCGCTGATGCGCCGCTCGCAGGGGATGGATCACCTCCGGCTCACCCTGCGGGGGGATCGGGCGCGGGTGGAAAAGGCCCTTGCGGCGATCGCGGGGGTTGAGACGGTCACCTTCGGGGAGCCGGAGGAGGCAGGAGCGCTGGCGGTCTCGCTCGAATGCAGCACCGACTGCCGCGAGGCGGTGTTCTTCGCGCTGGCCGAGATCCGCACGCCCATCCTGGCGATGGCGCGGGAGCGGGTCAATCTCGAGGCGGTCTTCCTCGAGCTGACCGACGACGAACAGCCGCCGGCCGGGGCGGATACCGGCGGAGAGGACGATGAGGATGAGCGGGCGGAGGAGCCCCCCACCCTCGATGTCGACGCGATGATGCAAGCAAAGGAGGCGGCGGACGATGACAGCGATCTATAAGCGGGAGCTCAAAAGCTACTTCACCGGCATCAGCGGCTATATCTTCATCGCCTTTCTGCTGCTCATGGTCGGCATCTACGCCGCGGTGATCAATTTCCACTACACCCAGCCCAATTTTGAAAGTGTACTCGGCAGCGTCGGGCTGGTCTTTCTGCTGATTGTGCCGATCCTCACCATGCGCACCTTCGCCGAGGAACGCCGGCAGAAGACCGACCAGCTGCTCTACGCGCTGCCGCTGAGCATGGCCGAGATCGTCTTCGGCAAATACCTCGCGATGCTCACCGTGCTGCTCATCCCGACAGCGGTCATCTGTGTCTATCCGGTGGTGCTCTCCTTCTACGGCTCGATCGACCTGCTGACCTGCTACTCGACCCTCTTTGCCTTCTTCCTGATGGGGTCGGCGCTGCTCGCCGTCGGCATGTTCATCTCCTCGACGACCGACAACCAGATTGTGGCGGCGGTGGTGAGCTTTGCGGTGCTGCTGCTGCTCTACCTGATGACCCAGCTTGCCTCCTTTCTGCCGGTTTCGGCCGCCGGTTCGCTGATGGCCTTCGCGGTGGTGATTCTCCTGGCGGGCCTGATCCTCTACCTGATGACCCGGCATGCGCTGCTCGCCTCGGCGGTGATCATCCTGCTGATGGCGGCGCTCTATTCGGTCTATCTGCTCGAGCCCACCCTGCTGGAGGGCGCCTTCCAGACGGCGGCGCTGCAGCTGTCGGTCTTCGACCGGCTGTATACCTTCATCGACGGCATCTTCGACCTGTCGGGGGTTGTTTACTATCTGAGCTTTGCCGGCGTCTTTGTGTTCTTTACCATCCAGTCGCTCGAGAAGAGGAGGTGGAGCTGATGAAATGGTTTGCCAAATCCCCGGCGCCGTCCGGCGGCCCGGATCCCCATGAAAAGGAAGCCCGGGAGAACAAAAAGGGCAGCTGGCGGGCCAAGGTGTTCCGTGCGGGCGGCTACAGCGTGCTGCTGACCGCGATTGTGCTGGCCTGCGCGGTGCTGCTCAATCTGCTGGTTTCGGCGCTGCCGCCCGAGCTGATCCACCTCGACACCACCTCCAACGAGCTCTACTCGATCTCCCAGCAGACCCGCGAGATCGTGGGCGGGCTCGAGGAGGATGTGACCCTCTACTTCATCACCCAGGTGGGCACCGAGGACACCATCGCCCAGGCGACCGCCGAGCTGCTCGACCGTTACGCGGCGATGAACGACCACATCCAGGTGGTCTACCGCGATCCGGTGCTCTATCCCAACTTTGTCAGCCAGTACACCCAGGAGACCATCTATATGCACAGCGTGATTGTCGAGAGCGCCCGCCGCTACCGGGTGATCGACTATTACGATATCCTGCGGTATGACTACAACGAGGAGGGCGCCCAGTATGCCGCCTACGACGGCGAGGCCCAGCTGACCAGCGCGATCGACTATGTCACCAGCGACGATCTGCCGGTGGTCTATACGCTGACCGGGCATGGGGAATATACCCTGCCGGAGGCCTTCTCGGAGGCGCTGGCCGGCCAGAATTTCGAGCTGCGGGAGCTGTCGCTGCTGCAGCAGGAGACGGTGCCGGCGGATGCCGACGCGCTGCTGTTTTTAAGTCCCCAGTCGGATCTCTCGGACGAGGACTACGACAAGCTTGCCGCCTACCTCGAGGGGGGCGGGCGGATGTTTGCCGCCACCGACTATACCCCCGAGACGCTCGAAAATGTCAACCGGTTGATGGCGGCCTATGGCCTTGAGAACCGGTCGGGGGTGCTCTACGAGTCGGATCCCAACTACTACTACCAGCAGCCCTACTTCCTGCTGCCCGAGCTCGAAAGCCACGCGATCACCGATCCGCTGCGGGAGGGCGGCTACTATGTGCTGGCGCCGGTGGCCCATGGGATGACCGCATCGGAGAGCCATCGGGACACCCTCTCGATCACCCCGCTGCTCACCACAACCGCCAGCGCCTTCTCCAAGCAGGATATCAACTCCCAGTCGCTCGAGAAGGAGGAGGGGGATATCGACGGCCCCTTCACCGTCGCGGCCGCGGTCAGCGAGCCGGTCGGGGAGGAGGAGACCCGGGTGGTCTGGGTGGCCACCAGCGCCTTTTTGCAGGAGGGAATTGACCAGATTGTCGCGGGCGGCAACACCGATTTCTTCCTCAACGCCGTCGGATGGATCACCGAGCGGGAGAATACCATCTCGATCCATTCCAAGATGCTGTCGGTGCCCTATCTGACGATTACGGCGGCCGA
>CASGDD010000063.1 GCA_949300115.1 uncultured Oscillospiraceae bacterium | reverse complement strand
CGCTATTCCTGCCGGGAGGGTATCCATACAGCCACAGCCCAACCGCCAGCGCCAGCAGAACCAGCGCCAGAAGCAGGATTCGTCCCCTCTTTTGCATCCCACGTCCCCCTCTCCGCCTGCATGCAGGCGGTCTGCCCCAGGTTTCACTTCCCCTATAGAGAAGGATAACACAACGCAGCTCCCCTGTCCAGACGGATGGCCATGGCTGCCCGCGGGCCGCAGCCGGGGTGAAAGAATCCCGCCATTTGGGCCGCGAAATCGGCTGAACGGCCGGCGACCAACAGACTATCGAGCCGTTC
Source organism: uncultured Oscillospiraceae bacterium (assembly GCA_949300115.1). Lineage (GTDB taxonomy): Bacteria > Bacillota > Clostridia > Oscillospirales > Ruminococcaceae > CASGDD01. The sequence goes on along the minus strand of CASGDD010000063.1, from coordinate 4,689 downwards.
GGCATACAAAAGCGGCCGCCCGTGGGTTGCTCCATGGACGGCCGTTTCCCGCTGAATTTTCCGTTTATAAGATCTGATCGAGCGTTTTCTCCCGCAGGCCCTCCACCAGCATCGCCTGCAGCCGGTGAAATTCCTCATGCAGCCGGCAGGGCCGGTGGTGGAGATTGTTGGGGCAGCGGTAATCCTCCTCGAGACATTCGTTGATAAACAGGCTGTCGTCAATCGCCGCCAGGACATCGTAGATGGTCAGGCGGTCGAGCGGGCGGCAGAGCTCATAGCCGCCATGGATGCCCCGAAAGCTGCGGACAATCTGGGCGTGCTCGAGCTTCTTTAGGATTTTATAGGCATATTGATGCGGCAGATGCTCCTCGCGGCAGATCGAACCGACCGACTGGCGCCCACCCTGCGCGAGCGCCCGCACCGTCCGCAGCGCATAATCACATTCTCTGGTTAACAGCACAACCGACGTTCCTTTCCTTCGGATCTCCCTACCGGCCCATTCTTCCCTGCTTTTACTATATAATATCTTTACTGGTTTTGTCAAGTATAGCCCCCTGCCCCATCTCCCCCTTTACTTTTTCCCGCGGATGGGGTATAGTGGATAAGAACAAATGTTCTTTTATGGGGAGGTCCTTCCGATGGATCTGATGCGCAAGCTTGCCATCCTGACCGAGAGCGCCAAGTACGACGCTGCCTGTACCTCGTCGGGCGCCAGCGCCCGGCAGAACCGGGGGGATGGCATCGGCAGCACGATCGCGGCCGGCTGCTGCCACACCTTTTCGGCCGATGGGCGGTGTGTGACACTGCTGAAGGTGCTGATGAGCAATGAATGCGTCTACGACTGCCGCTACTGTGTCAACCGGCGGTCGAACGAGGTGGAGCGGGCGAGTTTCACCCCCCGCGAGCTGGCCGAACTCACCCTCGAATTCTACCGGCGCAACTACATCGAGGGGCTGTTTCTGTCGAGCGGGGTGTGCGGCAGTCCCGACGGGACGATGGAGCGGATGATCCGCACGCTCGAGCTGCTGCGGTACGACCACCGGTTTTACGGCTATATCCATGCCAAGGCGATCCCCGGCGCTTCCCCCGAGCTGGTGGAGCGGATGGGGCTGCTGGCCGACCGGCTGAGCGTCAACATCGAGCTGCCGAGCGAAGCCAGCCTGCGGCTGCTCGCCCCCCACAAGACCCGCGCGGCCATCCTCGGCCCGATGGCCCAGATTGCCCGCACCGCCCGGCAGAACCGGCAGGAGCTCGTCCGCTACCGCCACACCCCCGTCTTTGCCGCGGCCGGGCAGGCCACCCAGATGATCATCGGCGCAACACCCGAAAGCGACTATCAGATTCTCCGGCTGGCCGAAGGGCTCTACCGCAAATACGCGCTCAAGCGGGTGTTCTATTCCGCCTATATCCCCGCCGTCGCCGATAGCCTGCTGCCCACGCCCGACCAGAAGCCGCCGCTTCTGCGGGAGCACCGGCTCTACCAGGCGGATTTTCTGCTGCGTCAGTACCACTTTGCCGCCGACGAGGTGCTCAGCGCCGAACATCCCCATTTCAGCCCCTATCTCGATCCCAAATGCAGCTGGGCGCTCTATCATCCGCAGCATTTCCCCGTCGACGTCCAGACCGCCGACTATCGAACGCTGCTGCGGGTGCCGGGGATCGGGCCCAAAAGCGCCCGGCGGATCCTCGATGCCCGCCGGGCGGGCAGCCTGTCGAACGCCGATCTCGGGCGGATGGGGGTGGTGCTCCGGCGGGCACGCTATTTCATTCTCACCCGTGACCAGCCCACCGGCGTCAAGCTGGGCCGGGAGGCCATCGCGCGGGCACTGCTCGACCCGGCGGCCTTCTCCCACGGCGCTGAGCAGCTCTCCCTCTTTGCCCCACCCCGGCTGGAACCGGCCATCTCGGGCGCCGCTCCCACCCTGCCCGAGGCCGTCGAGGAGGTGATCGCATCGTTGCCCCATCCGCTGTAAACCGGGAAAACAGCCTCTATCACTACGACGGCAGTCTGCCCGGCTTCTACTGTGCCGTCTTTGACAGCTTCTACCGGCATGAACAGCCGCTCGCCATCCTGCCGCCCGACCGGGCGGAACCCACCCTCTTTCCGGTGCATATCGTTGCGACCGACCGGGAAAAGGCCGAACGGGTGCGGGCCTCCATCCCCGAAAAGATCGGCTTGGAGGCGTTGACCCTCGTCGAGGATGTCTTCCTCTCCTGCATGTCCGACCGGGAGCTCGCGCTGCTGCGCTTTCTCCGTCTCGGCTACCGGGCCGGGCCGGTCGTGCTTTCGATGCACGGCCATCCCCGTGTCGCGCCGGTTCTGGGCGCCCAACGGGCGCTGCTGGGGGAGGCACATCTCTACAAGGGATTTACCCGCTTTGCCGACTACGGCGGCACCCTCGTCGGCATCATCCAGCCGAAAAACTGCGTACTGCCCCACCTCGCCCGCCACTTCGCGCTGCGCTATCCCAACGAGGACTTTCTGCTCTACGACAAAACCTACCACCTGGCGCTCTCCCATCGGGGACATGTCCTCGATCTCCAGCCGGTGGACAGCCTGCAGCTCGCGCCGATCGACGAACGGGAGGCGCGGTATCAGGCGCTCTGGAAGCAGTTTTACCGCACCATCGCCATCGAGGGCCGAGAGAATCCCCGCTGCCGGATGACCCATCTGCCCAAACGCTACTGGGCGGAGATGGTCGAGATGCGCGAGCTGTTCTGATGCAGGAGAAACGCCACAGGCTTGCATTTGCCCGCCGGATGCGGTAGGATGGAGATAGAAAAGGCTGCGCAGTTGAAGGAGGTTTTCGTATGCATCGCCATTTGGTACGCGCTGTTTTCGCGATCCTGCTTGTCCTCGCCCTGCTTGCCGGCTGCGGGCCTTCGCCGGATGCCTCCTCCAGCTCGGACAGCGTATCCGGCAGCGCCGCGGCGGATACATCCTCCGCACCGGCACCGGTTCAGACCGAAACGCTCGCCGCGCTGCTCCTCGGGCTGGTCGACAACGACCGGCTCACCTTCACCGCCGCCCTTCCGCTCACCGACCAGCATCCCGAGGGGGACGCGGACAACACCCTCTATACCCCCAACACCGACGGCATCCGGCTGCTGCTCGACCGGATCGAGGTGGAGGTTGACAGTCTTGAAATGGTCGAGGCGCTCCCCGAGGATCTGCTCAGCGGGGTCTTTATCCGGCTGCATCTCTGGGATGAGAGCGCCGAGGAGGGCATCCGGCCGGTCGATCTCCGGCTGCTCGAGGACGGGCGGATCTACTACGCCTATGCCGACGCCGCCACCACAGATACCCGCTGGCAGTCCGCCCGGATGACCGCCGACTGCCTGTGGACGGTCGGCGACTGTATCCTGCTTACCTCGCTGCCGCCGCAAAACAACCAGACCGGTATCCTGGCCGGCGGGCTCTCGCTCAACCTGAACGCCTTCCCGCCCACCTCGACCCATCTGCGGATCGGCGGGAATCTGCATGAGGCGGACATCACCCTCTCCCCCGCCGACATCCGGATCGACCGGCTGGAGGACGGCTGGCAGCCCTGCGGCATCACCCTTGAGGATACCGAACCGGTCGTCCTCGAGGCGGACAGCTGGGCGATCTACGGGCTCCCGCTCGACGCGGTGGCAGGTGGGAAGGAAACGGGCTTCTATCGTGTGCAAATCCCCTATACCACCGACGGCGGATCGGACGTGAGCCTTTGCTACTACTGCGTCACCGAGGATGCCGACACCGCCAGCCTGGCCCCCTCCCCCTCGATGACCCCCGAGGTGCAGGCGCTCTGCGAGAAATATTTCTATCCCTGGAGCTATCTCAACGCCCTCTTCAAGCAGGACTTCTCGGAGACCCAGCCGCTCGAGGATGTCGTCATCCCCTATATCTTCTATAGCACCTGTATGCAGCTGGCCGGGCTTGATCCCGACGGCTATTGGGACGATCTGCGGATGAGCGCCCATGTGCCGGCCGCACTGGTCGATGAGGTGGTCACCCGCTATCTCCCGGTCACCGTCGAAACCTTCCGCAAAAATCTGCCCACTCAGCCCAGCATCCACGGGGAGGCGTACAGCAACTACTACAACGCCGCGGAGGGTTACTACAACTTCCCCGGCGGCTACGGCGGGGGCGGCTTCCCCCATCCGGCCATCCTCTCGGTCGAACGGGAGGGGGACCTCCTCACCTTCCTCGTCCGCTGGTATTCGATCTATGACGAACCGGTCTTCGAACACCGCACGGTGATCCGGCAGGGGGAGGCGCCGGAGGATTTCCGCTATCTCGCAAGCGAGGTGCTCGAATGGTATACCGAGCCGAACTGATACCCGACAAAGGAGGCCATCCCGATGGAGATTCGCCCGCTCTACCCGGCGGATTACGACGCACTGTATGAACTCTGGACCGCCTGCAGCGGCATGGGGCTCAACAACCTCGACGACTCCCGCGAGGGAATCGCCCGCTTTCTCGCCCGCAATCCCGACAGCTGCTTTGCCGCCGTCGAGGGAGCACAGCTGACCGGCGCGATCCTCTGCGGTTCGGACGGACGGCGGGGCTATATCTACCATACCGCCGTGCATCCCGACTGCCGGCGCCGGGGCATTGCCCGGGCGCTGGTCGAACGGACGCTGGACGCGCTGCGCGCGCTCGGCATTCACAAGGTCGCGCTGGTCGTCTTTCGCCGCAACGAGGGC
>CASGDD010000062.1 GCA_949300115.1 uncultured Oscillospiraceae bacterium | reverse complement strand
GATGGGAACCGCGCCCGACGTCCTCGACCAGGCGGTGCTCTACATCCGCATCTACTTCATCGGTCTGCCGGCCATCCTGCTCTACAACTTCGGCGCGGCCATTCTGCGTGCCATCGGCGACACCCGGCGCCCGATGTACTTCCTCTTCATCGCCGGTGTGATCAACGTCATCTTCAATCTGATCTTTGTCATCCAGTTCCATATGGGTGTGGCCGGTGTCGCCATCGCCACCGTCATCTCGCAGGTCATCTCCGCTTCGCTCGTCATGCTCTGTCTCATCCAGAGCCACACCGTCTGCCGGCTGGTGCCGTCCGCCCTCAAGATCCACGGCGACCAGCTGCGGGAGATCCTGCGCATCGGTCTGCCGGCCGGCCTGCAGGGTGTCATCTTCAACATCTCGAATGTCACCATCCAGTCGTCGATCAACACCTTCGGTTCGCTGGTGGTCGCGGGCAATACGGCAGCCAGCAACATCGAGGGCTTTGTCTATACGACGATGAACGCCGTCTATCAGACCGCGCTGAGCTTCACCAGCCAGAACATGGGCGCCCGCAACTACAAGCGGGTCGACCGGGTGGTGGTACAGTGCCTCGCAATCACCTCCACCATCGGACTGGTGCTCGGCATTGGCGCCTACCTGCTGGGCCACCAGCTGCTTGGCATCTACACCTCCGACCCCGAGGTTATCTCCTACGGCATCTACCGGCTGAGCATGGTCTGCGCTCCCTACTTCATCTGCGGCGTCATGGACGTGCTGGCCGGCTGCATCCGCGGTCTCGGTTATTCCATTCTGCCGATGCTCGTCTCGCTCACCGGCGCCTGCCTGCTGCGGATCATCTGGGTGATGACCGTCTTCCAGGTCTATCGCACCCAGCTTTCCCTCTATCTGTCCTACCCCGTCTCCTGGATCGTCACCGCGATTGCCCACCTGATCTGCTATCTGGTGCTGCGCAAAAAGGCCTTCCGGCCGCCGGACGATCCCAAGCCGGTTCAGGCAGCCGCGAAAGCCTGACAACCGGTTCGGTTTTCGAACAAAAGACCCCGGACGTCCTCCCCCTTTTTGGGGGCGCGTCCGGGGCTTTTTCTTGTCGTACGGCGGCCTCCGCCGCGGATCAGGTCTTGCAGTGAACCGAAAAGGCGGCATGGATGGCGGGGACCTGGTCCGCCTCACACCACAGCGCCAGCACATCCCCCGCCTCCAGAACGGTATCCCCGTGGGGGATGATCTCCCGATCCTGCCGGTGGATGGTGACGATCAGCGCGCCACCCAGCCAGGTAAGCGCACCGACCGGCTTGCCGCAGGCGGAGGCGCCCAGACTGACCGGCACCTCGATGAGCACCTTCTCCCCCTCCTTTGCCCGCACCGGCGCCGGCTCACGGCGCAGCAGCCGTTCGAGCAGGATGTCATAGACCGGTTTGGCATGCAGCAGATCGGCCACCGCATAGGCCGTGAGGGCGACCAGCGAGAGGCTGAGCAGATGGGAAAAGCTGCCGCTCATCTCGCTGATGAGGATGATGCCGGTCACCGGCGCCCGTACGATGGCGGCAAAAAGGCCGGCCATACCGAGGATCACAAAGCTCTGCGGCAGCGCATCCAAGCCGAACAGCTGAAACAGCTGGCTGCTGGCGCTGCCGACCACCGCCCCCAACACCAGCAGCGGCAGAAAGATGCCGCCGGGCGCCCCCGAACCGAAACTCACCATCGAGAAGAGGAATTTCAGCGCGAAGAGGAGCAGGAGATTCTGCAGCAGCATCTCCTGCGATACCATCCCCACCAGGTCGGGGCCGCCGCCCAGCACGGCGGGATAGAGAACCAGCAGCAGACCGGCGGTGACAAAGGGGATGGCGAGGCGCAGATAGGGCGAAGGGATGCGGCGATAGAGGTCCTGCGCTCTGCCGATGCAGAAATTATAAAACGCGCCGACCGCCCCCAACAGCACGCCGAGGATCAGCACCAGTCCATACTGGCGCAGCTCGAGCAGCTGCACGGTGGAAAAGTCGAACACCGGGCCGAGTCCATAGACCATGCGGGAAAGGAAATCGGCGGTGATCGAGGCGGCCATGCTGGAGAGCAGTACGGTGGTCGAGAAGTCCTTATGCAGCTCCTCCAGCGAAAAGAGCACGCCGGCCAGCGGCGCATTGAAGGCGGCGGCCAGACCCGCGCTGGCGCCGCAGGTCAGCAGCATCCGCTCCTCGGTAGGGTCCCTGCGGGTCATCCGGGCCAGCCCTTTGCCCGCCATCGCCCCCAGCTGAATGGAGGGGCCCTCCCGCCCGAGCGAGAGGCCCGCGCCGACCGACAGGACGCCGCCGATAAACTTGGCCAGCAGTACCCGCCACCAGACGGGATCCAGCGCCCCCTGCATCTCCCCCTCCACCTGGGGGATGCCCGAACCGCCGATGTAGCGCTCCCAGCGAAGCAGCAGGGTCACCATGCCGGCGACCGCCAGCAGCACCGCCAGCCAGAGCAGAAGCAGCAGCGGCCGCTCCGCCAGACAGCCGCCCACCCACTGCCGGAAGGCGTCCGCCTTTTCAAGCGCGATGCGAAACAGCACGGTTACCAGCCCCGCTGCCAAGCCCACGCCAATCCCTTTCAGGACCAGTCCATACCGGTGTGCCGGCGACCGTTCCAGCCACCTGCCCATCCGTCTTTCTCCCCTCTGCATAGCCGCCACCTCGTCCCATTCCGGCAGACTGCCATCCGCCTGTTTTCTCCAGTATACCACCCGACGCGGCGGATGTCGACCGGCTATACGGGAGAGGATGGGCCCGGTGGGACGTTCGCGGCCGGACAGGCGGAACTATCGGACCCCGGTGACGGTATAGCCCGCCCGTTCCACCTTGCGGCGGATCACCGCGTCGTCCACCGGCTGGGCATAGGAGACGGTAAGCTCCCCCGTCCGCAGGGAAACCCTGCCGGACACCCCGTGGATATCGTTCACAGCCTCCTCCACGCGGTTTTTGCAATGCTCACAGTGCATCCCCGACACCAGAAAGGTTTTCTGCATCACCACATGGTCAAGTTTTTTGCGGCGGATCTTATAGCCTCCGCCCCCGCAGCATCCGCCGCCCCTGCCGGTAAAGCGCCTGACGGTCGCAATCGCCGCGAAAAGGATCACCCCCGCAGCCAGCACCAGAATGACGATGTTTTCCATATCGATCCCTCCCCTGGGATGTGACGGCAAGGGGGATGCGGCCGGTGCCGGCCGCATCCCCCTTTGGGTTTGCATCTTATGCCTGTCTATCGCCGGCAGATCCCGAGCAGCCGCCCGTATGCTTCCCGGTGCACTGGCGCCCATAGGGGCAGCCGATGCAGACCTCGCCGCGTTTTTTGGCGCGGTAGAGGTAGAGAGCAATGGCGCCGACAATGACGAGCACAATCAGAATGACAATCGCATCTACCATCGTTTATTTGCTCACCGCGTAGCCCTTGGAACCATGCAGCGAGTACGCCTCCTTGACCCGGTCGTTTGAGCGTTTGATCAGAATGCCGATGACCGCAAACATCGCCACAACCGCGGCCAGACCGGCGAGTGCCGCACCGACGTTCAGGGTGGCAGGCGCGGTGATCAGCGTGCCGACGGTATAGACGGCATAACCCACCGTATAGCCGATGCACAGCTGGAGCCCGATGCCGCCCCAGACCCACTTGGCGCTCTTCATCTCGGCGTTCATCGCGCCGATGGCCGCGAAGCAGGGCGGTGTATAGAGGTTGAACATCAGGTAGGCCAGCGCAGCGACCTTGGTGATGGCCATGATCCCGGCGGCTTCCGCGCCCGCGCCCTCCAGCAGGGCCAGCTCATCGGCATCGATGAGGTTCTCCAGTCCGACAAAGCAGACGGCCAGCGTACCGACGACATTCTCCTTGGCGATGAAGCCGGTGACCGCCGCAGCCGCCAGCTGCCAGCTGAGGACACCGACGATGGGCACCAGCAGGTAGGCAAACGGACCCGCGATCGACGCCAGGATGGAGGCGTCGGCCGACTCGGCCACCTGGAAGCTCCAGGTGAAGGTCTGCATGATCTGCACCGCCGTATTGCAGAGCAGGATGATGGTGGCCGCCTTTTTGATGTAGGCCGCGCCGCGGCTGCACATCGATTTGAAGGCGAACCAGGGGGAAGGCAGCTTGTATTCGGGCAGCTCGATGATGAAGAAGGACTTGCGGGGCTTGTAGCCGGTGACCTTGTTGACAATGAGCGCGCCGACAAAGATGAGCAGGATACCGGTTAAGTACATGGCGGCACTGACCCAGCCCGAGCCGCCAAAGAAGGCGCCCGCAAACAGGGCAATCACCGGGATTTTGGCGCCGCAGGGCATACAGGGCGCCAGCATGGCGGTCGCCCGGCGCTCCCGCTCGTTGCGGATGGTGCGGCTGGCCATGATGCCCGGCACCGCGCAGCCGATGGTGATGACAAACGGGATGACCGATTTGCCCGAGAGGCCGACCTTCTTGAAGATCGGGTCCAGCACCACCGCCGCACGCGACATATAGCCGCAGTCCTCCAGAAGGGCGATGAGGAAGTACATGACCATCACCAGCGGCAGGAAGCCGACCACGGCGATCACGCCGCCGATCATGCCGTCCACCACCAGCGCGTAGAGCAGCGGGTTGGCGTTTGCCAGCAGCTCGCCGACCCAGCCCTGGAAACCCTCGAGGATGGCGACCAGCCAGTCGGCGATCGGGGTGCCGACCCACACCTGGGAAATCTCAAAAACCAGCCACATCACCACCGCGAAGATGGGGATGCCCAGCCAGCGGTTGGTCAGAATCGCGTCGATTCTGTCGCCGGTGTTGCGCTCACGGGTGAGCACCTTGCGGGTCTCGACCTCCTGGACCAGCTGATTCACAAACGCAAACCGCTTGCGGTCGGCCTCTTCGACCGCCTTTTTGTCGCTGAGATCGATATCCGGCTGGATGTAGGGGGCGGACTGGGTATCCGCCGCGTGGGTCACCGCTGCCTGTACCACCGCCTGCAGTCCCTCATGGGAGGTGGAGACGGTCTGGATTACCGGGCAGCCCAGTTTTTTCGACAGCAGCTCGGTATTGATTTTGGTCTCCCGCTTCTCGTTGAGGTCGTGCTTGTTGAGAGCCACGACCACCGGGATCCCCAATTCCAGCAGCTGGGTGGTGAAAAACAGGCTGCGGCTTAAGTTGGTGGCGTCCACGATGTTGATGATGGCGTCGGGGTTTTCCTTCTTGACGTAGGAACTGGTGATGCTCTCCTCACTGGTAAACGGGGACATCGAATAGGCGCCCGGCAGATCGACCGCAATCAGCTGCTCCTCGCCGCCGTAGTATGCCTTTTTAATCGGATGTTCCTTCTTCTCCACCGTGACGCCGGCCCAGTTGCCGACCTTCTCATTCCGGCCGGTCAGGGCGTTGTACATGGTGGTTTTTCCCGAGTTCGGATTCCCTGTCAGCGCAATGCGCATCCTTTGATTCCCTCCTCAAATGCTTTCGCCGCCGCTTGCGGGCGGTGGGCGGCGGATGGCCGCCCTGGTTAGTTATAGGTAACCGTATGGCGCAGCGAAGGGTCCGCTGCGGCCGTTCGGTCAGACCACAATCGCTTCGGCGAGCTGGTTGTCGATGTTGTACCGTCCATCCTTGATGGAAACCACACAGCCGCCCTTCAGATGGGAAACCACCGTGATGGCTTCGCCGCTGTAACACCCTAGTGTAAACAGGAAGGCATCCAGCTCCTCATCCTCGGTGTCGATTCGCCTGATGATATACTCCTTGCCTTCGACCGCGTCTCGTAACGTCATTTTGCTCACCCTCTGTTCTCTTTGGGAGTGCCAACCACAGTTTGCCGAGGCAAACGAAAGTTAGCTTTATCTAACTGCATGTCATTATACCCTCCCCCGCGGCATTTGTCAACCTCTTTTCTTTCTCCCATCCGCCCCACAAGATCGAAGGGTCTTCTGTGCCCCGTCCTCCGCACTCTGCCGCCCTGCCGGCAGCCGTATCCATCGCCCGCTCGTCCGTCATCTTCCCCATAATATAGGTGAAAGCTTGTGCAGTATCGGTAATAGATACAAAAAAACGATTTGCCATTTGCCCATATCGCTGATAGAATAGGGGACGTTTCGAAACCCATTTGTCTATTTTTAGCTTATGAAGGGATGTATGCAGTCAATGAAAAAGATCCTCTCCACCCTGCTGGTGCTGGGCCTGCTGCTGCTTTCGGCATGCCAGACAGCCAGCGATCAGCCGGAAGCGGGCTCGTCGGGCAGCTCCGATGCCAGCAGCTCCGTTTCCGAAAGCAGCGCCTCCGAAAGCGGCGCCGGCGCACAGGATGCCGCCGAGACCAAGCTGGACGGCGGTACCTTTGTGGTCCCCCTGTCCGCCGACATCAACAGCTTAAACCCGGTCATCAACGAGTCCAAGTCGGTCGAGATGGTGATGCGCGCGCTGTACGATCCGCTCTTTGTCATCGCCGCGGACGAGACGCGCTACTACCTGGCCGAGAGCTATACCGTTTCGGAGGATGGCCTGACCATCACCGTCAAGCTCAATAACAACATGTTCTGGCACGACGGCGTCCCCATCACGGCGGACGATCTGGTGTTCGATTTCGAGCTGCTCTGGGAAGAGGACATGCAGAGCACCACCGGCATCAACGGCGAACGCATCCTCTGCGAAAAGATAGACGACCTGACCGTCCAGTTGACCCTGCCGGAGGTTTCGGCCTCCTACCTTTCCACGCTGGGCAACTTCAAGATGTTCCCCAAGCACCGCTATGACAACGGCGAGCCCTTCCGGACCACGCTGGAAAATGAAAACGGCATCGGCTCCGGCCCCTACAAACTCGCCAACTGGAACCGCGGCTCGAGCCTCGAGCTGGTCCGCTTCGACGAGTACTACCGCGGCACCCCCAATTTCGACGGGGTGGTCTTCCAGGTGATGCCCGAGGCGAGCGCCCAGGAGGTGGCCTTCCAGCGCGGCGAACTCAGCCTCTTTGAGGTTTCCGACTCCTTAAAGTACGACAAGTACAGCAGCGACGACAACTACAATGTCTATACCTTCCCGGACAACCGGGTGAGCTACTTCACCTTCAACGCCAACAGTGAAAAGATGCAGGATATCCGGCTGCGGCAGGCGTTTACCTACGCGCTCGACCGTTCCGCCATCTACGCGGCGGCCGCCGGCGACGAAAACCTCGCGAAGGAAAACCCCTCCATCTACGGCCCGCAGACGGAAGGATTTGATCCCGACTTTGCCGGTTATCAGCATGACGCCGAAAAGGCCGCCCAACTCTTTGAGGAGCTCGGCGCGACCGGCCAGACCTACCGCCTGGTGTGCGACGCAAGCCATCTCTATCTGGAGAATATCGCGGTCGCCATCCAGAGCCAGCTCGCGGAGTACGGCATCACCGTCGAGGTCAGCGCGCTCGATTCCCAGGGCTTCAACAACACCTTCTTCTATACCACCGAGGGTGACTGGGATCTGGCTGTCAACGTCTATCCGGTCAAGACCGACCCGAACAGCATCGCGTTTATGTACAAGCAGGGCGGCTTCTTGACCCAGAATCTGTTCGCTTCCGACGAGGCGCTCGCGCTGTTCAACGAGGGCGATCAGACGCTCGATCCCGACGCCCGCCTGGCGGTCTACGCCGAGCTGCAGGACCAGATCATGGAGGACTACTGCGTCTATCCCATCCTCACCTCCAACGCCTGCTTTGTCACCCAGAAGAACATCCGGGGCGTCGATGCCATCAAGGTCATCCCCGCGTTCGAGGACTATCTCAAGCTCTACATGGTCGAATAGCCGTCTTTCGCATGACACAAGGGATCTGGCCGGCTTCCCCGCCGCCAGGTCCCTTGTTGAAAGAGGAACATCTATGGGAAAATTCATCTTTCACCGGGTTCTGCAGACCATCCCGGTCATCATTCTGGTCGCCTTCTTCTCCTTTGCCATCATCGAGCTCGCGCCGGGCGATGTGCTGATGCACTACATCCAGCCCAACATGACCAACGAGGAGATCGAGCTGCTGCGCGAGGAGCTGGGGCTCAACGACGGTCTGTTTGAAAAATTCTTCGGCTGGGCCAAAAGCGTCCTGTCCGGCAATCTCGGCTACTCCCAGATCAACCACCGCAGCGTGGCCGTCCAGATCGCCGAGCGCATCCCCGCCACCGTCGGCCTGATGGGGGCCTCGCTGCTGCTATCGATTGTTGTCTCGGTCCCCCTGGGGCTGCTGTGCGGCACCCACAAAAACCGGCCGATCGACCAGATTGTCAGCACCCTCTCCTATGTCGGCATTTCGGTGCCCTCCTTCTGGCTGGGGATGGTCCTGATCATCGTCTTTTCGCAGATGCTGGATCTCCTGCCGAGCATGGGGATGCGCACGCTGGGGGTGGATTCGGTGTGGGACGTCATCCAGCACGGCATCCTGCCGACCATCGTCCTGAGCACCGGCAACACCGCCGTCTTTACCCGCTATATCCGCGCCAGCACCATCGCCCAGCTGGAGGAGGAATATGTGGATACCGCGCGGGCCAAGGGCGCCTCGCCCCGGCGCATCGTCTACGGCCATGTCATGAAAAACTGCCTGCTGCCCATCATCACGCTGATCGGGCTCAACCTCTCCAATCTGGTGACCGGCTCCTTTATCGTGGAATCGGTCTTCAGCTGGCCGGGCATGGGCACCCTCGGCATGTCGGCCATCAACGCCAGAGACTATCCGGTCATCATGGGCTTTACCATGATGTCCTGTCTCATGCTCATTCTGGGCAACCTGATTGCGGACATCCTCTACGGCGTCTGCGATCCCAGAATCAAACAGGGGGTGGGCAGCGATGCGGACTGAGACGCCCTACACCCCGGAGGATTTTCAGTTTGTCCGGGAAAACCAGGCGCCGGATGACCGGAGCTATGCGCGCAGCCCGCTGCAAAACCTCAAGCAGAGCTTCCGCGCCAATCCCATGGCCAAGGCCGCCCTCTTCCTGCTGCTCCTGCTCCTGCTGTCGGCCCTCCTGGCCCCCCTCTCACCCTACGATCCCTACGAACTCGATCCGCAGAACAAGCTCGCCCTTCCCAGCGCCCAGCATCCGTTCGGCACCGACGACATGGGCCGCGACTATCTGACCCGCGCGCTTTACGGCGGCCGGGTCTCGCTGGTGGTCGGCCTGTTTTCCGTCTGCATCTCCACCACCGTCGGAACCCTCTATGGGACGGTCAGCGGCTACATCGGCGGCCGGGTGGACATCTATATGATGCGTCTGATCGACATCGTCGTCTCGGTGCCGGGCTTCCTGCTGATCGTCGTCATCAACACCTTCTTCACGCCGAGCATTCTGACCCTCGTGCTGGTCATCGGCATGTTCACCTGGCAGGGCGTCGCCCGCATCACCCGCGCCGAGACGCTGTCGCTGAAAAAACGCGACTTTGTCCTCGCCGCCCGCGCGCTGGGGGTCGGCCATCTGCGGATCATCGTCCGCCACATCGTCCCCAATCTGGTCAACCAGATTCTGGTCGCCGCCAGCGTCAGCGTGGCCAACGCCATCATGCTCGAATCGTCGCTGAGCTTTTTGGGATACGGCATCTCGGTGCCGATGGCCTCCTGGGGCGGTATGCTGCAGAACGCCCAGACCTACATCCTCGATCGCCCGCTGATGGCGGTGTTCCCCGGCATTTTCATCCTGCTGACCATCCTCAGCCTGAACATCCTGTCCGACATGCTGCGGGACGCGCTCAATCCCAAGCTCAACCAGTAGGGAGGCATGCCTATGTCCGCTATGCTTTTGGAAGTTAAAAATCTGTCTGTCAGCTACGATACCTATGCCGGCGCGGTCCAGGCTGTGCGGGGCGTCTCCTTCCAGCTTGCGCAGAACGAGATTGCGGCGGTCGTGGGCGAGTCGGGCTGCGGCAAAACGGTCACCGCCAAGGCGATCCTGGGGCTGCTGCGCTGTCCGCCCGCCCGGATCGGCACGGACAGCGAGGTGTGCTTTGCGGGGCGGAATATCTACCAGTTCCAGGAGCGCGCGTGGGAGGCTTACCGCGGGGGCGACTGCGCGATGATCTTTCAGGACGCGCTCGCGGCACTGAATCCCACCCAGCGCATCGGCCGTCAGATCGAGGAGGCACTGCGGCTGCACACCACGCTGGACGCGGCCCAGCGCCGGACCCGCGTCATCGAGCTGCTGACCTCGGTCGGCATCCCCGACGCGCCCCATCGGATGCGGCAGTACCCACACGAATTTTCCGGCGGCCAGCGTCAACGGATCATGATCGCCATGGCGCTGGCCTGCGATCCCAAGCTGCTGATCGCCGACGAACCCACCACCTCGCTCGATGTCACCGTCCAGGCGCAGATCCTCGAGCTGATCAAACACCGTCAGCGGGAAAGCGGCGCCTCGGTGCTGCTGATTACCCACGACCTCGGGATCGTCGCCAGCATGGCGGATCGGGTGATCGTGATGTACGGCGGCAAGATCATGGAGCAGGGCCCCAGCGAAGCGATCTTTTACCGTGCCCGACACCCCTATACCTGGGCACTGATCCGGTCGGTGCCCCGCGTGGACATCCGGTCGGGCGAAAAGCTCGCCGCCATCGAGGGGGCACCACCCGATCTGCTGCATCCGCCGCAGGGCTGTGCCTTCCATCCCCGCTGCCCCCACTGCATGGAGATCTGCCGGAAACGCGAGCCCGAGATGCAAACGATAGATGGGGAGCACCGCTGCGCCTGCTGGCTGCTGCACCCCTGTGCCCCCAGGATCGAACCGCCCATCCACCGGAAAGGGGGTGCTGCGCTTGTCCGCTGAAAAGGAACTGCTTCTGCAGGTCGACCATCTCAAAAAATATTTTCCGCAGAAAAAGCGGCCGCCGGTCAAGGCGGTGGACGGGGTCAGCTTTTCCATCTACAGGGGAGAAACGCTGGGGCTGGTGGGTGAATCCGGCTGCGGGAAAACCACCTGCGGCCGAACCTGCATCGGCCTCTATCCCAAAACCGCCGGCACCGTCCGCTACCGCGGCGCGGATGTCCACACGATGACCGAAAAGGACCGCCGGGCGTTTACCAAGCGCGTACAGGTCATCTTTCAGGATCCCTACTCCTCGCTGGATCCCAAGATGAAGGTGGGGGAGATCATCGCCGAAGGCATTCAAAGCCACCATCTCGCTTCCTGCAGGGCACAGGAAAGCGAGATGGTCGCCCAGCTGCTGACGCTGGTGGGACTGCGGCAGGAACATGCCACACGCTATGTCCACGAGTTCTCGGGCGGGCAGCGCCAGCGCATCGGCATCGCGCGCGCCCTCGCGGTCGACCCCGAATTCATCCTGTGCGACGAACCGATCTCGGCGCTCGATGTGAGCATCCAGGCACAGATTGTCAATCTGCTGCAAACGCTGCGGCAGGAGCGGGGGATGACCTATCTGCTGATCGCGCATGACCTGGCCATGGTGCGCCACCTGTCCGATCGGGTGGCGGTGATGTACCTCGGCAGGCTGGTGGAAACCGGGCCCTGTGAGGAGCTCTTCCGCCATCCGGCCCACCCCTATACCCAGGCGCTGCTTGCGGCCATCCCCATCGCCGATCCGGAGACGGAAAAACGCCGCCAGCCGGACATTCTCACGGGCGAAGCCATGCTCTCGCCGACATCGGCGGGCTGCGCATTTGCGCCCCGCTGCCGTTTTGCGTCGCCCCGCTGCCTAACGGAGACTCCCTCCCTCCGGGAGGCGGCACCGGACCATTGGGTCTCCTGCCACCGGTGCGAATAACTGCAGGGAGGTATCACGATGAACAGACTTTTCACGCCGGTTTCCATCGGCGGAATGACCTTAAAAAACCGTATCGTCATGGCACCCACCTCGATGATGCTGCCGGTGGAGGAAAAGATCTCCTTTTTGGGCCGTGTCGCCGACGGCGGAGCCGCGCTCATCTATATAGGGGACATGGGGGTCGAGCCCGCCTTTTCCCCCGGCGGGATCAACCTGCTGACCGAAGAGGGGCTGGAGGGCTGCCGCAGGGTCATCGAACGGCTGCACCGCGGCGGCGCCAAAGCCGGCGCCCAGCTCTACCTTTGGGACTACGATCTGCCGCGGCTGAGGCGGATGGCCGAAGCGGGGGCCTCCCGTGAGGAAATCCGCCGGGAGAAGAACAAAGACCCCAACGCCTATATCGGCAGCCTGTCGGAAGCGCGCATCGAGGCAATCATCCGCAGCTTCGCTCAGGCCGCCCAGACGGCCCGGCAGGTCGGGTTCGACCTGGTGCAGCTGCTCGGCGGCAATCTCCTCAACAGCTTCTCCTCCGGCTACATCAACCGGCGAACGGATACCTTCGGCGGCAGCGTCGAAAAACGCACCGCACTGCCCTGCGCGGTGGTGCGCGCCGTCCGACAGGCGGTTGGAGGGGATTTTCCCGTGGAGTACAAGCTCGCCGTCCACGACGACGCCATCCCCTGCGGCCAGGGCGGTCCGGATGTCGGGGAAATCGGCGTATTTGTCCGCGCGCTGGAGCAGGCCGGTGTGGACGCGTTCATGGTGGCGCTCAGCAACCGCGCCGACATCAACGACACCGTCCCCCCACGCAACCATCCGATATTCAGGGAGGAGGGCTGTTTTTTGTATGTATCCGACGAGGTCAAACGGCACACCACCCTGCCGGTGTCCTGCGCAGGCAAAATTTCCTCCCCCGCCTTCGCCCAGACACTGATCGACACCGGACGCCTCGATTATATCGCGATGTCCCGCCAGCTGGTAGCCGATCCATACTGGGTACAAAAGGTCGCCAGCGGCAGGGAGGACACCATCCGGCGCTGCCTCTTCTGCAACGCCGGATGCCTCAAGAGCCTGCTCGGCGGCCAGCCCTTCCACTGCGTGTTGGACCGACAGCCGCACGAAACCCCATCCTCCCCCCATCGATAGATCTTCCGATCGATCCCATGTTGATAAAATCCCGGACGTCTCGACGTTCGGGATTTTTGCTACCCGCTCCGCCCGGAGCGCCTATCCCCTCCCCGCCCACAAAAAAGCCGGGACAAGGTGTGCCCTGTCCCGGCTGAACGTCACATGGATCGGTGTGGCCATGGGAGATTGCCCACTCATGCCAGCCCTTCGTCGGATAAGATAAAGATCTGTCTGCAATCGTGAAACGAGTTGATCTTTTCCAGTGTGACCGAAAGTCTGATGTCGCATTGGACGGTTTGGCCGGTCTTCAGTTCGGCAAAATCCACCGCCACGACCTTTGCATCGACAATTGCATAAACCGCTACCGCCCCTTGGTTCGTCATGGTTACCGAGGCGGGTTTGCCATCCTCCAAGAGCAGCTCGAGACTTCCATCTTGGGGAGAAATCGACGTGATTTCCCCGATCACATATCGCCTCGGGATATCATCATAGGTGTACGGAGGGGAAGCCGTCGGTAAAACCTCCAG
>CASGDD010000061.1 GCA_949300115.1 uncultured Oscillospiraceae bacterium | reverse complement strand
TTCGGAATCGGGGTTGCAAGGGGGCGCGCCCCCTTGGGTCTTGGGCCCTTGCCCTTGCGCCGGAAATCAGCCGGCGGTGAGGACGGCCATCCGGATATGGGTTCCCTCGCCGACGGTGGAGGCGATCGAGAACTCGTCGGTATACTTCTTCATATTCGGCAGCCCCATCCCGGCGCCGAAGCCGAGGCTGCGGACCTCGTCGGGCGCGGTGGAATAGCCCTCGCTCATCGCGAGGGCGATGTCCGGGATGCCGGGCCCCTCGTCGTCGAGGGCCATCTCGATCCGCTCGGGGGTGAGGGCGACGGTGATCCTGCCGCCGCCGGCGTGGATGGCCAGGTTGATCTCCCCCTCATAGAGGGCGATGGCGGCGCGGCGGATGGCGGCGGGGGGAAAGCCGAGGGACTTGAGCCGGCTCTTGAGGTCGGCGCTCGCCTCGCCCGCGCGGGTGAAGTCGTCGCCCGGGACGACGTAGTCCAGACGAATGGGTTCCGCCATCAGTGAACACCGCCTCTCAAGCCGTGGGCATAGAGCAGGCCGCAGGCGGTGAACATGGTGTGGTCGGTGCAGAGGATCGCCATGCCCCGCTCTTCGGCGAGGGCGAGGATGCCCGCGTCCGGCTTTTTGCCCCGCACAAAGACGATGCAGATCATATCCATCATGTCGGCGGTGCGGACCACCTGCGGGTTGTTGAGCCCGGTGATGAGAACCGACTGGTCCTTGACAAAGGCCAGCACATCGCTCATCATGTCGCTGCCGCAGGCGGTGTGGACCTCCCGCTCGAGGCCGGCGCCCTCGGTCAGCAGCTGTGCGTCGAGGATCGACAGAATATCCGAAATCTTCACTTGAAAACCCTCCCTGCGGCGCAGTTGTTGGTGCGGCGGGGGCCGATTGCCCCCTTTCTTACATTATAATGGAGATTAGATAAATGCACAATACACAAAAAAATGCAAGATATTTGTGCAACTTTTCGACAAAATGAGGACAAAAGGAATAGCGCGGCGATTTTGAATTTGTTATAATGAATATGTCTGGAAATTTCGCCTGTGGGCGAAAAGGAGATAAAAAACCGCGCCGCGGCGCGGGAGCAAAGGGAGGAAGATTGAAAGATGGCGCGTGGAACATCATTGCCCTTCAAGGGCACGCCGGAGCAGGAGAAGGAACTGAGAGCCTGGCTGGCGGAGAACAGGGGGATGAAGGGCGCGGCGCTGCCGGCGCTGCAGAAGGCCCAGGAGATCTACGGATACCTGCCCATCGAGGTACAGCGGATCGTAGCCGAGGAGCTGGAGATGCCGCTGGAGGAGATCTACGGGGTTGCGACCTTCTATGCCCAGTTCAGCCTGAACCCGAAGGGTCAGTACAAGATCTCGGTCTGCCTGGGCACCGCCTGCTACGTCAAGGGCAGCGGCAAGATCTATGAGAAGCTGCAGGAGAAGCTGGGGATCGCCGGCGGCGAGTGCACGCCGGACGGCAAGTTCAGCCTGGACGCCTGCCGCTGCGTGGGCGCCTGCGGTCTGGCGCCGGTCATGACCATCAACGACGACGTGTACGGCCGTCTGACCGGCGACGAGCTGGACGAGATTCTGGCGCGGTACTGAGCGACGCGCCGCGCAAAAAGGAGGGGGCGGGATGCAGGAGCTCTCGATGAACCTGCTGGACATCGCGCAGAACAGCGTCGCGGCCGGCAGCAAGCTGACCGAGATCACGGTGCTGATCGATACGGCGCGCCGCAGCCTGG
>CASGDD010000060.1 GCA_949300115.1 uncultured Oscillospiraceae bacterium | reverse complement strand
GACCCGCATCGCGCCATCGCCTTTGTGGACTATGAGCACTGGTTCTATTCCTGCAAGAACCAGTTTCACATCACCCCCGATCTGACCGGTTGGCGGCAGGCGCTCGAGGCGGAGTTTGCCATCGAGGATATTCTGGTGTTCGGCGACTTTTCCAACTGGCCGATTGCCGAGACGCTCAACGACGTCCGTGCCATCACCAACCACGTCATTTCCACCCAGCAGGGGACCCTCTATCACAAAAAGAATATGACCGACTTCATTATGCTCGATTCGATCTACCAGACGGCGGTCGACCGGCCGGAGATCGGCAGCTACATCCTCTTCACCGGCGACGGGCATTTCCAGTCGGTCGTCAAATATCTCAAGCAGCGGATGAACAAGCGGGTCATCATCTACGGCATCACCCGGTCGATCAGCGGGCGGCTGCGGGATGTGGCCGATGAGGTGCGCGAGGTGCCGACCACCACCTCGGTGATCCGTTCCCGCTTCCAGATGATCGTCGACAATCTCGCCTATGTCGCCCAGCACGACGAGATCATCCCCTCCTTCCACGGCACGGTGACCGCCGTCGCCCGCCGCAACCAGGTCGAGGAGGCGGAGATCACCGCCGCGCTGCAGCAGATGCTCGACGAGGGGCTGGTCACCCGCAAGGATCGCCGGGTGGCCTTCAACAAGACGGTCAAGGTCATCTCCCCCAACTGGGATGCGCTGATCGCCGCCGGCTACTGGAAACCGTGAGGATGGGGATGCTCCGGCCGGGGTATCCCGCAAAAGCCGCTTCGGCGGCTTTCTTTTTGCACAAAAATAATAAACATATAAGTAAAAATAGATGGAAATTGCATTGACAGGGGTGGGAAAGATGGTATGATAGAGATAACTTCCATACCATGAGACGGCAGCGGGCATATCCGCGAATCATACGATTGGGGGGGAGCGGGATCTCCGGGGTCCTGCCTCCCCTTTCTCATAACCGGCGGGCGGGGCAGCTTCGCACCGCCATCCCGCCGTTTTGCCTTCGGGAGGACGCCGCGGGATCATCCACTTGACAATAAGAATTATTCTTATTATAATGATGGTAGCTTCACCGGAGGAAGGTCCTCCGGATCATCCAACCCATCCATGCCGGCCGCGGCATGCGGCACGCTCGCCCATCCACCCGATCGCCAAGGAGGAAACGGTTATGAGGTATGTCTGCCCGATCTGCGGGTATGTCTACGACGAGGGGAAGGAGGGCGTCCCCTTTTCCGCCCTGCCCGATTCGTGGACCTGCCCGCTCTGCGGCGCCGCCAAAGCGGTGTTTGCGCCCGAACAGCCGGCGGCCCCCGCGCCGCCGCCCGCGCCCGCCCCCCTTCCGTTGGAGCAGGGGCCGGAGGAACTTTCGCCGGGGGTGCTTGCCGCCCTCTTCTCCAACCTCGCCCGCGGCTGTGAAAAGCAGTATCAGGCGAAGGAACAGGCTCTGTTCGCGGAAATCGCCGCGTTTTTCCAGGCGTCCACCCCCGAAGTGCCCGACGCCGGTGTTGCCGCCCTCGCGGCGATGCTGCGGGAGGATGTCCAGTCGGTCTATCCCGCCCTTGCGGCGACCGCTACCGAGGCGGGCGACCGCGGCACCCAGCGGGTCCGCGTCTGGGGCGAGAAGGTCACCCGGATGCTGCAATCGCTGGTCGACCGTTACGAGCGGGAGGGGGAGGCCTTTCTGCGGGATACCCATATCTGGGTCTGCTCGGTCTGCGGCTTTGTCTATGTCGGCGACCGTCCGCCCGAGCTCTGTCCCGTCTGCAAGGTGCCTGCCTGGAAATTTGACAAGGTGGAAGGGAGGGCTTCTCGATGAAGGAACGCATCGCGGTGCGCAATCTGCGCCTCTGTACCAAGGATTGCCTCTGCCTCTATGTCTGTCCGACCGGCGCGAGTGATACCGAGGACAGCGTCATCGACGTGACCCGGTGCATCGGATGCGGCGTCTGTGCCGGCGCCTGCCCCAGCGGCGCGATTTCGATGGTGCCGGTCGCCTATCC
>CASGDD010000059.1 GCA_949300115.1 uncultured Oscillospiraceae bacterium | reverse complement strand
ACAGCGGCCCGTCGATTGGGCATGTTGATATTTTTAAAACAGACCCTAGCAGGCGCGGGTGAAGTCGACCTTTTTCAGGCGCAGGAAGGAGGTGTATTCCTTGCCGAAGATCGCCTCATAGTCGGCGAGGGTCTTTTGGAGGATCTTGCCGGCGAGTTCCTCGCCCAGCTCCTCCCGAAGCACCCGGCCCATCGTGAAATAGGCGTGGGCGGTGTGGTACTCGAAGTTCTTGACATACCTGTCGCCCAGCTCGGCCTTGGTCTTGGCCATCAGCTCCTCATTTTCGGGGGTCATCTCAAGGCCGGTCCACTCGAAGTGGCAGCCGTCCGCCCCCTCCGACAGAAAGCTGTGGATCTTGAGATCGATCGAAGGATTGAAACCCCAGACGAGGTTTTTGTCGACATAGTTGCAGTAGTAGGGGCCGTATTTGGACAGGCCGTGCTTCTTCCAGGCATCGTTCCACGAGCAGGTGGTCGACATCGTGCTGTAAACCGGGCTGCGGCTGATCAGGTTGTGCTGATGGGTACCCGGCTGCGGCCGCCATTCGCTGTAGCAGCGGTAGTTGAGCATGGTCAACGGGCGTCCATCGGCCAGGCAGCGCTGCGCCATCCGGCTGCCCCGCTCTCTGCCGTACCGCGCGACACACCAGGGAATCACCCGGCCAAAGACCTCCTCGCCCGCCAGCTCCTCGGTCGCCCGGCAGAGCAGACCGAACAGCGTCGCCATATGCTCCGATTGATAGGTGGGATGGTCCTCCCCCAGCCGATACTTGAGTTCCTCCATCGTCCAATACCTCCTCCGTCATCAGGGTGGTTTTATATGCAAACAAAGGCATTTTCAGTATAGCGCATTTTCCATCCGCTGAGAAGGGGCCAAGCGACGAAATTCCCCCCGCATTTTCGTTCGAAATGCCCATCCGGGCCGGGCACCCGGCCTCGCAATCGGGTGGGTGTGGATGGGGCGATCGATGTCTCCCCACTTTCGGGCGCGGTTGAAGGGAGGCCGCACAAGATGCCCCGGAACCCGTGCGGCAGCGCCGGGGCGCCGGGGCGCACAAAAGCCCGCCATCGCTGGGATGGCGGGCTTTTGCGGTTGTTCCGATGGTTATGGTCTGCCGCGATCAGCTCGCGACCGTCCAGTCGGTATCCTTGAGATCGAGGAAGGTCATATAGTCCTTCTTGAAGATCTGCTCGTAATCATGGAGCGCCTTCTTGCCGATCGCCTCGGCCTTCTCCTCACCGAGCTTCTCCTCGAGCACCCGCATCAGGGTGAAGTAGAGATGGGCGGTGTGATACTCGAAGTTCTTGACGTACTTGTCGCCCACCTCCTCCTGGGTCTTCTTAAAGATAACCTCCTCTTCCGGGGTCATCTCAAAGCCGGTCCATTCGAAGTGGCAGTAGTCGGCGCCCTCCGAGAGGAAGCTGTAGATCTTGAGATCGATGGTGGGATTAAAGCCCCAGACGAGGTTCTTGTCGACGCTGTTGCAGTAGTAGGGGCCATATTTCGAGAGCCCATGCTTCTTCCAGGCGTCGTTCCAGCCGCACTTGGTGGCGTGGGTGCTGTAGATGGGGGATTTCTGGCAGACCTCGCTGAGCTGGGCGCCCGGCTTCGGCCGCCACTCGCCGTAGCAGAGGTAGTTGCGCATGCAGAGCTCCCTGCCATCCGCCTTGCAGCGCTGGGCCATCCGGCCGCCGCGCTCTCTGCCGTATTGGGCGACACCCGCCGAGATGGCGTCGAGGCCCTCGGTGCCGCACTGCTCCTCGGCCGCGCGGCAGAGCAGCCCGAACAGCACCGCGTGATGCTCGCTGAGATATTCCGGCTTGGCCGAGCCCAGCTTATAGCCGTGGTCGGACACCCGGTGGGTGATCTCATAGGCGCTGTCCTCGATAAACTGGGCAAAGGTGTCGTCAAAGCTCATGCTGTCGTAGTTCTTGAAGGCGTCGAACAGCTTCGTTTCCACCTCGGCAGCAAAGGTCTTGCAGCCCATCTCGAGCACGCCGCCCTTGGTCGCGTGGTTGGCGGTCGCCTCGTCGAGCGCCTCCCGGGTTTCCACCTGATGGCTCTGGATATGCTGGTTGACGATCGGCAGGATCGCCTCGGCGGCGGCATCCTCCTCCATCCCGATGCTGCTAAGGAAGCCGATGATGCCCCGATACCAGTGGTAGGTGACCATCTTGAGCACATCGTACAGCTTGTCATCCACCCCATCCCGGTCGCAGGGGCGCTTGCCGGGGTTCTTGAGGGTGAACTTGTGGGTGAAGTAGTAGCGCATCGCGCTGGCGAGCTGGCGGTAATCGACCTCATGTCCGCCCGCCTTCAGCCCGTCGACCATCGTGAAGATGACCTCGTGCAGGTTGTGGGCGCAGACCTGGCCGGCCAGAACGCTGATGACATATTTCGGGCCGACATCGACGACATAGCCGAGCGGCAGGAACATCCGGTTGAGCCGGTCGTAGTTCTCCTTCGGCCAGGGCGCCTCGTCGGGGATGGTGATCATCGTGTAGGCTTCCTGCGAAACGTCCTCCCCCCCGATCTTGCTGACCATGTTGGGGATGATGTTGCAGACATGGATATCCGAGCCGATGGTGTCGAGGTAGAACTTGCCGGCCGGATTGGGCGGGAAGCAGTAGAGATCGGGCAGCGGCTTGCCCGCCTCCCGCAGCTCCTGGTAGTAGGGCTTGAGCTCCTCCTCGGCGATGGCGCCCGCGAAGAAGGGCTGGGGCGCGAAGAGGATGATATCCGGCTCGACCTCGCGCAGCACCTTATCGTTGCCGCCGAGCTCGACGCGGAAGGGCAGCTCACGGCGCTTGCGCTCGATGTCCTTCTCATCGACGGTGGTCGCCACCACGTGGGTCGCGAGGTTCTCCCCCAAGAGGGAGCGGTAGCCGGGCATGATGTACTCCATCAGGAAACCCATGCCGATAATGACAATCTTGATGTCTTTGTCCGCCTTCATGCAGATCCCCTTTCTTTGATTCGGAACGAGAAATCATCGGACGGAGGGCTCCCCCTCCATAGATCAGCATAGCATACTGCCGGCGCAAACGCTAGTCCCCAAGATAGGCGCGTTTGACGTCTTCGTTGACAAGCAGCTCCCTGCCGGTGCCGGTGAGCACCATCCGGCCGTTCTCCAGCACATAGCCGCGGTCGGCAATCGAGAGGGCCATCGAGGCGTTCTGCTCGATCAGCAGCACCGTCTTGCCCGAGCGTTTGATCCCCTGGATCAGCTCGAAGATCTCCTCCACCACGATGGGGGCGAGGCCGAGCGACGGCTCGTCGAGCATGACCAACTCGGGGTCGCTCATCAGTCCGCGGGCGATGGCCAGCATCTGCTGTTCGCCGCCCGACAGGGTGCCGCCCGCCTGCTTGCGGCGTTCCTTCAGCCGCGGGAAGAGGGTGTACTGTTCCTCCAGCTTCTGCTGGATGTACTGCTTGGTCGGCTTCTGGACACTGATCGTCCCCATCCGCAGGTTCTCCTCCACCGACAGCGAGGGGAACACCTGGCGGCCCTCGGGAACATGGCAGATGCCCATCCGGACGATCTCGTGGGGCTTGGTCCCCGTGATATCGCTGCCCTTAAACTCGATTGTGCCGCCCGCCTTGTCGACCAGGCCGGAGATGGACATCAGCGTCGTGCTCTTGCCCGCGCCGTTGGCGCCGATGAGGCAGACGATCTCATTTTCGTCGACGTGGAAGGAGATCCCGCGCAGCGCGATGACATAGCCGTAGTTGACGCGCAGCTTGTTAATCTTCAGCATCTTCGCTTGCCTCCTCCCTGACCGCCTCATGCTCCTTGTCGACATGGACGCCGCCCAGCGTGCCCTTGCCGAAGTAGGCCTCATGCACCTGCCGGTTGCTGCGGACCTCATCGGGGGTGCCTTCACAGATCCGCTTGCCGAAGTTGATGACCAGAATCCGGTGGCAGAGGTTCATGATGAACTTCATATCGTGCTCGATGACGACGATGGTATAGCCCTCGGCGTTGATCCGTTTGATAAAGTCGGACAGCTCCTGGGTCTCGTTGGGGTTCATGCCGGCCGCCGGCTCGTCGAGCAGCAGGATCTTCGGCTCGAGCGCCAGGGCACGGGCGATTTCCACCTTGCGCTGGCTGCCGTAGCTGAGCGTACCGGCCATCACATCCCGGTATTCGGCGATGCCGACCTTCTCGATGACCGCCTCCGCCCGCTCGAGCGCCTCCTTCTCATCCTGCTTGTAGCGCCCGGTGTGGAAGATGGCGTCGAACATGTTGGTCTTCGAATGGATATGGTTGCCGATCTTGACGTTCTCCAGCACGGTCATGTATTTAAACAGCTGGATATTCTGGAAGGTACGGGCCATCCCCTTGCGGGCAATCTCCTCGGGCGGGCGTCCGGTGATCTCCTCGCCGTCGAGGAAGACCTGGCCGGCGGTCGCCTCATAGACACCCGAGCAGACGTTGAAGAAGGTGGTTTTCCCCGCGCCGTTGGGGCCGATGATGCCGAAGATTTCCCCCTTCTGCACCTCCATGCTGACCCCGTCGACCGCCTTCAGACCACGAAAGTACTTGCATACATCCTTCGCCTGCAAAATCGTACTCATGTGATCGAGCCTCCTTCCTCATCGCTTTCCTCTTCGTCCGCCGCCTTGCCCTTGCGGCGCAGCTTGCCGCCGGCGAGGATCGAGTTGGACGCACCGGCCAGACCCTGCGGCCGCCACCACATCATGAAGATGATGAGCGCCGCGTAGATGACCATGCGGAACTGATCGAGCGAGCGCAGCGCCTCGGTCAGCGTGTTGACGATGACCGCGCCGAGCACCGGGCCGACCAGCGTTCCCTGGCCGCCGATGACGACCATCGAGATGACGTTGAAGCCCTCGTCGAGCAGGAACATGTTGGCGTCGATGTAGCGGTAGAAGTAGGCGAACAGGCATCCGCCGATGCCGGCAAAGAAGGCGCCGAACATAAAGTTCTGCGACTTGTATTTGCGCAGCTCCACGCCGAGCGAGCTTGCCGCCAGCTGGTCCTCACGGATGGACATCCAGGCGCGGCCGACACGGGAGTTGAGCACCCGGTGCATCACAAAGAGGGTGATAACCACCAGCACCAGCACGAGGTAGTAGAAGGCGTCGGTCTCCTTGAAGGAGATGCCGAAGAACTCGGGCGCCGGGATACCCTTGACGCCGAGCGGGCCGCCGGTGAAATCGGTCCAGTTGTAGACCACCAGCCGGACAATCTCGCTGAAGCCGAGGGTGACGATCGAGAGGTAGATGCCCGAGAGCCTGAGGGTCGGCTTGGAGACGAGATAGCCGAAGATCATCGTCACAATGCCGGCGAGCGGCATGGTGACCAGGAAGTTCCAGCCCAGCCGGGTGGCGAGCAGCGAGGCGGTGTAGGCGCCGATGCAGAGGAAGCCCGCCTGGCCGAGGTTAAACTGTCCGCTGTAGCCGTTGATCATGTTCAGCGAGCTGGCGATGATGACATACATCAGGATCTTGACCATGATGTTCTTGTAGTAGACGTCGTCATAGACCAGCGGGATGATGGCGACCACCACAAACAGCGCGAGCAATAGCCACTTTTTGTACTTCTGCGTAAAAAGCCGCAGCTTCTCGAAGGGGCTCACCGCCGCTGTGCTTACGTTTGTTGTACCCATTAGCGCGTCCCCTTTCTGACAAACAGTCCCTTCGGCCGGAAGATCAGCACGATGACGAGGAAGATGAAGGTGATGACGTCACGGAAGCCGACCGGGATGAACATGATGCCGAGATTTTCAAGAATGCCGATGCTCAGTCCGCCGAGCGCCGAACCGGCGATGCTCACCAGTCCGCCCAGGACGGTCGAGGTCAGCGCCTTGTTGCCGACCAGCTGACCGAGGTTGGGGTAGCAGGAGGCATAGTAGAGGATGAGCAGCACCCCCGCCACGCCGCCGAGCGCACAGCCGATGCCGTTGCCGATGAGCACCGTCCGCTGGACGTTGATGCCCATGAGTGCGCTTGCCTTTTTGTTCTGGCTGACCGCGCGCAGCATGGTGCCCGCGCGGGTTTTGGTCAAGAAGAGGGTAAAGCAGATGGCAAAAACGATGACCACGCTGATGATAATCATCTGCAGGGTGGTGATCCGGATGCCGAGGATGGTGTAGGTCACATTCTCGAACACGCTCGGCACCGCCTTCGGCTCGCTGCCAAAGACGATCTGCGCGAGGTTTTTGGTCATCATGCTGAACGCGAAGGTACAGATCATCGAGATATGTCTGGGCGCCTCGAGGAAGCGCTTGTAGCAGAGGATGTACAGCACGATGCCCCATACCGCCGACGCCATGAAGCCGCCGATGACGCCGAGGAAGAAGTTGCCCGAGTAGACGAAGGTGTAGTAGGCGCCGAAGCCGCCGATCATCACCAGTTCGCCGTAGCTGAAGGACACCAGGCCGACGACGCCGTAGATCATCGTATAGCCGATGGCCATCAGCGCGTAGATCGAGCCCTGGCAGATGCCGTTCATCAGTTGTTGGAGGGCATAGTTGACCATGAGAGCGCGCTCGCCTCCTTTTTGCAGGTTTCGCTTGCAGGATCATACGGAGATGGTGCGGCCAGACAGCAGCCGCACCATTCCGTCACACACTATACGTCCATGTTAACGCTTATAGCCGGCTTATTCCATCCCGTAGGAGAAATCGGTCACCGCGTTGAAGGCGCCGTCCTTGATCTCACAGATGAGGTAGGTACGGGTCAGGTCGCCGTCCTCGCTGAACTCGGTGATCGGACCGCCGAAGCCGTCGTAGTCCTTGGTCGCCTGCAGCTCGTCGCGGACCGCCTCACGGGTCAGGTTGCCCGCGTCATCGGCGCGCTTGATCGCCTGGAAGACGATCTCGCAGGCATCGTAGGTCCAGGGGGCGTGGGTCGGGGTCGGATAACCGGCCTGCTCCTCGAACTTCTCCATGAACTCGAGCGCCTCGGGGGAAGCGTGCTCCTTCGACAGGTCAACCGGCGAGGAGATGTGGGTGCCCTCGACCGCGTCACCGCCGAGGTCGATCAGCTGCTGGGAGTAGGCGCCGCCCGAGATGGCGATGTTGACATCCCAGCCCATCTGACGGATCTGCTGGCTGATAACCGCCGCTTCCTGCGCCTGGCTCATCAGAACGATGGTGTCGGCGCCGGTCTGCTGGAGCTTGGTCAGCGTCGCGGTGAAGTCCTTCTCGCCCTCCATGTAGGGCTCGTAGGCCGCAACTTCCAGGCCCACGCTCTCGGCACGGCCTTTAAACTGCTCCATGCAGGTCACGCCCCAGTCGGAGTTGACATACATCAGCACGGCCAGCTCGGAGCCGTAGAACTTCTGGGTGAGGTACTGGGCGATGAAGGGGCTCTCACCGTCCTGACGGCCGGCGACCGAGAAGACGTAGGGGCTCATCGCGCAGAGGTCGACGTGGGAGGCCGACGGGGTGATCATGACGAGGTGGTTCTCATCGTACACCGGGGCCGCCGCCATGCAGCAGGAGCTGGTGAAATCGCCGATGACCGCCAGATATTTCTCGTCCTGGCCGAACTTCTGGGCAATCTCGGTGGCGTCCTTCGCGTCGCCGCGGCTGTCCATGATGTCCATCACGATCTCTTTGCCGTTGATGCCGCCCTCGGCGTTCCAGTCGTCGATGCAGATCTGCGCCGCGACCGAGAAGGTCTTGCCGTACTCGGCGTTGTTGCCGGTAATGGGGGCGGTCATGCCGATATAGATCTTTTCATCCGAGGTGAAGTTGCCCGACGCCTCGCTCTCGCCCGCGTCCGCGGTCGAGCTCTCGGTCGCCGCCGAGCTCTCGGTCGACGCCGCCGCAGAGGAATCGGCGGCCGGCTCACTCGAGCACCCTGCCATCAGTCCGACGACCATGCAGAGGGCCACCAACAACGTGAGGATCCGTTTCATATTCCTGCCTCCTATTTTCTCATGTCTAAATTTTCGCACAAAACCCTACGTTTCCGTGGATAAATTTGTGCTACATTTAATGATAGTCGCCTTCACCCAGCTCGACAACTGGACAAAATATCGAAAGGGTGGACTATTTTTATCCCCCCTATCCTATTTTCTTTCCACCTTTTTATTTGACTTCACGATTTATCGCAGAAACACCATTTTCCCCTTCGATTCTCGCAAAATTCGTGATAGGATGAAGCTGATTTCAGCGGCCAAACGGCCGCTGTCGGCGTGTCTGGCGGCCGGTGCTCCGTTCCCAAACGCCCTCG
Source organism: uncultured Oscillospiraceae bacterium (assembly GCA_949300115.1). GTDB lineage: Bacteria > Bacillota > Clostridia > Oscillospirales > Ruminococcaceae > CASGDD01. Next base: position 1,577 of record CASGDD010000059.1, on the reverse strand, counting down.
CGGGCAGAGGGGCGGACCGCATCGGATGGTCATACAGGCAGCCTATCTGCGGGAAGGGGGGAGATAAACAGCATGCGGCCCTTTCCCGGTTTTCTTTATACCGAGGACACCGAGGTGATCCGGCAGTTTTCCGACACGTTCGAGCTCTACCCGGCGCTGCGACTGGAGGGTTACACCTCCGCCCTGCCCCCGAGCCACGTCGGCGAGCCCCGCTGTCCGCTGTTGCTGCTCGATCTCGACCTGCCCCATCCCCGGGTGCTCGACTTTCTGCAGAGCTACCTCGGCCGCTCCGACCAGAATCTCGCCATCCTGCTCAGCAAGCGGCGGGATTTCGACTTCCTTTACCATTTCCAGGGCCATCCCCAGATCATCCGCTATCTCGTCAAGCCGCTGGAGGCCGAGCGGATGTTCGAGGCGCTCGAGGCGGCGCTCGCCCGCTTCCACCGGCTGCATGAGCAGCTCTGTCTCAACGTCCTCTCCCGCGAGGAGCTGGAGGAATATTCCAACTTCTTCTACTGCCACATGCGCAGCCAGATCGTCGTCGAGGTCCGGGAGGGGCGGGTGGAAAATCTCGACGGGCTGCTCAGCCAGGTGGTCGACCGGCTGCGCACGGGAGGCTTCTCCCTCAACCTCTTCCAGCGCTTTGCCATCGGGCTGATCTGCGTCGTCAACGACCTGATCACCGGCATGGGAATCGACCTGCACAACATGACCCCGCCCTCCGACGCCCTTTCCCACATTGCCCGCGCCACCGATTTCGACCCCCTCAAGGCCTTTCTGATCGGGGAAATCACCTACACGGTCGAGCATGTCGCCCTCTATCGGGACAGCCATCTCTCCCCGCTGATCGCCCAGGCGCTCGACTATCTCGAGCGGCACTACGACCAGGAGGATCTCTCCCTCCAGCGGCTGGCGGAAGCGCTGGAGGTCTCGGCCAGCTACCTCTCCACCCGCTTCAAAAGCGAGGTCGGGGTGGGCTTTATCCAGTATCTGCAGTCGCTGCGCATCGAGCACGCCAAAAAGCTGCTGAGCCAGAAGGGCTTTCGGATGTATGAGGTCGCCGCCCGGGTCGGCATCTCGGACGTCCGCTACTTCGCCCGCATCTTCAAGCGCGCGGTCGGCTCGACCCCCAGCGAATACCGCAAGCAGGTGGTTCTCAGCCTCTCGCTCAACCGCAATCCCCATCCGGCACCCAGCAGCGCCCTGCAGCCGGCCGCCTCCCTCCTGCCCGTCAAGCCGACCCACATCTGACCCGCTGCAAGCCGGAGGAGGAGCGCCGCCGCGGCGTTTTTTGGACGTGCAATCGTTTTCTCGCCCTACCGCCTCCCCGTCCGGCCACCGGCAGCTTTAGCCGGTTCGTGACGTGAAAACGTTTCCCTGCCCGGCATACCATCCCAACCGCCCGTAAACTCGCGGCTTGCTTACGCCCCCCGAGAGGCCATGCTTGCCAATTCCCGGAAGGGATACGAAAGGGCGAGCATCCCATCGCCTGCGCCGCCACCGGTAACTTGCCCCGCTCCCTTTCTAACCCATTTCTGTAGATAAGAACTCTTGCGCTGAAATCCCCGAATCCCTTT
>CASGDD010000058.1 GCA_949300115.1 uncultured Oscillospiraceae bacterium | reverse complement strand
GAACTGCTCGACAAACCGCCGGTAGTCGTCGGTCGTATAATGCCGGTTCATCCGGCAGAGGGTGGCGTCGCAGCCGCTCTGCAGCGCCAGATGGAACTGGGGACAGAGCTTCGTTTCCGCCGCCATCCGGTCGATGTCCGCCTCGGTGATGAGCTCGGGCTCGAGCGAACCCAGCCGCACCCGTTCGATGCCGGGGGTATGGCAGGCGGCCGCCACCGCGTCGGGCAGGCGCAGGCCGAAATCCCGCCCATACATCGACAGGTTGATGCCGGTCAGCACCACCTCTTTAAAACCGGCCTCGGCCAGCGACCGGAGTTCCGCCTCGATGGCCGCAAGCGGCCGCGAACGCACCGGACCGCGGGCGGTGGGAATGATGCAGTAGGCGCAGTAGCACTCGCAGCCGTCCTCGATTTTGAGAAAGGCACGGGTCCTCTCCGACCGGCCGCCCGCCGTCATCGCTTCGAAGGTCTCCCCCGCCTCATACCGTTCGATCTCGACCAGCCGGTTGCCCGACTGCAGCACCCGCTCGACCAACGCCGGCAGCCGGCTTTTGCCCTTCGAGCCGATGACAAGATCCGCCTCCTCGAGCGCCTCCGCCTCGGCGGGAAACGCCTGGGGATAGCATCCGGCGAGGGCGATCACCGCGTCGGGATGGCTGCGGCGCATCCGGCGGAGGACCTGGCGGGTCTTGCGGTCCCCCTCGGCGGTGACGGTGCAGGAATTGACCACACAGACGTCGGCCGCCTCACCGGGAGAAACCACCTGCCAGCCCCGTTCCTCAAAGAGACGTCTGAGCGCCTCGGTTTCATACTGGTTGACCTTGCATCCCAAGGTCGTGAAGGTAATTTTCATCTCGCCACCCGTTCAACTTCCATAGATTCTGCCCTTTCATTATATCAAATCCCACAATATTTACAATGCTCAGTTGACCCAAAACCGACCCATGCGGTAGGATAATTGCATGGTATCTCCGCACAAAGCGGCCGCATGCCACCCCATTTTTATCCGACGCCAAGGAGGTCGATCGCCATGCCCAACAGCCGGATGCCCGTCATCACCGATATGCAGGTCATCCCGGTCGCCGGACAGGACAGCATGCTGCTCTCCCTTTCGGGCGCCCACAGCCCCTGGTTTACCCGCAATCTCGTCCTGCTCACCGATTCGGCCGGCCACACCGGCATCGGGGAGGTGCATGGGGGCGCGACCCTCTGCACCATGCTCGAAAACCTCAAACCGCTGGTCATCGGCACGAGCCTCGCCGACTACCGGAACACATTGCAGCGAGTCGCCGCCTTCCGCCACCGGCGTCCGGGCGACACCGGCGAGGGCATCCAGAGCCTCGACATCAGCCAGCTGAAATTTGTCGTGCGCCCCGACACCGCCATCGAAGCGGCGCTGCTCGACCTCTACGGGCAGTTTGTCGAGCTGCCGGTCTGCGCGCTCCTCGGCGAGGGCAAGCAGCACGACGCCATCACCATCCTCGCCTATCTCTTTTACATCGCCGACAAAAACCGCACCGACCTGCCCTATCTCGATGAATCGGACGCGGATGACCGCTGGTTTTCGCTGCGCCGCAGCGAGGCCATGACCCCCGAGGCGGTTGTGCGTCAGGCGGAGGTGGTGCGGGAGAAATACGGCTTCCACGACTTCAAGCTCAAGGGCGGGGTGCTCGCGCCCGAGGTCGAAGCCCGGACGATCGAGCTGCTCAAAGCCCGTTTTCCTGACGCCCGGGTCAACATCGACCCCAACGGCGCCTGGCCGCTCGCGACCGCAATCGAGATGGGCAGGCGGCTGCGGGGGGTGCTCACCTACGCCGAGGACCCCTGCGGCACCGAAGCGGGCTATTCGGGCAGGGAGACGATGGCCGAATTTAAGATGCGCACCGGCATCCCCACCGCCACCAACATGATCGCCACCGACTGGCGGCAGTTCTACCACGCGGCCGTCGAAAAGTCGGTCGACATCGTGCTGGCCGACCCCCACTTCTGGACGATGGCCGGCAGCGTGCGGATGGGGCAGCTGCTCCACGACTGGGGGCTCACCTGGGGCTGCCACTCGAACAACCACTTCGACATCTCGCTCGCCATCTTCTGTCAGACGGCCGCCGCCTGCCCCGGCGAGATCACCCCGCTCGACACCCACTGGATCTGGCAGGACGGACAGGACCTCTGCGACCACGACTACAAGATCGTCGACGGCAAAATCAGCATCCCCAAAAAGCCCGGCCTCGGCCTCACCCCCAACATGGACAAAATCCGGGCGGCGCACGAATACTACCTCACCCTTGCAAACACCGAGCGGGACGATGCGCTCGGCATGCGTTTTTACTATCCCGACTGGAAATACGATTCCAAACGCCCCTGCATGGTGCGATAGAGAAACGAAAAGAGGCCATCCCCCCAGGGGGATGGCCTTTGGTTTTGGATAAGACGAACTCAGAGAATGCGGCCACCCATCGAGGGGTTGCTCTTGCCATCCTCAGCATCTGGCACGACCTCTTCAGAAGTAAGCGGATCGGCCGCCTGTCTGTCCGTCTCCTCCTTTGG
>CASGDD010000057.1 GCA_949300115.1 uncultured Oscillospiraceae bacterium | reverse complement strand
CCGCGCTGCCACGTCGCGCAATCGGAAAGTCATGTATCAAACGTCCCAAGCCCGCGACCAGCCGGCGCGGAGCCCGCGCTGGCGATTCGCGCAATTGGAAAGTCATACACCGGGCACTGTCCGGCCCGCGACCAGCGCCGTCTGCGCGGGGTCAGCGATCTATCGCGCGGTATCACCCGGTGCGCGCACGGATGCTCGGTGCCGCTCGACTGGAAAGTCTGTATAACCCAAGAACGTGGTCGCCGCAGGCGATTGGCCGCGCGGACTCCGCGCCCGGCCGAGGGATTCCAGGAGGAGGGCAACGGTATCCTCGGGGGATCGATCGCTGACATCGATGGGCATGCCCTGGAGCCGGTCATAGAGCGGCAGATAGCGCAGACTGCGCTCGATCACATCGGGGGTGCGCCGTCCCGCCGCGACATCCCCCTCCAACCGTGCCCGCAGCGCCTCGGGGGTGCAGATCAGCTTGTAGCAGTGAAACGCAAAGGGCAGATCCCGGAGCCCGCCGAGGATCTCCTGCAGCGTATCCTCCCGCTGTAAAACCCAGCTGAAGATGATGTACCGGAGCGCCGGATGCCGCAGATACCCCCGCAGCAGATGGATGATGTTGCAGAGAACCATCGCCTTGCCGGCCTCGTCAACCACAAAGGGATGCATCCGCCAGCACCAGTCGCCGTCCAGATAGGCCGACCCATCTAGCCGCTGAAACAGCAGCTCGCCCAGCGTGCTCTTGCCCACCCCCATCGGCCCGCGCAGCAGGATGAGCGTCTTCCCCTCCGTCTCCGCCATCACAATCCCTCCAATCCCCCTTCGCAGCGGCGGCGGGCAGTGCCCGCTGCCACGTCGCGCAATTGGAAAATGGTACATTAAACGCCCCCGGCCCGCGGCCAGCCGGCGCGGAGCCCGCGCTCCCAATTCGCGCAATTGGAAAGTCATGTATCAAACGTCCCGGGCCCGCGACCAGCGCCGTTTGCGCGTGCTCGACGACCTACCATGCGGAATCGCCCCGACCGCGCACGGATGCTGGGAACTACAAATCTCCCCGCTCGCACCTACCCGAGTTCATGGCCGCCGCAGGTGATTGGCCGCGCGGACTCCGCGCCCGGCGAGGGGGATGCGTCCCACGGGGGTGTAGGTGAGCAGGCCGTTCACCCGGTGGGAACGCATGAGGGTCAGCTGTTCGACCGGGAAACCGAGCGGCTGAAGCGGCTCGGCGAGCAGCGTCTTCGCCGTCTCGAAGGGCATCCGCACCTCACGGCCCAGCGTGATGTGGGCCTGGAAGGGCTTGGTATCCAGCGGAAATCCCGCCGCCCGCAGCCGGTCGGAGAGATCCTTCTGCACCGAGACGAGCGCCTCCTCCGGCCGGATGCCCGCCCACCAGATATCCCCGCCCGACGACCGCCGGAAACGGCCCCATCGCTCGAGGGTGAGCGGGAAGGCGGGATGCTGTCCCACCGCCTCCATCGCCCGCAAAACCGCGGCAGCCCGCCCCGTCTCGCCGAGGAAGGCAAGGGTCAGATGGAGATTCTCCACCCGGGAAAAGTTCCCCACCGCCCCCATCGCCCGCATCCGCTCGATCATCCCCGCGAGCCTCTCTCGGACCGCCGCGTTCAGCTCAATCGCAACAAATAGCCGCATGGTCATATACGATCTCCTATCCATCTCATCCGCCGTCCAACCGGCAAAATGCAAAGTCCCAAACCCACAACCCACGGCGGCGGGGTGCCGCTCCCAATTCGCGCAATCGGAAAGTCTCATGCACCGGACGTTCTCAGCCTGCGACCAGTCAAAGGGAAAGGGCCTTTATCGGAATGTGAGCGCATTGCGCTCACTCCACCATATTGCCCGCCGTGCGAATGGCGGGCAATATTTCATATGCCGCAGGCATATTTCATATCTGGCGCAGCCAGATATTTCATATTGGGACAAAGTCCCAATATTTCATTGCGATTGCGCCCTTGATTTTTCCGCCGCCGAAACGCAGTGCAGGCGGAAACAGGAAAAATCATGCAATCGCCAGCGTTATTTGCCGACACAGAAATCGTGGAAGACCCGGTCGATCACCGCATCCTCCACCCGCTCGCCGGTTAAGGCGAGCAGCGCCGCGATGGCGTCGTCGATCAGCACCCCGACCGCGTCGAAGGTCATCCCATCCTCCAGCACCGCCCGTGCCTCACGGACAGCCCCCAGCGCCGCCTCGGCGGCATGGCGCTGGCGCATGTTCTGGAGCATCCCCTGGCTGGGATCCACCCCGCGCAGCCCGACCACCGCGGCAATCGCCTCGCCGAGCGCGTCCAGCCCCTCCCCCGTCCGGGCGGACAGCACCACCAGATGGGGAACGCGGGCGCGAATGGGTTCGATGTCAATCACCGGCTCGAGATCGCTCTTGTTGATGACCGCCACACAGGGCCGACCCGCCAACCGGTCGAGCAGCGCATCGGCATCGGCGTCGAGCGGCTGGGACTGGTCGAAGACCGCCAGAATCAGCGCCGCCCGGTCGAGCCGGTCGAGCGACCGGCTGACCCCCTCCCGCTCGATGGGATCGTCCGTCTCGCGGATGCCGGCGGTGTCGGCCAGATTGAGGGTGAGCCGTCCGAGGGTGATCCGCTCCTCGACGATATCCCGGGTCGTCCCGGCAATGGGGGTGACAATGCTCCGTCCGGTGCCGCTGAGGGCGTTCATCAGGGTCGATTTGCCGACATTGGGCGGCCCGACAATCGCCGTGTCGATCCCCTCCCGCAACAGCTTCCCCTGCCCGAAATGCCCAATCAGATCGTCCAGATCGTCCGACACCCCGTCGAGGATCGCCCCCATCTCGTCCGCCTCCATCTCGGGCGTCTCGTCGTCGGGGAAATCCACCCAGGCACTCAGCGCCGCCGCAATACCAACAAGCCGGTCGGCATTCGCCCGGATGCGGCGGTAGAGCGCCCCATCCCGCATCGCCAGCGCCGCCTCGGCCGCCGAACGGGAGGAGGCGTCGATCAGCGCGAGCACCGCCTCCGCCTCGGTCAGGTCCATCTTGCCGTTGAGGAACGCCCGCCGGGTGTACTCCCCCGGCTCGGCCGGACGGGCGCCCGCCCGGATCACCGCCGCCAGCGCCCGCTCGAGCACCGCCAGCCCACCATGGCAGCTCAGCTCCACCACATCCTCGCCGGTGTAGCTCTTCGGCGCACGGAAATGGAGCAGTACACATTCGTCAATGTCCCCCTCGGCGTCGTAGACCCGCCCATACAGCGCGGCATAGCCGGGCAGCGTCTCGAGCGAACGCCCGGACATCGGCCGGAATACCCGCCCCGCGATCGTCC
>CASGDD010000056.1 GCA_949300115.1 uncultured Oscillospiraceae bacterium | reverse complement strand
TCCAGCGTCCCCTCACCGCGGGTGATCTTCTCGAGGATCTCGAGCATCCGGCGGGTGCCGATGCGGCAGGGGGAACACTTGCCGCAGCTCTCGTCGACGGTGAAGTCGAGGAAGTAGCGGGCGATATCGACCATGCAGTTGGATTCGTCCATGACGATCAGACCGCCCGAACCCATCATCGAGCCGATGGCGATCAGGTTGTCGTAATCGATGGGGACGTCGAGGTGTTGGGCGGGGATGCAGCCGCCCGACGGGCCGCCCGTCTGGGCCGCCTTGAACTTCTTGCCGCCCGGGATGCCGCCGCCGATCTCCTCGACAATCTCGCGGAGGGTCGTGCCCATCGGCACCTCGACCAGGCCGGTGTTGTTGATCTTGCCGCCCAGGGCGAAGACCTTGGTGCCCTTCGACTTCTCGGTGCCCATCGAGGAGAACCAGTCGGCCCCCTTGAGGATGATCTGGGGGATGTTGGCGTAGGTTTCGACGTTGTTTAAGATGGTCGGCTTGCCGAACAGACCCTTGACCGCCGGGAAGGGCGGACGGCTTCTCGGCTCGCCGCGGTGGCCTTCGATCGAGGTCATGAGGGCAGTCTCCTCGCCGCAGACGAAGGCGCCGGCGCCGAGGCGCAGCTCGATGTCGAAATCAAAGCCGCTGCCGAGGATATCCTTGCCGAGGAAGCCGGTCTCCCGCGACTGCCGGATGGCGATTTCCAGCCGGTGGATGGCGATCGGATATTCAGCGCGGACATAGATGAAGCCCTGGCTGGCGCCGATCGCGTAGCCGGCGATGGTCATCGCCTCGAGCACCGCGTGGGGGTCGCCCTCGAGCACCGAACGGTCCATGAAGGCGCCGGGGTCGCCCTCGTCGGCGTTGCAGCAGACATACTTCTGGCCCGGCGGCTGGGCGGCCGCGAACGACCATTTGACGCCGGTGGGGAAGCCGGCGCCGCCCCGCCCGCGCAGCCCGGAAGCCTTGAGCAGGTCGATGACCTCATTGGGCTGCATCTCGCAGAGCACCTTGCCGAGCGCGAGATAGCCGTCTCGGGCGATGTAGTCCTCGATATGTTCGGGGTTGATGATGCCGCAGTTGCGCAGCGCAACCCGGTGCTGTTTGCGATAGAAGTGGGTCTCCTCATAGCCCTCGATCGAGCCGTCGGGCGCGACCGTTTCGGGATAGAGCAGGTCGGTGCAGACCTTGCCGCCGGCGATGTGCTCCTTGACGATGCGGGGGATCTCCTCGACCTTGACCCGCGAATAGAAGGCCTCCTCCGGCTCGACGATCATGATCGGGCCGAGCGCGCAGAGACCGAAGCAGCCGGTTTTGACCACCTCAACGGTGTCGCCAAGCCCCTGCTTTTCGAGTTCGACATGCAGCGCGTCGATGATCCCCTGGCTGTTGGAGGATGTGCAGCCGGTACCGCCGCAGACGCGGATCCGGCGCCGTTTGATTTCGGGATGGTCGAGGCCCTGCTTCTGCCGGAGCTCATCCCGCAGCTTGGTGAGTTCAGCGTAAGATTTCATTCCCTTGTCCTCCTCATCCCTTACTGCCAGCCGTATTTCTTTAGGATATCGTCGACATCGTCGGCGGTCAGCCGCCCGTAGACCTCGTCGTTGACGGTCATAACCGGGGCGAGGCCGCACGCGCCGATACAGCGGCAGGCCTCGAGCGAGAAGCGGCGGTCGGGCGTACATTCCCCGCCCTGGATGCCCAGCCGCTCGCACAGCCGGTCGAACACCTGCTGGGCGCCCTTGACATAGCAGGCGGTTCCCAGACAGACGCTGATCTTGTTTTCACCCTTGGGATTGAGCGAGAATTGCGCGTAGAAGGTGGAAACGCCGTAAACCTCCGACAGCGGCAGACCCAGCCCGTCCGCCACCATCTTCTGCACCTCGATGGGCAGATACCCGTAGATTTCCTGCGCCCCCTGCAACACCGGCATCAGCGCGCCGCCGGTACCCTTGTACTTCTGGATGACCGTCTGCAGCTGCTTTTCCTGTTCCTCGGTGCCCGCAAACGGAATCGCAGAAATCGTGCTTGCCACATGGATGACCCCCTTAGCCGTTTCGTTTGTGCGTTTTGCTCAACAATCGCCCGCAAGCGTTGTTAAAAAAATATCAAAACGCGCTATCCTAATCATACTGAATTCCTTATGAATTTGCAAGTACTTTCAAGAAAAAATGCACGAAAAGAGCGGGATATCCGAGCAAGTTCCGGTGAGAATCATGACAAAATGTTATTCTTCCGGGGGATTTGATGACACGCCGGTTATCGCCCGCCGCCGGATGGTATCAGCCCGATGACGGCTCTTTCACAAACCGGCGCATTCTCTTGTATAGCGGCGGGCGGTGTGGTAAGGTATAGATGGGTAAAGTAACAGCGAAAGCTGTTTTAAAATGTTCTCCGTTTGTTTTGTGGTAGAAAAGCTCCCGTCAGGGAGCTTTTTTGCGATTGCATGATTTCGCCTGTTTCCCGCCTGCACTGCGTTTCGGCGGCGGAAAAATCAAGGACGCAATCGCGATGCCGGGCCGTGCCCGGAGCCAATCGCCTGCGGCGGCCGGGAACCCCGGCTGGCAATCTGCTGCGCAGACCACGAACGTAAGGTAAGCGCGGACGTCAAGTCAGCAGACTCCCCATTCCCATGCGCGCACGGGGTGATTCCGCATATTAGATCGCTGACCCCGCGTCATGGAAGCCTGCGGTGACAATCACCTGCTGGAGAAGGAGGTTTTCGTATGATTCGATTTCGCGGTATGGCGGGGATTCTCCTTGGATTGCTGCTGCTCACCGGATGCGGGAGCGACTCTTCCAACGCAAGCGTCCCACCGTCTGAAGGCAATATGTCCGCCGCTGCGGTCACCATTGTCCCCTACGATCCCGCCTACGAGGCGGAAGCTGTCTCTAAACCCGGCGTCCAGCAGCCTGCGGTCACCGTTGTTCCCTACGATCCCGCCTACGACCCCGCAAGCGTTCCCCCCGACGAGATCTATGACCGGCCGGAATGTGTGCTGGTCACCCAGGAGACCGATCTCGCCCGCATCGGTGCGCTGCTCTATCAGCAGATGCATACACCCTATCTGGCGTCCGACCAGCCGGCGGAATCCCGGCTCATCTCCTTCGCCATCACCGATGCCCTCACCACCGCCATCCGTCTGGATGCCGCGGAGGAGCCCTGTGAATGGGTGGTTCGGATTCTCTACGACATGCAGACGGCGTTGCCCTATGAGCAGAGCATCTGGAAACCCTCCAACGGCGAGATGCTCGATGTGGGGTGTTACCGTGACTGCGGCACCTTCATCTGGATACGCAAAACCGCCGCCGACACCTACCAGCTCATCCGCAGCGGTACCGGTGGAGTACTTTTTAATACACCCTAGCGATTGCATGATTTCGCCTGTTTCCCGCCTGCACTGCGTTTCGGCGGGCGGCGAAATCATAACCGCAATCGCAATGAAATATTTGTCCAATCGGAGATTGGACAAATATGAAATATGCCGCGTTGCGGCATATGAAATGTACGACTGGATTCTATCCAGAATCCAGCGTACATGAAATATTGGCCAGCCCTTGCGCGATGGCCAATATGCAGGTGCCGGCGCCCCCGCGCCGGCTTCTTTATAGGCGTGAAAATAGCTGTTGGGTGTACCTTGTCTTGGATACCCGGAATAGAGAAGATTCCCTATCCCAATGTGAATGCAAGGCATTCACTCCACAACTCTTCACCTTTCACTCCATTCACTCTTCACTCGCGCAGCTGGATGCCGCTCGACCAGAAAGTCTGCACAATCTAAGAACGTAGCCGCCGCAGGCGATTGCCAGCGGGGCTCCCGGCCATACAAAACAAAGGCCCGAGAAGCTCGGGCCTTGCGTTGCTATTCGAACAAACGCCGTCTGCGCGGGGTCAGCGATCTACCCTGCGGAATCACCCCGACCGCGCACGGGAATGGGGAGTCTGCTGACTTTCCGCCCCCGCTATCCTAGGTTCGTGGAGCGCGCAGCGCCATCGCCAGCGCGGCCTCCGCGCCGCCAAAAATTTTATGAAAAAATCGGCGATTTCACGAAAAAAACGCTTGCATTCCTGGGCGGCGTGTAGTATTATAATTAGGCGTGACTGCACAAGATATGCGATGAAGCGAGAGGTTGCCGCCGTTTGGCGGGGAATTTTCGCCGAGTATGTCCGATCAAGAACCGGGCGACCACAAATACGTGTAAAACAGCCAGACGCGAACTGCCGCTCTGCCTTTGGGCGGTAAGCGCGCGTTCCGTGTTGCAATGCGTGCACTGGATTCCCGGATAACCGTGTGCAGACTGGGCGATGCCCGGCACACAGGATATCCGGTTTTTTAGTGGGGACTCGCGAAACACCCGGAACAGTTTTCACAAATTTGCAACGGTCCTCTAGGGTTAAACTTTAAAGGAGGCGTTACAAGTGGCAGTCAAAGAAAAGATCCGTATCAGACTTAAAGGGTATGACCATCAGCTCGTGGATGCTTCGGCCGAGAAGATCGTCGACACCGCCAAGCGCACCGGCGCCCGCGTGTCCGGCCCGATCCCCCTGCCGACCGAGCGGGAGATTACGACCATCCTCCGCGCCGTCCACAAGTACAAGGACAGCCGTGAACAGTTTGAGATGCGGACCCACAAGAGGCTCATCGACATCCTGCGTCCGTCCAACAAGACGGTCGAGGCGCTCATGGGACTCGAACTTCCTGCCGGCGTGGACATCGAGATCAAACTCTAAGAGAGAACGTATAGAAATAGAGTTTTCATTCAGGTGTGCCCCAAGCAGGTCATGTTGGCCGCCCACCGCGGTGGTCAACCAATAACCGAAGGAGGAAAACAAGTATGCAGAAAGCCATTATCGGCAAGAAGATCGGCATGACCCAGCTCTTTGATGAGCGCGGCAATGTCATCCCTGTCACGGTGGTCGAAGCCGGCCCCTGTGTCGTGGTCCAGAAGAAGACGGTCGAGAACGACGGCTATCAGTCGGTCCAGATCGGCTTTGGCGAGATCAGCGACAAGCAGCTGACCAAGCCCATGAAGGGCCACTTCCAGAAGGCGGATGTCGCCCCCAAGCGCCATCTGCGCGAGTTCGATTTTGACAGCGCGGACGCGATGAACGTCGGCGATCTGATCAAGGCGGATACCTTCGAGGTCGGCGACTATGTCGACGTCGCGGGCACCTCCAAGGGTAAGGGCTTCCAGGGTGCTGTCAAGCGCCACGGCTCCCACACCCTCAAGCGCACCCACGGTACCGGCCCGGTCGCGCGCCAGGCGGGTTCGATGGGCGCCACCTCCGACCCCAGCCGCATCATGAAGGGCAAGAAGATGGCAGGTCATATGGGCAGCGAGCGGGTCACGGTGCAGAACCTTGTCATTGTCAAGGTGGACGCGGAAAACAATCTCCTCGCGATCAAGGGCGCCATCCCCGGCCCGAAGCATGGGATCGTCACCATCACGAGCAGCGTTAAGAAAGCGTAGGGAGAGGAGGAATCACCATGCCAAAAGTATCGATTTTCAACATGTCGGGCCAGCAGGTCGGTGAGATGGAGCTCTCCGACGCGGTGTTCGGGATTACGCCGAATGAACATGTGATGCACGAAGCGGTGGTCAACTATCTGGCCAACCAGCGTCAGGGCACCCAGTCGACCAAGACCCGTTCGGAGGTCTCGGGCGGCGGCAAGAAGCCCTGGAGACAGAAAGGCACCGGCCACGCCCGCCAGGGTTCCACCCGCGCCACCCAGTGGCGTCACGGCGGTATCGCGCTGGGTCCCAAGCCCCGCGATTACAGCTACACCCTCAACAAGAAGGTCAAGCGTCTGGCGATGCTCAGCGCCCTCTCCACCAAGGCCCTTGGCGGCGGCCTCATCGTCGTCGACAAGATCGAGATGGGCGAGTACAAGACCAAAGAGATGGTCGCGATGCTTAAAAACCTCGGCGCCGACAGCAAGTCGCTGATCGTCACCCCCGAGGCCGACCAGAAGGTCATCAAGAGCGCGGCGAACATCCCCGGTGTCAAGACGGCGCTTGTCAACACCATCAACGTCTATGACATTCTCGGTCATGACAAATTCATCGTGTCGGTCGACGCGGTGAAGAAGCTCGAGGAGGTGTACGCGTAATGAAAGACGCCCACGATATCATCATCCGCCCGATTATTTCGGAAAAGAGCATGATGGGTCTCGCGGACAAGAAGTATACCTTCCGCGTGGCCAAGGACGCCGGCAAGATCGAGATCGCCCGCGCGGTCGAGGAGCTGTTCGACGTCAAGGTCGTCAAGGTCAATACGATGGTCGTTCCCGGCCGTTTCAGAAGGATGGGCCGCTTCACCGGCTACAAGTCCGACTGGAAGAAGGCGGTCGTCACCCTGTCGGAGGATTCCAAGACGATCGAGTTCTTTGAGAGCATGGTCTAACCCACGGACATGAACCGTTAAGAGGAGTGAAGAAAGAATGGCGATTAAAAAGTACAATCCGACAACTCCGGGCAGACGTGGCATGACCGTGATCGATTACACCGTGCTGTCGAAGGTCGAGCCGGAGAAGAGCCTGCTGGCTCCGATGAAGAAGAAGAGCGGCCGCAACAACACCGGCCGCATCACCGTCCGCCACCGCGGCGGCGGCAATCGCCGGAAGTACCGTATCATCGACTTTAGGCGCAACAAGTTCGATATGCCCGCGACCGTCAAGACCCTCGAGTACGATCCCAACCGCTCGGCGCACATCGCGCTGGTGCAGTATGAGGACGGCGAGAAGCGCTACATCACCGCGCCCGTCGGCCTCAAGATCGGCGACAAGGTCATCAGCGGCACCGCGGCCGACATCAAGCCGGGCAACGCCCTGCCGCTCGCGAACATCCCGACCGGTACCTTCGTGCACAACGTCGAGCTCTATCCCGGCAAGGGCGCCCAGCTTGCCCGCGCCGCCGGCACGATGGCCCAGCTGATGGCGAAAGAGGGCGCCTACGCCCTGCTCCGCCTGCCCTCCGGCGAGCTGCGCCAGGTCTCGATGAACTGCATGGCCACCATCGGCCAGGTCGGCAACGTCGACTACGAGAACGTCAACATCGGTAAGGCCGGCCGGACCCGCCACCTCGGCTTCCGCCCGACCGTCCGTGGTTCCGCGATGAACCCGCCCGATCACCCGCACGGCGGTGGTGAGGGCAAGAGCCCGATCGGACGTCCCGGCCCTGTGACCCCGTGGGGCAAGCCCGCGCTGGGTTACAAGACCCGCAAGAAGCACAAAGCCTCCGACAAGTTCATTGTCAAGCGCCGCAACGCGAAATAACGGATGAAAGGAGAATGACTGATGGGCAGAAGTGTTAAAAAAGGTCCGTTTGTACAGCCTGTGCTCCTCAAGAGGGTCAAGGAGATGAACGAGACCGGTGAGAAAAAGGTCCTCAAGACCTGGAGCCGCGCGTCCACCATTTTCCCGGATTTCGTGGGTCATACCTTTGCGGTGCACGATGGACGCAAGCATGTGCCGGTGTACATCACCGAGGACATGGTCGGTCACAAGCTCGGCGAGTTTGCCCCCACCCGTACCTTCCGGGGCCACGCCGGCAGCAAGACTGCGAAAAAGTAAGAGGGCCGAAAGGAGGAAACTGATAAATGGAAGCAAGGGCTTATTTGCGATATGCCCGGATCTCTCCGCGTAAGGTGCAGATCGTGCTCGATCTGATCCGCGACAAGGACGCGGGCCACGCGATGGCGATCCTCAATCATACACCCAAGGCTGCCAGCGAGCTCCTCGTCAAGCTCCTCAAGTCGGCCATGGCGAACGCCGAGAACAACCACGACATGGATCCCAAGTCGCTGTACGTCGCCGAGTGTTTTGTCACCCCGGGACCGACCCTCAAGAGGATCCGTCCGAGAGCCCAGGGCCGTGCGTTCCGCGTCAACAAGCGCACCTCGCACATCACGATGGTTCTCAAAGAGAAGGAAAGCTGAAGAGGAGGCAAGTAAACTATGGGTCAGAAGGTCAATCCCCACGGCCTGCGCGTTGGCGTGATCAAAGATTGGGATTCCCGCTGGTTTGCTAAGGATAACGTCTTCGGCGATATCCTGGTTGAGGACTACAACCTGCGGAAATACCTCAAAAAGCGCCTCTATGCGGCGGGCGTTCCCCGCATCGAGATCGAGCGCGACGCCACCCGCGTGCGCATCCACATCCACTGTGCAAAACCCGGTATGGTCATCGGCCGCGGCGGTTCGGAGATCGACAAGCTGCGCCAGGACCTCGAGGCGCGCCTCGGCAAGCCGGTTTCGATCAATATCGTTGAAGTCAAGTCCCCCGACCTCAATGCCCAGCTGGTGGCCGAGAACATCGCCGCCCAGCTCGAGCGCCGGGTCAGCTTCCGCCGTGCTCTCAAGCAGGCCATGGGCCGCGCGATGAAGTTCGGCGCGAAGGGTATCAAAACGCAGGTGTCGGGCCGTCTCGGCGGCGCTGACATCGCCCGGACCGAACACTACCACGAGGGCACCATCCCCCTGCAGACGCTGCGCGCCGACATCGACTACGGCTTTGCGGAGGCTGCGACCACCTACGGCCGGATCGGTGTGAAGGTCTGGATCTATCGCGGCGAGGTCCTTGCGGACACCGGACGTCGCCGCCGGGAAGGAGGAGCCAAATAATGCTGATGCCGAAACGTGTGAAGTATCGCCGTGTCCACCGTGGCCGCCTCACCGGCAAGGCCTATCGCGGCAACTTCGTCAGCTACGGTGACTACGGGCTCCAGGCTCTGGAGCCGGCGTGGATCACCTCCAACCAGATCGAGGCCGCCCGTATCGCCATGACCCGTTATATCAAGCGTGGCGGTCAGGTTTGGATCAAGATCTTCCCCCACAAGCCGGTGACCGAAAAGCCGGCCGAGACTCGAATGGGTTCCGGTAAAGGTTCCCCCGAGTACTGGGTCGCGGTTGTCAAACCCGGCAAGGTGATGTTTGAAATCGGCGGCGTCGACGAGGAGACCGCGCGCGAAGCGATGCGTCTCGCCAGCCACAAGCTGCCGGTCAAGTGTAAGTTTGTCAAGAAGGAAACGGGAGGTGCCGAGTAGATGAAAGCCAGCGAAATTCGCCAGATGACCGCCGCTGAGCTCGACCAGAAGCTCGCCGACCTCAAGGCGGAACTCTTCAACCTCCGCTTCCAGCTCGCCATCAACCAGCTTGACAATCCCCAGCGGATCCACGCGGTGAAGCGGGATATCGCCCGGATCAAAACCGTGATGCGCGAGGCGGCTATCGCAGCCGCCCGGCAGTAATGGAAGGGAGGATATCGGCTGTGGCTGAAAGAAACCTGCGCAAGACCCGTGTCGGCACGGTCGTCAGCGATAAGATGGATAAAACGGTTGTCGTCGCCATCCAGGACAACGTCAAACACCCGCTGTACAAGAAGGTCGTCAAACGCACTGTGAAGTTTAAAGCGCACGACGAGGAGAACGCCTGCGGCATCGGCGATCGCGTCATGATCACCGAAACCCGGCCCCTGTCGAAAGACAAGCGCTGGAGAGTCTCGAAGATCATCGAAAAAGCGAAGTAAGCGCCTGATGCAAATGGAAAGGAGGAACGGTAACTGTGATTCAGATGCAAACCTATCTGAAGGTTGCCGATAACACCGGCGCGAAAGAGCTTATGTGCATCCGCGTTCTGGGCGGAAGCCGCAAGCGTTACGCCGGCATTGGCGATGTCATCGTGGCGTCGGTCAAGAAGACCACCCCCGGTGGCATGGTGAAGAAGGGCGATGTTGTCCGCGCGGTCGTGGTGCGCTCCGCCAAGGGGATCCACCGCAGCGACGGCACCTACATCCGCTTCGACGAAAACGCGGCCGTCATCATCCGTGACGACAAAAACCCGCGCGGTACCCGTATCTTTGGACCGGTCGCCCGCGAGCTGCGCGATAAAGACTATCTCAAAATCTTAAGCCTCGCCCCCGAGGTACTCTAACAAGGAGGTCCCAACCATGACGAATCAGGTCCATGTCAAAAAAGGCGACACCGTCGTCATCATTTCCGGCCGGGACAAGGACAAGCGGGGGAAGGTTTTGGAGGTCAGCCCGAAGGAAGGCAAGATCATCATCGAGGGGTGCAACATCGTCACCAAGCATGTCAAGCCCCGCAAGATGGGTCAGCCGGGCGGCATCATCAAAGCCGAGGCCCCGATGTACGCGTGCAAGGCCATGCTCGTATGTCCCAAATGCTCGAAACCCACCCGTCTCGCACACAAGGAAGTCGACGGCAAGAAGATGCGCGTGTGCAAGAAGTGCGGCGAAACTTTTTAAGTGAGGAGGAAATGACATGGCTAGACTGAAAGAGATGTACCAGAAAGATGTCGCGCCGGCTCTGATGAAGAAGTTTGGCTACAAGAGCGTCATGCAGATCCCCAAACTTGAGAAGGTCGTCGTCAACGTCGCGTGCGGCGAAGCGCGCGACAACCCCAAGGTGATCGAAGCGATCATGAGCGACCTTTCGAAGATCACCGGGCAGCACCCGGTTGTCTGCAACGCCAAGAAGAGCGTCGCGAACTTCAAGCTCCGTGCCGGCATGCCGGTCGGCGTCAAGGTGACCCTGCGCGGCGACCGGATGTACGAGTTCATCGACCGGCTGTTTAATGTCGCATTCCCCCGTGTCCGCGACTTCCGCGGCATCAACCCCAACGCCTTCGACGGACGCGGTAACTTTTCCACCGGCCTGCGTGAGCAGCTGATGTTCCCCGAGATCGACTACGACAAGATCGACAAGGTCCGCGGTATGGATATCTGCTTTGTCACAACGGCGAAAACCGACGAGGAATCCCGTGAGCTGCTCGCGCTGATGGGCTGCCCGTTTGCGAAGTAAGGAGGAGACGTTGTGGCCAAGAAATCTATGATTGCGAAACAGCGCAGAGCGCCGAAGTTTTCCACCAGATCTTACAACCGCTGCAAGATCTGTGGCCGGCCCCATGCCTATCTCCGCAAATACGGAATCTGCCGCATCTGCTTCAGGGAACTGGCGCACGCCGGCCAGATCCCGGGCGTGAAGAAGGCAAGCTGGTAAGCATGAAGCAAAGGAGGTAGACGGCATGCAAATCACCGATCCGATCGCCGATATGCTCACGCGTATCCGCAACGCGAATGCAGCAAAACACGATACGGTCGAGGTTCCCGCATCCAACTTAAAAAAGGCGATGGCCCAGATTCTGCTGGATGAAGGCTATATCAAGGGCTTTACCGTGATCCCCGACAACAAGCAGGGAACCATCAAGATTACGCTGAAATACGGCGAGAACAAAACCCAGGTCCTCAACGGGCTGCGCCGCGTGTCCAAGCCCGGCCTGCGGATCTATACAAGCTGCGAGGATATGCCCAAGGTGCTCAAAGGCCTCGGCATTGCCATCATTTCCACGTCCAAAGGACTCATGACCGACCGTCGTGCCCGCGAGGAGCACATCGGCGGCGAGGTCCTGGCGTTCATCTGGTAAAGGGGGTGCACTAGGAAATGTCTCGTATCGGCAAGAAACCCATCGCGATTCCGGCCGGCGTCGAGGTGGCCATCGACGGCCACAACGTCACCGTCAAGGGCCCGAACGGCACCCTCACCGAGAGCTTTAACCCCGACATGACCATCACCCAGGAGGGCAACGAGCTGCTCGTCACCCGCCCGAGCGATGACAAGGAGCACCGCAGCCTGCACGGCCTGACCCGGTCGCTTCTGCACAACATGGTCGTCGGCGTCTCCCAGGGCTTCCAGAAGGAGCTCGAGATCAACGGCGTCGGTTACCGTGCCCAGCTGTCGGGCACCGATCTCGTGATGAACTTGGGCTACAGCCACCAGGTCACCATGGCGGCCGCCCCGGGCATCACCATCGAAGTCCCCGCCCCCACCCGTATCATCATCAAGGGCGCGGACAAACAGGCCGTCGGCCAGTTCGCGGCCGTCGTCCGCGGCAAGCGTCCGCCCGAGCCGTACAAGGGCAAGGGTATCCGCTACGCGGGTGAGGTCATCATCCGCAAGGAAGGCAAAGCTGGTAAGAAGTAGGAAAGGAGTGACCGGTCATGGTAACAAGGCACGATTCCAACAAGGCTAGGAAACACCGGCACGTCCGTGTCCGCGGAAAGATCAGCGGGACCGCAGAGCGTCCCCGCCTCAACGTGTTTCGTTCAGCCAAGCACATCTACGCTCAGGTCATCGACGACGTGAAAGGTGTCACCCTCGTTTCCGCGTCCTCGATGGATAAGGATTTTGAAGGCAACGGCGGCAACAAGGAAGCCGCCCGCAAGGTCGGCATGACGGTCGCCAAGAGGGCGCTCGAGCATGGCATCAGCGAGGTTGTCTTCGACCGCGGCGGCTATCTCTATCACGGTCGTGTCAAAGAGCTGGCCGACGGCGCCCGCGAGGGCGGACTGAAATTCTAAAGGAGGAGGGATTTAGTTGTCTAGGATTGATGCAAGCACACTCGATCTGAAGGAGCGCGTTGTCTCGATCAACCGCGTCGCCAAGACGGTCAAGGGCGGCCGGATCTTCAAGTTCGCGGCGCTCGTCGTCGTCGGTGACGGCAATGGGATCGTCGGCTTTGGTCTTGGAAAAGCGTCTGAGGTGCCCGATGCCATCCGCAAGGGCATTGAGGATGCGAAAAAGAACCTCTTCCGGGTTTCGCTGCGCGGCACCACCATTCCCCATGAGGTCATCGGCAGCTTCGGCGCGGGCCGGGTGCTCATGAAACCCGCCGCCCCCGGTACCGGCGTTATCGCCGGCGGCGCTGTCCGTGCGGTGGTGGAGACCGCCGGCATCAAGGACATCCGTACCAAATGCCTGCGCTCGAACAACCCCTGCAACGTCGTGCGCGCGACCATGCAGGGCCTCATGAGCCTGCGCGATGCCGACCAGGTCGCGAAGACCCGCGGCAAGAACGTCTCGGATATCTTGGGATAGGAGGAAAAAGGCTATGGGCACGCTGCACATCAAGCTCACAAAGAGCCTCGTCGGCCGCAAGGACAGCCACATCGCGACCGCACATTCGCTCGGCCTCCGCAAGATCGGCGCCGTCGTATCCCAGCCGGATAACGAGGCGACCCGCGGCAAGATCGCGAAGATCTCGTATCTCGTAGAGGTCACCGAGCAGGCGTAACCGGGTCTCCCGCATACGCCGCATAACGAAAGCCAACCTACTTTTTGTGTGATTTCACATTTCAGTCTGCAAGGAGGTGCGAATATGACCAAACTGCATGAGTTAACCCCGGCACAGGGTTCCCGCAAGGCAGCTTTCCGCAAGGGCAGAGGCAGCGGTTCGGGCAATGGCAAGACGGCCGGCAAGGGCCACAAGGGCCAGAACGCCCGCTCGGGCGGCGGTGTCCGTCCCGGCTTCGAGGGCGGCCAGATGCCCCTGCAGCGCCGTATCCCCAAACGCGGTTTCAACAACATCTTCGCGACGAGGTATGCGACCATCAACGTGGGCTCGCTCTCGAAATTCGAGGATGGGGCCGTGGTGGATGCCGCCGCGCTCAAGGAAGCTGGCCTGGTGAAGAAAACCTACGACGGGATCAAGGTTCTCGGCAACGGTTCGATCGATAAAAAGCTGACCGTCAAGGCTGCGAAGTTCTCGGCCAGCGCGAAGGAGAAGATCGAAGCTGCCGGTGGTTCGGCGGTCGAGGAGGAATAAAAGCATGTTTGAAACCTTGCGAAATGCTTTTAAGGTAGAGGACCTCCGCAAGAAGATTCTGTACACCCTCATGATCCTCGTCCTCTACCGGATCGGCTCGGCGTTTCCGGTTCCCTATCTGGACACCAGCGTGATCGGCGATATGTTCTCGCAAGCGGGCAACCTGCTCGGCTATATGGACGTACTGACCGGCGGCGGCCTGTCCAACGCGACCGTCTTCGCGCTGTCAATCCAGCCGTATATCAACGCCTCGATCATTATGCAGCTCTTACAGGTCGCCATCCCCTACTTCGAGCGTCTCGCCAAGGACGGCGGCGAAGAGGGCAAGAAGAAGCTCGAGCGGTACACCCGCTACGCCACCCTGGTGCTGGCGGTCATCCTCTCAGCCGGCTACTATCTGCTGCTGAAGCGGCAGAACGCGGTCGTGCACACCGACGGCTGGATGGGCCTTTTCACCGGCTTTGTCATCGTGCTGACCTTCATCGCCGGCTCGATGGTGGTTGTCTGGCTGGGTGAGCGGATCAACGACAAGGGCATCGGCAACGGCATCTCGCTGATCATCTTTGCCGGTATCCTTTCGCGGGCCCCGTCGGCGCTCTTCATGCTCTGGAGCTATATCCAGGCGGCGATGGCCGGCTACTATCAGTACTACTTCCTCGTCCCCCTCGTGCTGGTGCTCTTCGTGGTGCTCATCGGCTTCATCGTCCTGATGACCAACGCCGAGCGGCGCATCCCCGTCCAGTACCCCAAACGTGTGGTGGGACGCAAGATGATGGGCGGCAACAGCTCCTATATCCCCGTCAAGGTCAACATGTCGGGCGTTATGCCGATCATCTTCGCGGGCGCGATCATCGCGGTGCCCGGCACCATTGGCAGCTTTGTCAATGTGGCGCCGGACAGCTTCTGGGGCGTCTTCCTCTCCTGGTTTGAGTACACCCACCCGGTGTATGCCGTCCTCTATTTCATCCTGATCGTCGCCTTCAGCTATTTCTACGTGACCATCCAGTTCAACCCCAATGAGATCGCCAACAACCTGCGCAAGCAGAACGGCATCGTCCCGGGCATGCGTCCCGGTAAGCCGACGGCGGACTATATCTCGAAGATCCTTTCGAAGATCACCTTCATCGGTGCTCTCTTCCTCGGCTTCATCGCCATCCTGCCGATCGGGCTGGGCGCGCTGACCCGGATGAACATCTCGCTGGGTGGCACCTCCATCCTCATCCTCGTCGGCGTCGCGCTTGACACCATGCGCACGCTCGAGTCGCAGATGATGATGCGGCACTACAAGGGCTTCCTTGAATAGACCGCGGACGTTTGGAAGGAGGAAACTGGGATGAAGATGATTCTCTTTGGCGCTCCGGGCGCCGGCAAGGGAACCCAGGCCGAGCGGATCAGCGACCGTCTGCAGATCCCCATCATCGGCACCGGCATGGCCCTGCGGGAAGCGATCGCGCAGGGCACCCCCAACGGACTCGAAGCCAAAAGCTATATGGACGGGGGCCATCTTGTCCCCGACGAGATCGTCATCGGCATCATTAAAGACCGCCTCGCGCAGCCGGATTGCCAGAAGGGGTTCATCCTCGACGGCTTCCCCCGTACCGTCGCCCAGGCCAAGGCGCTGGACGCGATGGGCGTACCGATCGACCTGGTGCTCGACATCGAGGTTTCGGACGAGGATATCGAGCGGCGGATGACCGGCCGCCGGATCTGCGGGAAATGCGGCGCGAGCTACCACCTCATCTACAATCCGTCCGAAAAGGAGGGTGTCTGCGACCGCTGCGGCGGCGAGCTCACCATCCGCTCGGACGACAAACCCGAAACCGTCCGGGAGCGCCTGCGGGTCTACCACGAGCAGACCGAGCCGCTCAAGGGACACTATGCCGAATCCGGCAAGCTGCGCACGGTGATCGGCCAGGAGGAACTCGCTGACACCTCGCGGCTGGTGGATGAGGTGCTGGAGGCGTATCGATGATCTCGCTGAAATCGTCCCATGAACTCAAAGCCATGCAGCGGGCCGGGCGGCTGTCCGCCCAGGCGCTGCGGCTGGGCGGGTCGATGGTCGAGCCGGGTGTCTCCACCTGGGAAATCGACAAGGCCGTCCATGATTTCATCGTGAAGAACGGCGCGAAACCCTCCTTCTTAAACTATGGCGGTTTTCCCGCCAGCGTCTGTATCTCCATCAACAACGAGGTGATCCATGGGATCCCCTCCCGCGATCGGATCATCCACGAGGGCGACATCGTCAGCCTCGATGTGGGCGCCTGTCTCGACGGCTACAACGGGGACAACGCGGCCACCTTCCCGGCCGGCAAGGTCTCGGAGGAGGCCGTCCGGCTGATGGATGTGACCCGCGAAAGCCTCATGCGGGCGATTGCGGTGGCGAAGGCCGGCATGCGGATCGGCGATATCGGATACGCCGTCCAGAGCTATGTCGAAGCGGCCGGCTTCGCGGTGGTCCGCAAGTATATCGGCCACGGGGTGGGGCTCGATCTCCACGAGGAGCCGGATGTGCCCAACTACGGCAAGCCCGGCAGAGGCGTCCGGCTGGTGCCCGGCATGACCATCGCCATCGAGCCGATGGTCAACGCCAAGGGCGAGGACGTCCGCACCCGGCGGGACGGCTCGGTGGTCACCACCTCGGGCAGTCTCTCCGCCCACTTCGAGCACACCGTCGCCATCACGACCAGCGGCTGTGAGATCCTCACCCTGGCGGAGGCGTAGGTATGTGCCGGGTGGAAGAGGGCACGGTGGCCCGTTCGGCCGCCGGCCGGGATAAGGACCGGTTCTTTGTGGTGATGAAGACAGAGGGCGGCTATGCCTGGATCTGCGACGGCAAGCTGCGGCCGCTTGGCCGCCAGAAGCGCAAAAAGATCCTGCATCTGCGCCCAACGGGTACGAAGGTGGACCCCCGGACGCTCACGACCGACCGGCTGGTGCGCGCCGCGCTGCGCGACTTTGCCGGGGACGGAGCGCCGGACGGCCCTGCACCCGATAGGTAAAGGAGGTAATACGCTTGTCCAAAGACGATGTCATCGAGGTCGAGGGGACAGTGGTTGAAGCGCTGCCCAACGCCATGTTCAAAATCGAGCTTCAAAACGGGCACCAAATCCTTGGTCATATCTCCGGCAAGCTGAGGATGCACTTTATCCGCATCCTGCCTGGCGATCGGGTGACGGTGGAAATGTCCCCCTACGACCTGACAAGAGGGCGCATCACGTGGCGCTCGAAGTAGACAAAGCCTGGGGCCTGTCCGGGCAGCCGCGCCAAGCGCGGCCGGCGGATTCCGAGCACTCCCTCCGGAACAGCGCCCACAAACCCCATTCATCCGCCGGCGGACAGGGCCGGTGGGGAAGCAAGGAGGCAAATCCAGATGAAAGTAAGACCATCCGTGAAGCCCATCTGTGAGAAGTGCAAGATCATCAAGCGCAAGGGGCGCATCATGGTCATCTGCTCAAATCCCAAACACAAACAGCGTCAGGGCTAAACGAAAAACCACAATAGGAGGTGCATCCGAATATGGCGCGTATAGCTGGTGTGGATCTGCCGAACCAGAAGCGGATCGAAATCGGCCTGACCTATATCTACGGGATCGGCCGGACAACAGCGAACAAGGTCCTTGCGGATACCGGGATCGACCCCGACATCCGGGTCAAGGACTTAAGCGAGGACGATGTCGCGAAACTGCGTGACTACATCGACGCGAACCTGACCGTGGAAGGCGACCTTCGCCGCAACACGGCGCTGGATATCAAGAGACTCACCGAAATCGGCTGCTATCGAGGCGTGCGTCATCGCCGCGGCCTGCCTGTCCGTGGACAGCGCACCAAGACCAACGCACGCACCCGCAAAGGTCCGAAGCGGACGGTTGCGAACAAGAGAAAGTAGCGAAGGAGGACGAAATCAGTGGCAAAAGCAGGAGCCAAACGAGCCGCTACCCGTGTCCGGCGTCGTGAACGCAAGAACATCGAGCGCGGCGCGGCGCACATCCAGTCGACGTTTAACAATACGATCGTGACCATCACCGATGTGCAGGGCAATGCACTGAGCTGGGCGAGCGCCGGCGGCCTTGGATTCCGCGGATCCAGGAAGTCGACCCCCTATGCTGCTCAGACCGCGGCCGAAACTGCGGCAAAGGCTGCGATGGAGCATGGGCTCAAGACGGTGGAGGTCTATGTCAAGGGCCCCGGTTCCGGCCGTGAGGCAGCCATCCGCGCGCTGCAGGCTGCCGGGCTGGAGGTCAGCATGATCAAGGACGTTACGCCCGTTCCGCACAACGGCTGCAGACCGCCGAAGCGTCGGCGCGTCTAACCGAATATGGAGGTTACTACCGTATGGCAAGATATACTGATTCCGTGTGCCGCCTCTGCCGCCGGGAAGGCCGTAAACTTTTCCTGAAGGGCGAGCGGTGCTACACCGATAAATGCGCGGTTGTCCGCAGGGCTTATGCCCCCGGCCAGCACGGTCAGGGCCGCAAGAAGGTCTCCGAGTACGGCACCCAGCTGCGTGCCAAGCAGATGACCCGCCGTTATTACGGGGTGCTCGAGGGCCAGTTCCAGAAGTACTTCGAGATGGCCGAGCGCCGCAGCGGCGTCACCGGCGAGAACTTCCTGCGGATCCTCGAGAGCCGCCTCGACAACGTTGTCTACCGTATGGGCCTGGCGTCCTCCCGTCCGGAAGCGCGTCAGCTGGTCCGTCACGGCCACTTCGATGTCAACGGCCGCAGAGTCAATATCCCCTCCTTCCTGGTGAGCGAGGGCGATGTCATCTCGCTGCGTTCGAAGTCCCGCGAGAATGAGAAGTTTAAGATGATCGTTGAGTCGGCGGGCGGCCGTCCGGTCCCGACCTGGCTCGATTACGACGCCAACAAGCTCGAAGCCAAGGTGGTGCGTCTGCCCAACCGTGACGAGATCGACCTCGAGGTCGAGGAGACGCTGATCGTTGAGTACTACTCCAAGTAATGCGATGTCGGCAAGGGGAATGGAACATGCGATCCACTACTAAGGAGGGTTTTTGATGATCGAAATTGAGAAACCAAGAATTGAGACGGCCGAACTGAGCCCCGATGGCAGATATGGTAAGTTCGTGGTTGAGCCGCTCGAGCGCGGCTTCGGCACGACCCTCGGCAACAGCCTCCGGCGCGTCCTGCTCTCCTCACTCCCTGGTGTTGCCGTCACGTCGGTTAAAATCGATGGGGTACTTCACGAGTTTTCCACGATTCCCGGAGTCAAGGAAGATGTTACCGAGATCATTCTCAACATCAAAGGCTTGACCGCCAAGCTGTATGGCGAGGGCCAGAAGACCGTCTACATCGAGGCGGAGGGCGAGTGCGAAGTCACCGCCGGTTCGATCAAGGCGGACAGCGAGGTGGAAATCCTCGACCCGACGATGCATATCGCCTCGCTTGGCGCCGGCGCCAAACTGTATATGGAGATCACCTTAAACAGGGGTCGCGGCTATATCTCCGCCGACCGCAACAAGCAGAACATGCAATCGGCGATTGGTGTTATCCCGGTGGACAGCATCTACACGCCGGTGCTCAAGGTCAACTACGCCGTGGACAACACCCGCGTGGGACAGATCACCGACTATGATAAACTGACCCTTGAGGTATGGACTGACGGCACCATCAGTGCCAAAGAGGCCGTATCGCTGGGCGCCAAGGTCCTCAACGAGCATCTCAACCTGTTTGTGGACCTTTCCGGTGAAGCCTATAGTTCGGAAATCATGGTTGAAAAAGACGATAATGGCAAGGAAAAGGTCCTTGAGATGGCCATTGAAGAGCTTGACTTGTCGGTGCGTTCGTTCAACTGTCTCAAACGCGCGGGGATCAACACGGTCGAGGATCTGACCACCAAGACCGAGGAGGATATGATGAAGGTGCGCAACCTCGGACGCAAGAGTCTCGAGGAGGTCATCCAGAAGCTCAACTCGCTCGGTTTCTCCCTCGCCCACTCGGAGGAATAAGCTCCCCCATCCGCCCAATAGCACCGAAAAGGAGTGAATATCGATGCCAGGAACCAGAAAGCTCGGCAGGACGTCCGACCACAGAAAGGCGATGCTCCGGGCGATGGTCACCTTCCTTTTGGAGAACGGAAAGATCGAGACGACGGTCACCCGCGCGAAGGAAGTTCGCTCGATGACCGAGAAGATGATCACGGTTGCCAAGCAGCAGAACGATCTGCACGCCAAGCGCCAGATCTTCTCCTATGTCACCAAGGAAAGTGTTGCCAAAAAGCTGATCGATGAGATCGGACCGAAGTATGCCGACCGCAACGGCGGCTACACCCGCATCATCCGGATCGGTCCCCGCCGCGGCGACGCCGCCGAGATGGCGATCATCGAACTGATCTAACCACCCTGCATCACAAAAGGCATCCGAACCCCAAGCGGGCGCGGATGCCTTTTTTCTGTCGTTGGAGGGCGTTAAGCCGGAAAGAGGGCCGGATCGCAGCCCGCCCGTCCCGCCGGACAGGGGATGGCGGGGCGATGGGCGATAAATTCTACCTACAGGACAAGATTGCGCACAATATCCAGATGGTATTGATAGCACTCCGGCCCGGCCGCCGGATGGATGGCGGCGAGCGGAATCTCCCGTTCGTAACGGGAACCGTGGGTGCGGGAGGCGTCGGTGTGGAGGATCTCCCCGCTCTCCAGCTCGCCAAAGGCGCAGTCGGGCGCCGCGTAGAGGACATAGTCGCCGATCTGCCCGGCCGGCAGATGGTAGCTGGCGGCAGCCTCCGCCGCCGTCTGCACCGCTTCCACCTGCGGCAGCTGCCGGATAAAGTCGAGAAAAGCCGCCCGCTCCTCCGGCTTTTTGAGATAGACGTAGACCATCCCGCCCTCCTGGTAGAGGTGGTTTTCGATGTAGCGGTCCTTGAGCGGCTTGAGGCAGAAGATCGAGAGACCAGCGCGGTCGGCCATCCGCTGCAGATCGAGGATGGTCGTCTTGCGGTTCATGCCGTGGTCGGCGGTGATGTAGATCTGCCGCTCGGGATCGATCTCGTGGATGCGCGCGATCCAGCGGTCGATCGCCGCGATCTGTTCGGTCGCCTCCGGTTCACCGGGCGCGTGGTGATGGAAGACGCGGTCGTTGGTGGTGCAGTAGACGAGCTCGGGGTGGTCGATCTCGATGCAGCGGCAGGCGGCCTCGACGATCCAGCCGCTGCTCTCGACGCTCTGGATGGTGGGCGGCGGGCTGAGATGGTAGCGCCGGACCAGCTCGAGATCGGGGTCCTGCAGGGTAAAGCCGATGTCCGCGCCCTCCCCATAGACGCCCAGCACCTTGCCCTTGACGGTCAGCAGGGCGGTTCGGCCGCCCGCCTGCCGGTAGCGCTGGAGGATGGTCGGCGCCTGCATATAGCCGCGTTCCTCGAGAAAGCCCTCCTCCCCCGTCGCGGGGTTGTAGAGGTAGTTGCCCACAATCCGCGTCCGCTCCGGCCATTCGCCCGAGAGGATGCAGGCATGGTTGACATTGGTGACCGAGGGCAGCGCACACTGTACCCGCTTGAGAAAGCCGTACCGCCGCGCCAGCCGGTGGATCTGCGGGGCAGCCGCCTCGCTGAGATAGTCGGGCGCACAGCCGTCGATCACAAGAATCAGCACCTTGTCCATCCAAACACTCCCTTTCGATGGCGTCTTTGCCCCTATCCTAGCACAGGGGCGGGGCATTTGCAACCGGCGGGCAGCGCCCATCGGGC